>JBKQHM010000453.1:0-21197 GCA_052148775.1 Isosphaeraceae bacterium | reverse complement strand
CCGAGACGGAGCTGCTCCTGGCCCTCAGGCAGTGCGACGGCGACCGGCTCCAGGCCCTCCTCATCGTCCGGGTCGACTTCTGGATGGCATCGAGCCGGTTCATGCGTCAGCTCGAAGTCCGGGTCATCGAGGGAGAGAACACCGCCGCCGTCGACCTCTTCCCGACCGCGCACGCGCGAAAAGTCCTGGCGGCCTTCGGCGCGGCCTATGGGGCGCTGCCCGCCTCACCGTCGGCGATGAGCCCGGAGCAGCATTCGTTTGTCGAGCAGGCCGTCGCGATGATCGAGGAGGATGGGGCCGTGATGCCGGTCCGCCTCGCCCTGCTCGCCGAGATGGTCAAGGGCCGCCCCTGGACGACCGAGTCCCTCCGCAACCTCGGCGGGGCCGTCGGCATCGGCGTCCGGTTCCTCGACGAGACCTTCGACTCATCGAACGCGACGCCCGAGCATCGGCTGCACGCCGAGGCGGCGAGTCGGGTCCTGGCCGCGCTCCTGCCCGGGCCGGGTGCGGACATCAAGGGCCATGTCCGTTCGCATCGGGAGCTACTCGAATCGGCCAGCTACCGCGACGACCCCGGCCGGTTCGATGCGCTGATGCGGATCCTCGACTCCGAGACGCGCCTGCTCACGCCGGTGGTCGCGGCGGATCCGACGACGATATCCGAGGATCCGAGGTACTATCAGCTCACGCACGACTACCTGGTGCCGTCGATCCGCGAGTGGCTGGCGCGCAAGCAAAGGGAGACGCGGCGTGGCCGGGCGGGGCTGAGGCTGGCCGAGCGCGCCTCGCTCTGGGGCGCGAAGCCGGAGCGCAAGCAGCTCCCCTCGCTGATGGAATGGGCGTCGATCCGGGCGTTCACCGATCCCGCGACTTGGTCGGTCCCGCAGCGTGCCATGATGCGGGCGGCGGCCCGGCACCACCTGATGCGCGTCGGCGGCATGGCGATGGCCGGGGCCGCGCTCGGCCTTCTCCTGCTCTTCGTCCGCGAGAAGATCGACGAGGACCGCCGTCGGGTCCAGGCCCGAGGGCTGGTGCGGCGGCTGCTCGACGCCGACATCGTGCAGGTCCCATCCATCGTCGACGAGCTGGCCGGCTACCGACGATGGGCCGACCCCGAGCTGAGCCGGGTGGTGGCGGACCCTTCGACGCGACCGGCCCCGCGCCGACACGCCCGGCTGGCGCTGCTCCCCGAGGATGCGAGCCAGGCCCCGGCCTTGCTCGCGGCGATGCTCGAGGCCGATCCCGACGAGTTCCTGATCGTGCGCGACGCCCTCCGGCCGCGACGGGCCGCGCTGGTGCCCCGGCTCTGGCATGCGGCGGAATCCCCCGGGTTTCCGGCCACGTTGGCCTTCCGGGCGGCCGTCGCGCTGGCGAGCTACGACCCGGGGAGCGGGCGCTGGGCCGGTCTCGCCGGTCCGATGGCCCGCCAGCTCGCCGGACAGCCGTCGCTGCTGGTGCCGGCGTGGGTCGACCTGCTCCGGCCGGTCCGCGGCCGGCTCGTGCCGGCGCTCGCCGAGTTGCTCCGCGACCGGGCCGAGGACCGGCCGCTCGTCGCCTCGATCCTCGCTGGCTACGCGGAGGACCGGCCCGAGTTGCTGGCCGAGCTGATCGGCGACGCCGGGTCGGGGGAGTTCGCGGTGCTGCTGGCCTCGAAATGGAGCGAAGGTCCAGGCGCGGTCGAGGCGTTGAACGCAGCCCTCGCCACCCTCAACGCGACGTACCAGGCCGATCCGCGGGACCGGACCGCCGCATCGATCGCCAACACCGCCATCGCCCTGCTCCGGCTCGGCCGGGCCGACGTGGTCTGGCCGCTCCTCCGCCAAAGTACCGACCCTCGGATTCGATCCCATCTCATCGATCGCATGGGCCCGCTCGGATGCGATCCGACGGCCCTGATCGACCGGCTGCGCCTCGAGGCGGATGCTTCGACGCAAACGGCGCTCCTGCTGGCCCTGGGACGCTTCGGCATCGAATCCCTCTCCAAGGCTCGCCGATCGGAGCTTACCCCGGAGATCGTCGCACTCCATCGGGACGCGCCGGACCCGGCGGTACATGCCGCGTCGGGGTGGTTGCTCCGGACCTGGGGCCAATCGGACCGCGCCAGCGCGGCCGTCGACGGGCTGGCGACCGGACGCGTCGAGGGTCCGAGGCGCTGGTACCTGAACCGCGACGGGCAGACGATGGCCGTCCTCGCGGGGGAGGCCGAATTCCACATGGGCTCGCCGGATGACGAACCCTGGCGGGTGAACAACGAGGGTCGGAAGATCGTGCGGGTCCGCCCCTTCGACATCGCCACGACCGAGGTGACCGTCGGCCAGTTCCGTCGCTTCCTGGACCAGACACCCGACCTTCGCGATCGATACGCCGCATTCGCCGACGCGGACCCCGACCTGCCCCAGACCCGGGTCAGTTGGTACGACGCCGTGGCCTATTGCAACTGGCTCAGCGATCGGGAAGGTCTTCCGCGAGACCAATGGGCCTACGAGCCCAACTCCGACGGCAAATCTGCGGCGGGAATGCGGATCCCCGCGGACTTCCTGTCCAGGACGGGATACCGCCTTCCCGTCGAGTCCGAGTGGGAGTACGCCTGCCGGGCGGGGACGACGACCAGCAAATCGTTCGGCGACTCGGATGAGTTGATCCTACGGTATGCCTGCTCCCTCGTGAACTCCGCGGACCGCCCCTTCCCGGTCGGGTCGCTGATGCCCAACCCGTTCGGCCTGTTCGACATCCAAGGCAATGTGTTCGAATGGTGCCAGGATGAGGATGGCCATCCGGACGAGGACATGCCGGTCGGCGAGGAGATCGTGAGCGACTCGGACAATCGCCTTGTGCGGGGCGGCGGGTTCATGTCCCATCCCCGGCACATCCGTTCGGCCCGACGATACCGGGATGTGCCGATCCTCCGCAACGATACGGCGGGATTGCGGCCGGTCCGGAGCCGGCCGGGGCCGGGCCGATAGGCCAGACGAACCAATACCATCGGATTTCCGCAGGGTGGGCCCCGGCTTCGGGACAACGGGTCGATCGGAATTCATTCCGTATGCCCGGATAGGATTGGCTATTCGAAAAGCCCGGGCCGCCCGCTACGTGTTACGGCCAGTCCGGGGTTGGCGTCTTTCATTGCGGCGACCGCCTCGTCCCGGACCCAGGTGAAGTCGAGGTTCAATTTGCGGAGCTGGCGCAGGCCCCGGAGATGGCGGAGTCCGGCATCGGTGATCTTGTTGTGGGAAAGGTCCAAAGTCTGGAGCCGGGTCAGGCCCGACAGGTGAACCAACGCCTCGTTGGTGATCTTGTTGTGGGAGAGATCCAGCGTCCGGAGCTGGGTCAGGCCCGCCAGGTGAGCTAGGCCGGCCTCGGTGATGGAGTTGATCGAGAGGTCGAGCTCCCGGAGCTCCGTGAGTCTGGCGAGGTGGGCCATCCCGGCGTCGCTGATCCGATTAAGACGCAGCTTCTCGAGGTGTGGCAGACGTGCGATCTCGGCCAGTCCCGCGCCGGTGATGCCGGTGGAAGAGATGCCGAGATCGCGGAGCTCGGTCAGCTTCGCCAGGTGCGCCAACCCGGTGCCGGTAATGCCGGGCGCCTTGGAGAAATGCAACTTCCGAAGGTGGACCAGGCCGGCCAGGCACGCCAGTCCGGCGTCGGTGATGCCGCTGGCGTCCCAGATATCCAGGTTCTGGAGACGCGTCAGGCCGGCCAGGTGTGCCAGTCCGGCGTCGGTGACGCGATTCTCGTTCCCGATTGTGAGTTTACGGAGACAATCGAGGTCTTCGATCGGTGCCAGTTGATCGTCCGTCACCGCCCGGTGGAAACTCGCCGCAGTCACCTCCTGGAAGTACTCGTCACCGATCAATCGTCGTAGCCAGGCCGGCTGCCAGGGTGATTCATACGTTTCTCGACTCTCAAGCCGCCTCCACAGCGCGCGGACGTCGTCGCGCGGGGCATCCGTCTTCCGGGAGGAACCGGACATCACCGAGCGATCGACCTCGAGCTTCGCCGTTTGGACCGACCGATCGGCCTTGATCGGCGGCGACTCGCGCACGATGCCCGCGACGGCCTGCGCCAGTTCTTCGTCGAACGACTTGGCATTCTCGAGAGCGGATTCGATCTCGTCGATCGTCATGTTTTCGATCTTCTCGAGACCGGGCAGCGCCTCGGCCTCCACTCCCTTCAACGAGAAGGTCACGCGAAATGAGATGGTGATCGGCAGGGTATCGGGGTTGACGCCGTAAAATCGGAACGACCGGATCGGGTCGCTTGCTCCCGGCCGGGCGGACCGGGAATCCGCCGCTTCGCCGCCCGGTAGGTGGTAGCTCATCGTGACCGACTCCAGCCTTCGTAGCCAGGCCGGAGCCCAGGACGATCCCACCAATGTGTATGTGTAATCGTAGCCGAGAGCACCCCCCGCTCGTTTGATTCGCGCCACGGCCTGTCTTTGCACGCGGGCACGGTTGACCTTCCAGCCCAGGCCGACGGCGATGACCAGGACCAGGAGCATCAGCACCCGCAGCGTGATGGCGAGTCGGCGTCGGGGCTTTCGCGGCGAGGGATCGGCCTCGGACATGGCGGGTTCGCTCCTTCCATAAAGCGGATCCGGTTCGAGTGCCTCTCCGACACATCGCGATCCATCAAGCCGGGGTAGAGGTTGGATTATGCGATCCCGGCAACGCTGGCTGTGATCCGGAAAACGGCGAGGCCAACACGGAAAAACGAGGAATTCGGCGCACGGGGACCGTTATGGGCGCGAGCCAAGAACGCTCGCCGGAATCCACATCGTCTCCTTCTGGGTGCCCTTGGGTGTCGCTACGGATTCGGCGTCGGACCGTTGCGACGGCATCGCCGGGGCCGGGTCAGGGACACCGAGAAATCGGCGAAATTCCTCGACGCCGAAGAATCCTCGCAGAAGTTTATCCATGGATCGCTGCTGGATCTGGGCCCCGGTTTCCCATCGTGAAAGCGTGGCCTCGGCAATCTGGAGATATCGGGCCAATTCTTTCCGCGACAGCTTCAGCGATTCTCGTTGCGAGCGGACCTCGGCGGGATACAAGAGTCCAGCCGCCGACCGAAGGGCATCGCTCAGCCTGCGATTGGCTTCGTCGTCCAGGACGATCGCGCCGCAATTCTGGCATTTCTGAACCTGAAAATCGGACAACGAGACCGAATGTATTCGGCCACCGTGGTCCAGGTCGGCCGTGTACGTATCCAAGATCGCCGGGTGAACCGCACGCTCACGACAGCGGCCACACTTCCAAGGGAATGGTTTCACGTTCATCGCCAAATCGGGTGACCGGTACAGGAAAAGTGGCGAGAAGCGAGTGGCAAGTGGCTAGAGAATGACGATGCACCTTCGTCACTTGCCACCTGCCACCACGACCAAGGGTCAGGCATGCCGCGCCACGTTGAGCCAGGTGTGGACGTGGGGCGAGCCGCGGAAGAACCAGGCGAAGGCGGGTCCTTCGAGCTTCCAGATGTCCCAGACGCCGTCGTTGCCGAGATCGCCTTCCTTGAAGAAGGTCAGGCGGAGCTTGTCGACGCCGCCGTTGATGTCGAGGCACTCGCGGACCTCGGCGGCATCGGTGGCGCGGAAGGGGCTGAGCATCTTCTCGAGGAGGTCGCGGACCATGGCCTTCTGCTGGCCGTCGAGGCCGGCGATGTCCAGCCCGGTCTTGGGAAGATGGTCGCCCCTGAGCTTGATCACCGCGGGCCGGTCCTGCTCGGCCCGGTCGACCAGGGCCTGGGTCCGCTGCGCCGGCTCGAGGGTCTTGAAGATCTTGTTCGCCTGCTCGCCCTGGTACCACCAGACGTTATGGGTGTGCTTGGCGTCCTCGGTGTCGTGACCGTCGGCGGCGTGTCCGTAGAAGATCGGACCGCCGAAGGCGGCACCCTCGACGCTGTTGCCATCGGCCCGGAGCGTGTCGTGCCGGCCGGAGAGGACCCACTCGAATGGCTTGTCGGTCCCCGGCTCGCCGAAGACGGCCACGTGGTAGTTCTCGAATCCCCCCGCGTCGTCCTCCATCTGCTTCATGAACCGTTCGTAGCCCTCCTCGCTGCACAGGCTCTTCATGATCTCCTGGCAGACGGCCTGCTGCTCGGTGCTCAGGTCGCTGATCGACGGCTTGACGATGTTCCAGTTGTTGTTGACCATCGACCGCTTGGGGTGGTCGAACGGGAACCACAGTTCCTTGCGCTGTTCTTTGGTCAGGGACTTGTGGAACCGGGCGACGGCGGTCTCGGCGGCCGACGAAGGGGACGGGCCGATCTTGGCCGGCCCTTCCGCCGCGGAGGCCCGGCCCAGCAATGGGGCCGAAGCCGCCAGGACGCCGGCCCCGACGCCCCGGACAAACTCGCGCCGCGAGAGCGGGACTGCCGCGCAGTCCGGGCAATCCGACTCCATCATTCTCCGGTCGTTGACCTCTGCCATGGGAGTCGATCTCCTTATTCGTGATCGTTTCGATCCACTCCCGGATTTCGGGCCGGGAGATATCGGCCGAAGAGCCGAGGCCACACGTTCGAAAACGGAATGGAAACCCGCTTTCAGCCTCTGGTTCAGGCTAAACCGCGAGGACGGCTCGCGTCAACATGCCGGCGACTTTCGTCGACGAATCCGATCGCGGCCGACGATCGGTTGCCCGTCCCGGATCGTCGCGCAACGAAAAGGTCCGGCTCGACCTCTCCGTGCAAGAGGTCGCCCCGGACCCGTGCGTGCATTCGACCTGGTGCGATTAACTCATCTTTGGATCGGGCCCCGCCTGCCATCATGTCCGCCCGTAGGATCGGGCCGCTTCCTCCCGGAATCGGGCCATTTCCTTGGCCGTTCGGAGGATGCGTCGGGGCCGTATGGGGAGCATAAGAACTGCAACAAGCGTGCCGAATCTGATGGATACGCGGCCCGAATTGGGCAGCCGCTGGATTCGACCCGCGCGAGGCAATAGGATAAGTCGCTCCGATCGCCCGTCGCGGCCGGCGGGCAGGACGACCATCCGGACGCCCGCGGGCGCGGGCCGGGATCGGCCGCCGGGGCTGGCGGATGAGGACTTTTCGAGAAAGCGAAAGAGAATATGCCGACATTTACCCTGACGGATGTCTCGCATGAGGTGTGGGTCGAGGATATGACGGTGGATGCGGCGCAACTGGGCCTGGCCGTGACGGCGCCCTGGTCGGTGAGCAAGCGTCGGCTGCGGGGCGGCCGTCGCGACGGGGTCGACCTGATCGTGGTCGACAACGGCGCGCTGCGATTCGCGGTCGTGCCGACGCGGGGCATGGGCTTGTGGAAGGGGTTCTACCTGGGCAATTACCTGGGCTGGGAGTCGCCGATCACCGATGGCCCGGTCCATCCGTCGTTCGTCAACCTGATGGCCAACGGCGGCCTGGGCTGGCTCGACGGCTACGACGAGCTCATGTCCCGCTGCGGGCTGGAGAACAACGGGGCGCCGTTCGAGGTCAAGACGGTGCATCCCGACGGATCGGAAGGCCATGCCACATTCGGGCTGCACGGCCGGATCGCGAACATCCCCGCCTCGTATGTCGCCGTGCACGTCGACGCCGAGGCGCCCCACGAGATCGTCATCGAGGGGCATGTCGAGGAGTCGCGGCTGTTCGGGCCGCAGATCCGCCTCGAGGCCCGGTACGCCACCGTGCCCGGCTCGAATCGGCTGTCGATCCACGACGAGTTCGTCAACCTCAAGGATCAGCCGGTCGAGATGCAGATCCTCTATCATTGCAACTTCGGGCCGCCCTTCCTCGATGAGGGCGCCCGGTTCGTCGCGCCGATCCGGAGCGTGACCCCGCGCGACGCCCGGGCCCAGGAGGGCATCGACCGCCACGATACCTACGACGCACCCGAGCCGGGCTTCGCCGAGCAGGCGTATTACTACGACTTGCACGGCGGGCCGACCCTGGCCATGCTCCGCGACCGCGAGGGCGACAAGGCGGTCGTACTCCGGTTCCGCAAGGACCAGCTCCCGGCGTTCACCCTGTGGAAGAACACGGCCGGCCTGCGCGACGGATATGTCACCGGGCTGGAGCCCGCCACGAATTACCCCAACAAGCTCCCCTTCGAGAAGGCCCGCGGTCGCGTCGTCACCCTGCCGCCGGGCGGCCGATACGTCGTCGACCTCTCCCTCGAAGTGCTCGTCGATGCCGGTGAGGTCGCCGCCATCGAGGAGGAAATCCGACGCCGACAGGCCGAGGGCGGCCGGGCCACGGTCAATCCCCGGCCGGTCGAGCCGTTCGCCCCCGTGATGGGACCTTCGTAGCTCGGGTACGCCGAAGATCGCCGGACGGAGCCGGCTCCTACAAGGGTCGGGCCGAGGGTGGCGTCGCACGACGGGGCTCGGTCCCCCGACCGGAACCAGCCCAAGCCTTCGGCGCCCCGGATCCCGGATCGGTCGCACCCGCCATCCGGGATCGGGAATCCCCCGGGGTCGTGGCCGTAGGGGCCGCGTCGGCCGCCATCAGCTCGCCAGCGGCTCGCCGTTCAAGCCGGATTCCCCGGGCCCCTTTTCCATACGCATCATGAATAGACCCTGATGAACATTAATGTCAATATCCCGTCCACTGTCGGGCAGGGCCGCCTCGAAATAGACGTGGTGATCGTCCTCCCAGCTCTCGAGACCCTCTCGATCCGCGACGGGCCACCCGTCGTGTCGACAGTCCGCCATGATCTGCCTCAAGGTCGTGAGGAGCGCGTGAAGATCCGTACGATCGGCACTTCCAACGTGCGTGGCCGATGCCTCGGCGGCGGGGAACGTGCGTAGTTCGCGCTTCGGGGATACAGCCATGTGTGTGCTCTCTTCGGGTTAGAGTCCGGGACAGGCTTCGACGGCCCCGGCGATCGGGATGATGTCACGCGGGTCGTGGTCGTGCTGCTCAGACAGGTCAAATCCAGTGGGCTTGGCCGATGGCGAGTGTCATAACTGTCGAGGTCCCTCCGGTCTGGGTCGGATGGACAGCTCGCGCATCAGCGGCTGGAATTGGTTGATCAGGTCCGACTTGGTGACGAAGGCGTCGGCGCCCGAAACCAGGCTTGCCTTCCGATAACCCGGAAGATCATGGATGGACATGATGACGATCATCGGCCTGCTCGGCCGGGTTGCGAGCAGGCGTGACGCCTCCAGGCCGTCCATCTCGGGCATCGTGAGGTCCATGAGGACCACGTCGGGACGCATCCGGTCGACGAGCTTGATCGCCTCTCGCCCCGAGTTCGCCATCCCGATGACATCGATACCGGGCAGGGTTTCCAGGATGCGTCGCAGGGTCCCGAGGAAGATATGGCTATCGTCGACGATGACAAGGCGCAGGGGAATCCCGGTCTCCGGTTGAGGATCGATCGGTTCGGGTTCGACAGAGGTGCCCGCGGGGCCGCCGTGTCCCCGTCCGTTCGGCTCATCGATCGGACGATGGGCTGATTCGACACCGCTCATCGAGGCCGGTTCGCCGTCGTCACCCGCATCGGAGCCGTCGGGTCCGGCCATGAAGGCGACCGATTCGGGGACGGTGCCCGATGCGCCGGACTTCGGGTCGAGTTCGAGAAGCGGGTATGTGGATCGAGATTCCATCATGATTGCTCACGTGGCGGCTTCGTAACGGGACGGACTCGGAAGATCGTTGCTCGAAGGGCGTCAGGGTCTTCACCCCTCCCGGCATCGTGGCAATCGGACGACGACGGTCGGCATCCGTTACGTCGCGCCGAGGGCGATACCTTCATCGCCAGGATCCAGAGTGAAATGAATCGCGGCACCCGTCTCTCGGGAATTCTACCGAATCCTCATCGGGAAAAACCCTGAGCGGGGACGGCGATCGAGGACGACGGGACGGGGCTGCACGAGCGGGGATGGCCGTCGGGCCGGGCCCTCACCCGTCCGCCTGGACGATGCCGGCCTTGATGGCATAGCGGACCAGGCCGGCGACGTCGTGGATACCGAGTCGTTCCATCAACTGGGCACGATGCGTGTCGGCGGTCTTGACGCTGATGTCCAGCCGTCGGGCGATCGCCTTGGTGGTCAGCCCCTCGGCGATCAATTTCAGGACCTCGCGCTGGCGGGCGGTCAGCGAATCCGCGTCTTCGGCGCGGGTCGAGGCCGTCCGGGTAGAGTCCGCGACGATTTGCCGGGAGATCGCCGGGCTGAGGTACACCCCACCGCCGGCCGTCGCGCGCAGGGCCAGCTCCAGTTCGGCCGTGCCGGCGTCCTTGAGCAGGTAACCGACGGCGCCGGCCTGCAGGGCCCGGATGGCGTATGGCTTCTCGCCGTGCATCGACAGGATGACCGTACGCGTCTCGGGGAAGTCCCGCGCGACCCGCTCGGCCACTTCCAGGCCACTCATCCCCGGCATCGCGATGTCGCACAGGAGGATGTCGGGTCGGAGCGCCTCGACGAGGAGCAGGGCTTCCTCGCCCGAGGACGCCTCACCGACGACGTCGAGGTCCGGCAGGCTACTCAGGAGGGAACGCAGGCCCGCGCGGAGGAGGGTGTGGTCGTCGGCGAGCAGGACGCGGATCGGTTTCATCGGCCGCTCCCCGGGCGACTCGCCCTTGGGGAGACCGGCGTGCCCCCGGGGATCGAGACCTGGACCTCGGTCCCCTTGCCCGGCGCCGAGACGAACGCGACCTTGCCGCCGACGAGCTCGACCCTCTCATTCATCCCCACGAGTCCCAGGCTGGCACCCCCCGCGGCCCGAACCATCGCCTCGGCGGGGTCGAACCCGCATCCGTCATCGCGGACGATCAATTCCAGCCCGTGGTTGAGCTGCAACAACTCGACGCTGAATCGGCTCGCCCGCGCATGCCGGGCGATGTTCGTGAGCGCCTCCTGGGCCACGCGGAAGCAGGCCGTCTCCACCTCCGGGGCCGCGCGCAGGTCCTCGGGGTCGGCGATGAACCGGCCCTCCAGGTTCGTACGCCGGGCGTGGCGCTCGACGTACCATTGCAGCGCCGCGACGAGCCCCAGGTCGTCCAGCAGCGCCGGGCGTAGGTCGAGGGCCATGCCGCGCACGCGATTCAACGCGTCGTCGACGATCGCGATGCACTCGATCGCCCTCTCGTCCTGCCCGGCCGCCTGGTTGACGAGGCCTTGGAGGTTGATCTTCACCGAAGTCATCGCCTGGCCGATCTCGTCGTGGAGCTCGCGGGCGATCTGTCGCCGCTCATCTTCCTGGGCATGGATGATCCGCCGCGAGAGCACCTCCAGACGCTCCCGGGCCAGGCGATTCTCCTCGTAAAGGCCGGCGTTGTGCAGCGCGATGGCCACCTGGTCGGCGGCCTCGCGAATCACCTCAACGTTCTCCGACATATAGGCCCTCGGGCGATCCGAGAAGAAGTTGATCGAGCCGATGAGCCGGCCGCGGACCAGCAGCGGCAGGCACGCGACGCTCCGCGCACCCTCCTCCTTCAGCAGCTCGAGACGCTTGGACAGGGAGGCCTGCTCATGGAGGTCGTCCACGATGAGCGAGCCGCCTCGCTTGAGCGACCTGAGATCCTCCGGGGCGATCACCAACGGGGGGGCCTCCATCCCCGGCGGCATCCGCCGGCTCAAGGCGCCGATCGCGGTGAGGAACCGTTCTTGCTTCGCGACCGGATCGATCCACACGACGCTGGCGTGCCAGCAGGGGACGATCCTGGAGAGGTGGCGCAAGGCGACCCGAGCGATCTTCTCGGGGGGCTGGATCGTCAGGATGGCCTGATCGATCTCGCGAAGGCTCATCAGCCGCGTCGCATAGCGGCGCAGTGCCGCCTCGGCACGGTTCCGATCGGTCACATCATGAAGGATCGCCATGTGTCGGCCGGGGAGGAAATTCAGGGTCGACGAGTGCTCCACCTCTCGGACCGTGCCGTCTAATCGGATCAGCCGGAAGATGCCGCGCGATCCCCCCGTTCGACGGAACTCCGCCCAGGCCGTGGGGAAATCGATACTTGGATCGATGAACTCCGCGCCATGACGGCCCACAAGCTGATCGCGCGGCAGGCCGAACAGCTCGCCGGCCGCCGGGTTCGCATCGGTGTAACGGCCCTCGTCGTCGGCGATCACGATCGTGTCTCGAGAGGCCAGGAAGATCGACCGGAATTGCCGCTCGCTGGAGCGCAGCGCGTCCTCGGCCCGCTTCCTCTCGGTGATCTCATCGAAGAGCGAGCAGACCTGGTGGGGCCGTTCGTCTCCGTCGCGGAACAACGGGACGGCGGTGATGTCGATCCATCGGTCGTCGCCGGACCTCAGGTCCTGGACGCCCATCAGGACGTTGCGGGTAATCTGCCCAGTCTGCAGCGAGACCATCGCGGGGTGTTCCGATCCGGGGAACGGCGAACCGTCGGCGCGGATACAGTAGGGCTCGCGGTCCACCGAGGTCTGGCCTTTCAACTCGACGGAGCTGACACCGAGGATGCGTTCCGCAGCGGGATTCAGGTCGATGATGGCGCCTCCGGCGTCCTGATAGATCACGCCCTGGGCCATGGTCTCGAACAGGAAGTGGTAACGCCACTCGCTCCGCCGCAGTGCATCTTCCGCGCTCTTCCGGTCGGTGATATCCATGGTGACGCCGAGCGCCCGCACGGCCTCACCGGCTTCGTTGTGAATGAATCGGCCCTGGGTCCAAACCCACCGGATTGACCCGTCGGGCAGGACGAAGCGAGCCTCCCGCGAAATCGCGGCTCGCTCTCGACGTGCGCGGACGTACTCTTCCCGATCCTCGGGGTGTATTCGCTTGTTCAATTCCCCGTAGTCGTACGTCCCGGCCTCGTCGCCGAAGAGGGATTTTTCGCTGACTGAGAGCGTGATCCGATCGGTCGAGAGGTTATGGTCCCAGGCGGACATATGTGCCGCCTCCAGGGCCAGGCGAAGCTGTTCCTCTCGCGCCTGCAATGCTTCCTCGGCCCGTTTCCGGTCGTCGATCTCGATCGTCGCCCCGACCCACCCGGTCACACGCCCCGCCGCGTCGAGGATCGGGACGCCGAGGGCCGTGTGCCAGACAGAGACGCCGTCGGCGCGGCGCACGCGTTGCTCGATGACGTAGGGCCGGACCTCCGCCACGGCCCGTTCCCACCTCTCGCGGCATCGCCCCATGTCATCCGGGTGCAGGGCCGACGTCCAGCCCCATCCCAGGGCCTCGTCACACGGCCGACCCGTGTAGACGCGCCAGTGGTCATTCGCGTAGGTGAGGAACCCGTCGGCCCTCGCGGTCCAGACGAAGATCGGCAGCAACTCGGTCAGGGCGACGAGGGGCGGCCCGGGCCCGGCGATGGCCTCCGCGGGTGGTGCCGCTTGGGTCTCCGACTGCGACCTACCGGGCTCGGGAGCCGGCCCGGCGCGGGCCGTCTCCCTCGGCGCGACCGGGCGGCCCTCGACCAGGACGGATTCGACCCGGCCAGAATCGTCGCGGACGGGTGTGAGCCAGAAGGCGATCACGTCGCCCTCTCCGTTATCGCCCGCGGAGTCTACTTCCACCTTGCCAAGGATCGGCTCGCCGGCCGCCGTCCTGAGGATGGCCGACCGGAGCCCGTCGGTCTTATTGAGGCCGGATCGCCACCAGGCCATCTCCCAGAATGGACGGCCGAGGACCTGTTCCCGCTCCAGGCCGATTCGCTCGAGCGCCGCACGATTGACCTCGAGCACACGCCCATCGGTGTCGACAAGGGCGGTGAATTGAGACATCCGATCGAGAATGTCCAGCGCCACCTGTGCTCGGTCACTCATCGCATGCCCTCGCGGCCAATCCCACCGTCATCGGTGGCCTGCTCGAACTGAGCCGATCGCGGTCTCTCGACCGATTAGCTATCTTGAAGCGACCCGGCGAGCTTTACAAGACGGTAATCGTGCAATCCTTTACTCGATGCGACGTAATCCTCGGGTTCGTGTCGACGACGACAGGATCCTGGCGAGATCCGATGAGCCTCGGGACGGATGAGATCGCGATTCGTGGCCGGATGGAAAGAGATTCTCAAGGCCGGCGGGCGAAAAGCCGATAACTGATCTGGTACTCCTCGTCCACACCTAGTAAAAGGGGCTCACCGCGGTGAACGCGAACCCCTCGGGATCTCGCACACTCCCGGCCGGAGGCCGGGGTGGATCGAAGGCCAGGAGGGAAAACGCCGTCGCCACGGGACTGTCGTCGGGCCTGATGCGGCCCGTCGGGCGTGCCGGTGAAACCGGTTGCGCGCACCGACGAATCCGCGGCTCGATCGGCGGGACGCGACATGCCAAGAGGGTGTGTCGCGGGGCCCTCAGCGCGAGGCGCGCCGCCCAAGGAAGAGTCGGGGACCGCGGTCTCCGGCATGTCGTGCGTCCACTCGAATTTCATCTCTTTCTTTTGGCGAACACGTCCGCTCCCGCGGACGCGGTCCGTCCACTGCTACCCGGCGAGGCCAGGTTCTGGTCGTCCGCCGAGGCGACGGCCCATTTGCCCTCCTCGCGGTCGAAGGCCCAGCCAACGGATTGTTCCTCGCCTCGTCTCGGGGCGCGTGACACCGAGCTGGTCCAGCCTGCGCCCGTCGCCGTCGCGGCGTCGAGCGGCCGGCCCTCCCGAGGGAAAGGAGTCCACGCGGTATGACCATCGCCTCCCTGTTGCTCGCCCTGCTCACCGCCACGGGTGCCCCGTCCAGCGACGCGGCGGCCACTCCCGTCCTGCTCGACTTCCACGCGGAGTGGTGCGGACCGTGCCGGCAGGTGCGCCCGGCCGTCCAGGAACTGATCCGCAACCGATACCCGGTCAAGTCGATCGATATCGACAAGGATGCCGAGGTCGCCAACCGATACCGCGTCGATCGCGTCCCGACCTTCCTCGTGGTCGACGCCGACGGCCGGGAGCTCGACCGCACAAGCGGCCCCCAGTCCGCTAACGCGCTGGCGAGGTTCTACCTGGCCGCCAAGGCCAAGGCCCAGCCGCCGGAGAACTCCAACGCCCACGTCGGCGCCGGCGATGAGACCCGGGCGGGGTCGGACGACGACGATGAGCCCGCCCGGGCCAGGCCGAGGTCGCGACGGGACGACGCCGACGATCGCGCCGAGGCCGAGCCCGAGGCCCAGCGGTCCGTGACCTCGGTGAATCCCCACCCGTCGGAGACCGTCGTCCGGATCAAGGTCATCAGCCAGCATTCGACCGGCTTCGGATCGGGGACGATCATCCACAGTTCGCCTGAGCAGTCGCTCATCCTGACGTGCGCCCACATCTTCAAGCTCGAGGGCACCCGCCAGCAGGCTCCGCCGCAGCGATTCCCGCGCAAGATCGTCATCGACCTGTTCGACGGTAAGATGCAGAGCACGAACCCGCCGAAGGTCGGCTATCTCGAATCGGTCGAGGGCGAGGCGGTCGACTACGACTTCACGCGGGACGTCGGGCTCATCCGGATCCGGCCGGGCCGGAAGCTGCCGGCCAGCCGGGTCGTGCCGGCGCACTGGGTGCCAAAGAGCGAGCCGCTGCCGATGAAGATGCTCACCGTCGGCTGCTCGGAGGGTCGCGACGCCACGGCATGGTTCACGAAGATCCTCAACCCGAGGATGCAGGGACTCGCCGGCAACCCATCCTACGAGGCGATCGAGTGCCTGACCGCGCCCAAGCAGGGCCGATCCGGTGGCGGCCTGTTCACGACGGATTACCACGTGGCGGGCGTGTGCAACTTCGCCGAGCCCAAGGGCAATCACGGCCTCTATGCGACGCCGCGATCGATCTACTACCTGCTCGATCGCAACAACCTGACGGCGCTCTATGCCCCGGTCTCGCGCGGCTCCGGCACCCTGGTGGCCGACAACCGCCCGACATCGCCATCGCGATCACCTTCGCCTTCGCCGGAGACGCCTCCACGGGTCCGGCGCACTCTGACTCCGATCGCACGATCGCAGTCGCCGGACGCCGAGGAGCCCGAAGTGCGTCGGATCTCCGCCAACCCGGAGGACGTCACGCTCCCGCATCCCAGCCTGCTGGGGATCAAGGACCCGGTGGCCGCCGCGAGGGCGAAGCGTACGCCCCAGGCGGCTTCCGTCCCCACCAAGCGCATCGCCTGGCACCCGATCCCGGCCCCCGCGCCGGAGCGGTCACCCGAGCCGACCAATCTGAAGATCGTCCCCGCGGCGGAAGAGGAGCAACCCGGCTCGGCGGGCAGTTCCTCATCCAAGAAGTCCCGTTGGCACGCCGTCAAGGCGGCACCGGCCGATCTGCGCACGGGTACCTCGGGGAATTGAACGATACGTAGCAACAGCCTGCTGACTGGGAAAAACGGAATGAATTCCGTTTCGGCCTACGGCCGGATGGGCTCCATATCCAGATGGATGCCCAGCTCTTTCAAGGCGTTCTGAAGCGCCTCGAGCTGATCGTCGGGGATCGACACGGCCTTGGGGCCGAGTCGCTCGCCCAGGCAGAGGCTGGTGGCGGGGTGCTGGAGCAGGCCGTCGAGCAGCTCGGCGCTCGGCAGGTTGAGGACCGTCATGCGGGCCGTCTTCAGCGGCGGGACGCGGGAGGTCTTCGATGCCAGGATGAGCCGGACGGCGGGCGGCATCTCGCCGCCGGTCCGTCGCGAGTACCAGTCGGCGAGCTGCGGCGGGTTGACGCCCCGACTCATCCCCCGTCGCAACGACGCGGCCGAGACCGTGAATCGGCGAGTCCCGTGATCGGCGGACTTCCCCATCCCGGCTTGGGACGCGGGGACCTCGTCGGCGAATCGGCCGATCTCGGCGTCGACCAGCAGGTCCGACCGCGACGGGTCCAGCGCCATCGAGACCCCGTCGGGCTCGACCGTCACGCAGGCTTCGGGCGGGCGTCGATAGTCGCGCGCCCCCGTCAGGCGGAACCGGTCGAAGGGGATCGTCCGCTCGTCGTCGACCAGCAGGAACCGCTCGCCGACCGGGGTCGGCAACTCCCCCTCCTTCGGCGGCCAGGACTCCAGGGCCTGGTCACGTTCGGCCGTCGAGCTGAATTCCATCAACGTCGCCGCCGCGTAGTACGTCACGCGCTCGCGTCGCGTCGCCCAGGTGCGGACGGCATCGACGATACCCGGTGGCAGCGGCCTCTGGGTATGACGGCCGAGCGTCTCCAGCATCGACTCGGGGGTCAGGCCCCCCTCCAGGCCGAAGATGATCGACTCGCGCGTCAGCCTGAGTTCCAGCGCGGCCCCGATCTGCGACCAGTGGGCGAATCGGCTGAGCTTGCCCACGAGGTGGGGCGTCAGGCCCTGCCGATAGGCGATCATCTCGAAGTTGGGCTGCACGAAGAGGAACTGATCGAAGGTCGGGCGGGGCGGGGGCGTCGGGCCGGACGCCAGGACGTATCGGCCCAGCGGGGTCAACTGTACGACGCGGCGCCCGGTCCCTGGCTCCTCGGCGGCGCGGACCAGGCCGAGCGGATACGCCGCGGCGAGCAGGATCGACTCCAGCACGGCTTGCCCGCGCGGCAGGGCCTCGGACGCGGGCCGGGCCCGCCCGCGCGGCGAGGTCCCGCGTCGCGGCGAGGGGGCTTGCGCGGCCGGGTCCCTCGCGGCCGAGGCAACCGGGGCCGACGGCTCGGTCAAGTTCGGTCGATCCCATTCCGGATACCGCGACGAGAGGTGACCGGCCAGGTCGTCGAGCGCGACCCACTCCGCATCGCCGAGGGTGGCCAGCCACAGGAGTACGGCGGGGCGCAGATACGGCACGGCCCGATCCGACTCGGTGCCGGCCGGCGCGCCCGGCGCGCCATCCGGCTCGTGCCAGGTCCGTAGCGTCAGCCAGCCGGTGGCGATCATCTGCGGGAGGTGGACCGCGTTATCGGCCCAGAAGCCGGTCGGGGCCGCCAGCAGCCGCTGGCCGGAGGAGTCCGGCTCGACCAGGCCGACGCGACGGGCCAGCGCCATCCAGAACGCCGCCGGGTGGGGCAGGGGGACGATGGCGTCCGTGACGGCGCCGGCCAGCACCGGATCGTCCTCGACCCGCTCCCGATCGCGCTTGTACAGGGTCCCCTGCTGGGTCTGCCGCAACGGCTCGGCGCCGGCGCGCTGCCAGATCGCGCCGAGCCGGAGGATCGGCTCCAGGCCGTCCGACTCGCGGACCTGCACGACCGATCCCGGGGCCGTCGGCAGGCCCCCTTCGGGGCGGACGATCCGGACTGCGTGCGGGACCGTCGGGTGGACGCGGACGCGCATCGGGACCGAGCCGCCCCGCTTCAGCGCCGATGTGAAATCGTCGATCGGGCCGAGCTCGGCATTCGGCTCGATCGCCAGCAGGCCCAGGTCCAGCAGCCGGACCAGCGCCTCGATCGGCTCGGCGCCCAGCGCGGCCAGGGCGTGGGCCAGGCCCGCCATCGGCATGGATGTCGTCTCGGTCACGGCGAAGAGGCTCAAAGCCAACCGGGAGCCGATCGGCACCCGCGCCGCCAGCGCCTCGACGGCCGCCGGGTGGTCCAGGTGCTCGGTGATCTCCTCGGCCGTCCCGGCGGGCCGGATCCGATCGCCGTCCGGCGCCAGGCCCTGGGCCAGCCGGATCGCCGCCAGCCGCGCCGCCTTGTAGCGTCCCAGGGCCCATCGGTAGGCCTGGCGCGGCTCATCCGGAGGCGGGCTCGAAGGCGGAGGCGACTGCGAGGCGACGGCCATCGGCGAGAAACCCCCCTTGGCTCAGGGCTTGCGAAAGGATCGGATATCAGATTCGGAATTCCAAATTCCAGAATCGTCAATGCTTCTTGCAAAGGGCCTGATATTCATTGGGAATCTGGAATTGGTTATCTGGAATCCATCGCTTCACGGCCCATCAGCGTACCACGCGCGGTGTGTGGCCCATCTTGCGGAGCTCCTCGATCACGGCGTCGGTCTCGTCCGGCTGTACCAGGAGCACCGTCTCGGACAGCCGGCCCAGGACCCAGCGCGCCAGCGACTTCCGCGCCAGCAGCTCCTCGGCCAGCACCGGCTCGGAGGTGCGGATCAGGGTCACGCTCTTGTGCAGCTTGACCGGGATGCGGGTCGTCGGTCGGGTCATCTGGCTCTTCCGGTTGTCGGGGCGGAGGGCGGGACGTCGGGCCGGGGGGATGCTGGGGCACGCCGAGGGGCGGGGTCGGCGGGTCGCTTCCGCGAAGATCCGCCCGCCTGCGGCACTCCTGGGGGCGATGCCCCCAGGGGATTACGCCTGTCGAACGGTCGCTTCCGGTCGACACTGGACGTGCTCGGCCATGTCGGTCTCGTCGAGGATCTCATAGTTGTAGCCCTGCTCGGTGAGGAAGAGCTGGCGGTGGTGGGCGAAGTCCATCTCGCGGGTGTCGCGGGTCACCAGCGAGTAGAAGCTCGCCGGGCGCTCACCCTCCTTGGGGCGGAGGATCCGCCCGAGTCGCTGCGCCTCCTCCTGTCGGCTGCCGAACGTGCCGGAGACCTGGATCATCACGTTGGCGTCGGGCAGGTCGATCGCGAAGTTGCCGACCTTCGAGAGGATCAGCCGGCGGATGATGCCGCGACGGAACTTGCCGTAGAGGTCCTCGCGCTCGGAGTTGGGGGTCTGGCCGGTGATCAGCGGGATTTCGAACCGCCCGGCGATCCGACGCAACTGCTTGAGGTACTGGCCGATGACCAGGACCCGGTCCTCGGGCGAGTCGAACCGATCCAGCAGGGTCGCGACCAGGTCGTCCTTGAGCGGGTTCTCGCTGGCCACGCGGAACTTCTCCCGCCACTCGGCCAGGGCGTATTCCATCCGCATGGCCGCGGGCAGGCCCAGGCGGACCTCGTGGCACTGGGCCTCGGCGATCCAACCCTTGGATTCCAGCACCCGCCAGGGGACGTCGTACTTCTTGGGCCCGATCAGGCTGAACACGTCCTCCTCGCGGTTGTCCTCGCGGACCAGGGTCGCCGTCAGCCCCAGGCGGCGGCGGGCCTGGATCTCGGCCGTGATCCGGAACACCGGCGCGGGCAAGAGGTGGACCTCGTCGTAGATGATCAGCCCCCAGTCCCGCTCTTCGAACAGGTGGAAGTGGGGGAAGTCGCCGTCCTTCTTGGGGCGATAGGTCACGATCTGGTAGGTCGCGATGGTCACCGGCGCCAGCGCCTTGGAATCGCCGGTGTACGTGGCGATCAGGGCCGGGTCGAGGTCGGTCTTGTCGAGGATCTCCCGCTTCCATTGCTCGACGGCCGTCGTGCTGGTGGTCAGGATGAGGGTCTCGGTCTGGAGCGTCGCGATCGCGGCCAGGCCGACGATCGTCTTGCCGGCGCCGCAGGGCAGGACGATCACGCCCGAGCCGCCGCGGGCGTCGCCCCCGGCGTAGAACGCCGCGACGGCCCCCTGCTGATAATCGCGGACCTGAAAAATCTTGCCCGACAGCGCCACGTTCCGGACCGCCATCGGCAGCTTGGCGCCGGCGTTGTAGCCGGCCATGTCCTCGGCCGGGTAGCCGACGGTGATCAGCGCCTGCTTGAGGACCCCGCGATGGGCGTCGTCGATGGCGAAACTGGTCTCGTCGATCCGCTCGCCCAGGTAATCCCGCACCCCGCGCTGGCGCGCCAGCTCTTCGAGCAGGGGCTTGTCGTTGGTGGTCAGCCGGAGCTGGCCCTCGACCCGTTGCAGCCGGACCCGCCCGTACCGGCTCACCAGCTCGCGGAGGTCCGGCGGCAGGTTGGCGGGGATCGGGAATTTCGAGTAGGTCTCCAGCGCCTGGATCATCGCATCGGCCGACATGCCGGCCGCCGCGGCGTTCCAGAGCGACAGGGGCGTCAGGCGGTAGGTATGGATGTGTTCGGGGCTCTTCTCGAGCTCGGCGAATGGCGCGATGGCGTCGCGGGCTTCCGCGTGCAGCGGGTTGTCGACCTCCAGCAGGATCGTGCGATCCCCCTGGACGATGAGCGGATTGGCGGGATTGTACTGCATGGGCTCCTTGCCCGATCGGGACTCACCTGGCAATCGTGCCGGACGTCGCCGCGCGGCCTCGGCACGTTCCCACTCCGCATGGGCGAACACGCCATCGTAGAGGGTCCGGCTCCTTCTCGCAAGCTTGGCTTTGCTGGCTCCCAGAATACGTGTGACGATTGGGTGAAGGCGTGGAAGAAGTTGGCTGGCTCGCCAGACCGCATTGTCGTCGGCCGACCGGGATGTCACACTAGAGCGCTTAACAGTTGAGTCGCGCACGCGCCGCGCTGGGCGCGGGTCTCCTGACCCCGCCGTGGGCCGGACCGAAGGTCTCCCAAATGCATGCGCCCGCCCCGGGAGACCTTCGGTCGGCCCGGTGGCAAGGTCGGGGGACCTTGCCACAGCGCCCCCCCCCGGCGGGCGCCACCC
>JBKQHM010000452.1:0-6257 GCA_052148775.1 Isosphaeraceae bacterium | reverse complement strand
GGATTCGCCAGTCCTCCCTTTCGAAGGTTAGTGGCGCGAGCGGGTATCGGTGATTTCCAATTCACCGATGACCGCTCATGGCCATGATGGTTGACTCACTCTTTTGACGGAGTCCGAACGTCGTATGAACCGAAACGCCGATCGACGGGAGAGACTCCGGCGTGAACTTCGATCCAGGACGGTGGACGCATTCCTGGTCAGCTTTCCGACCAATGTTCGTTATTTGACTGGCTTTACCGGCGACTCCTCCGTCCTCTTGATGACTCCGGACCGCGATGTGATCGTCTCGGACGGCCGTTTCACGATCCAACTTGAGCAGGAGTGTCCGGGACTCGAAGCCTCGATTCGCCCTTCTGGCTGGGAGTTGACGCAGGCGATCGCTCACCTCATTCAGACGATCGGCGTGAGCCGGCTCGCTTTCGAGGCGGCAACCTGCACGGTTGCCGATTACGAGTCGATCCGCGATGCAATCCCTGCGACGTCGATGATCGGCGTGAGGGGATGGGTCGAGAGTCTCCGTCGCGTCAAGGATGAGACGGAGATCTCCGAGATCCGCGCGGCGGTCCGATGCGCTGAGCGGGCCTTCACCATGATCAGGGCAGGCCTCCGGATCGGAGACACCGAGAAGGATGTTGCCGATGCGCTCGAGGCCAACTTGCGACGATGCGGCGCCACGGGATCCAGCTTTCCCCCGATCGTGGCCGTGGGCGTTCGAGCCGCATTGCCCCACGCCCGTCCGACGACGACCACCCGCGTGGGAGACGACGATTTCGTACTCATCGACTGGGGGGCTTCCGGTCAGCCTTACAAAAGTGACTTGACGCGAGTTCTCGTCACGGGTAAGGTCACTCCGACTTTCGAGACGATCCACCGGACCGTCCTGGCGGCCCAGGAGCGCGCGATTTCCGCGATCCGGCCGGGTGCCAAGGCACATGATATCGATGCCGAAGCCCGTACTCTGATTGAAGAAGCGGGCTTCGGTGCTTTTTTCGACCACAGCCTCGGCCATGGGTTGGGCATGGACATCCATGAGTCTCCTCGGCTCAGAAAGGCATCGCCCGATCTCCTGGAGCCGGGGAATG
Organism: Isosphaeraceae bacterium; assembly: GCA_052148775.1. Lineage (GTDB taxonomy): Bacteria > Planctomycetota > Planctomycetia > Isosphaerales > Isosphaeraceae > CAVZRC01. The sequence goes on along the minus strand of JBKQHM010000452.1, from coordinate 5,175 downwards.
TGGTCACGGTCGAGCCGGGCATTTATCTGCCCGGCTGGGGCGGCATCCGGATCGAGGACGATGTGCTTGTGACCCATGACGGTTGCGAAGTTCTCTCGCACATCCCCAAGTCTCTAGACTCGGTACGAATCGAATAGATTCGCCGGTCCGTCGCGAGATCATCGGACGGATCCTGCACGACGCCCACCTATCCCGTGCGAGCCGGAGCGGCGCCATCGAGCGCTCGCCCATGCGGAGTGAACGAATGGCGGAGAATCCCTCAGGGCCGACTGATCCCTTCAACCTGAAGCAGCTTCATTACCTGGTCCGTCTTATGAAGCAATACGACCTGACCGCACTCGACCTCACGGGCGGTCCGGTTCAGATCAAGCTGAGACGCCGGGGCCCCGAGGCCGCCGGATTGCCGACGGTCACCACACACACACAGGCCGCCGGGCCGCTGGCCCCCGCATACCAGGCCGCGTTAGCCCGAGCGGCCGAGCCGCCCCCGCCGGAAGCCGCGCCGGCCTCCAAGACGGTCGCGATCGAGAGTCCCATGGTCGGCACCTACTATACCTCCAGCTCCCCGGACGCTCCTCCGTTCGTGACCAACGGCTCCGTGGTCAATCCCAAGACGATCGTCGGCGTCATCGAGGCGATGAAGGTCTTCACGGAAATCCCGGCTTATGTTTCCGGGACGATCGTCGAGATCCTGGTCAAGAACGGCCAGCCGGTCGAATTCGGCCAGCCGCTCTTCCGGGTAGTGCCGTCGTGAGCCGGCACCCGACGTGGCACCGGGACGACAGCCAGGGTCGCTCATACCTTCCCGATTCCCCGCGTGTATTCGAGGTTCCCGATCCTTCCGCGGATGATCGCGGGTCCGGTCCCGAGATGGACTCCGGGCCTGCGCGACCGATTTTGAGGTCCTTTTCGACGATGTTTCAACGAATCCTGGTCGCCAACCGTGGGGAGATCGCGCTGCGTGTCATCCGCGCCTGCAAGGAGCTCGGCATCGAGGTCGTGGCGGTCTACTCTCAGGCCGATCGCGATGCACCCTACCTCAGCCTGGCCGACCGAGCGATTTGCATCGGCAAGGGGCCGAGCGTCGACAGCTATCTGAACCTCGCCCGGATCATCGCCGCCGCCGAGGTGGCCGACGCCCAGGCGATCCATCCCGGTTACGGCTTCCTGAGCGAGAATCCCGACTTCGCCGAGTTTTGTCGGACCAGTGGCTTCGAGTTCATCGGTCCGCCCCATGAGGCGATCCGGAAGATGGGCCTTAAGACCGAGGCCAAGGCCATCGCCGCGGCGGCGAAGGTTGCTTGCGTCCCCGGTTCCGAGGGCGTCGTCTCCAGCGATTCCGAAGCCATGCGGCTCGCCCGCACGATCGGGTACCCCGTGCTGATCAAGGCGGCCGCCGGCGGGGGCGGCAAGGGGATGCGCGTCTGCCACGACGAATCCAATCTCGCCTCGGCCCTCCAGACAGCCCGCAACGAGGCCGAGGCGGCATTCAAGAACCCCTCTGTATACCTCGAAAAGTACATCGATCATCCCCGACACGTCGAGATCCAGATCCTCGCCGACATGGGCGGGAAGATCGTGCATTGCTGGGATCGCGACTGCACTCTGCAACGTCGGCACCAGAAACTGGTGGAGGAATCGCCCGCAGCCACCCTGCCGTTGGAGGTTCGATCGCGGCTGGGAGCGGCGGCCGTCCGGCTAGCGCGGGAAGCCGGCTACGTCAATGCGGGGACCTGCGAATTCCTGATCGATCGATCCCATAATTTCTACTTCATCGAAGTCAACGCACGAATCCAGGTCGAGCACCCCGTGACCGAGATGGTTACTGGTATCGACCTGGTCAAGCAACAGATCCGGATCGCGGCCGGCGAGCCCCTGCCCTTCGATCAGGACGATATCGTGGTCCGCGGCCATTCGATACAATGCCGGATCAACTCCGAGGACCCGGACAACGATTTCCGCCCCTCGCCGGGCCGGATCACGGGTCTGCGAGTCCCGGGCGGTTTTGGCGTGCGCTGGGACTCTCATATCCAGGTCGGCTACTCGGTCCCTCCCTACTACGACTCCTTGCTCGGCAAGCTGATCGTCCATGCCCCGACTCGTGCGGAAGCGATGGCGACGATGAGGCGAGCGCTCGACGAGCTCGTCATCGAGGGCGTCCGTACAACCATCCCGCTCCACAAGCGGATCTTCCGCCATCCCGACTTCATCTCCGGAAACGTCGATACAACCTGGGTCGAGCGCGTCTTGACCTCACCCAAGGCCGCGTTGCCATCCTCGTGAATGCGGCTGGCGTGCCGTGTCACCTCGCTCAACCCGATCGCTCCCATCGGCGCGACGCCGGCACCGGCGTCTCGCCGAATGACTGGCCCGCACTCTCCGTCCGTGTTACGCTCGAACCGGGCATCGTTGTTGGGTGACGATTACCCGGAATCGCGGGGAGGTACACGGAAATTCTCCACACCTCTCCGGATGCGTCCCACATCCTCTCAGAGGATCCCCCGAGATGAAGGTCGGATTGCTCACGGGCGGCGGAGATTGCCCGGGTTTGAACGCCGTCATCCGCGCCGTCGTCCAGCAGGTTGCCAATGAGGGCGGGACCTGCGTGGGCATCCTGGAAGGCTGGCGCGGCCTGGTTCAGGATATGTGGTGTACCCTCACCACCGCCGAGACCGACGGCATTATCGGACAAGGTGGGAGCATCCTCGGTTCCTCCCGAACCAACCCTTACCGGAATCCCGAGACCGACCTGGCAGCACTCCGAGAGAACTTCGACCGCCTCGATCTGGACGCCCTCGTCGTCATCGGTGGCGATGACACCCTGGGGGTCGCACTGAGGCTCCATAATGATTTTTCGCTCCCCGTGGTCGGCGTCCCCAAGACGATCGATAACGACCTGATGGTGACCGATTTCTCATTCGGGTTCGACACGGCGGTCAATATCGTGACCGAGGCCGTGGATCGACTCAGGACGACGACCGAGAGCCACCGCCGGATCGTCGTCGTCGAGACGATGGGCCGCCACTCCGGCTGGATCGCGTGCTTCGCCGGCATCGCGGCCGGCGCCGACTACATCCTCGTGCCCGAAGTGCCCATCGACCTGCCCCACCTCCTGTCCGTGCTCACGCGAAGGCGATCGGCCGGGAAGAAGTATGGCATCGTCATCGTCGCCGAGGGGGCCCGGTTCCCCGATCGCGGCCCCCTCACGCTCGATGATCCGCCCGACCCGTTCGGCAATCCACGGCTCGGCGGTATCGGCGGCATGATCGCCGACGCGATCGAGAAGCAGACTCGCCTCGAGACGCGCTGCGTCGTGCTCGGACACCTCCAGCGCGGCGGCCCGCCGAGTGCATACGATCGGATCCTGGCCACCCGGTTAGGCCTCGCCGCCAGCCGCCTCGTCCTCCAGCATCGCTTCGGCACCCTGGCCACCGTCGTGAATGGCCGGATCGTCGAGACGGTGCTGAGCGAAGCAATCGCTGTTTCGAAGACACTGGATCTGACCTACTACGACGAGGCGGCCGCGTTCTTCTCCTGAAACCGCCCCTCGTCGCGGAAATCGGTCGCACTCGCGGGGCCGGAGAGCCCTCGCAAGAGGCCCCGATCACGGGCTTTTCCCGGTGATTTTCAAAAAAAAGGGAGAGGGGGTTTGACCTGAGCCGCGGGTTTGTTATTATAACCCTTGTCACGCCAATCACGATGGATTGAGACGGCCGGGGTGGGTTGCTCATGAGTAACCACTACCGGCCGATGCCATCGGTGGAAATTCGTGCGACAGGTCGAGGTCTTGGAAGATAGGTCTGAACCTTCTCGAAGGATCAGACGTATCAGTGAAATCGACCATTTGCTCTTTGAAAATTCGGTTGATGGCATTCGTCAGCCAAACATAGAACGAGACGAAGGTAAGAATTCGTCGCGTCAAGAACCCTTGAGGGAAGCCGGCGTGCGAGTGGTCGTCCGGGAACGCCCGGCCTGAGGTCCTCAGGCCAATCGGCGTCGGGATGGCTCGCAAGGACCGGCACACGTTTCTCATGGGTGGTGAGGATGATGGCTCGAACCTCGATTCGCTCGCGAGAGCGATCCGGGAGTCGGCCGTCAGCCTGACGCTCATGTGGAGTACGTCGTGCGACCAGTTTTTTTTCCTCAACCCATCAGGGTGAGGACCGGCCGCCGGAGGGACGAAGTGGATCTCGATCCGCGGAGTTCGACCGGAGACCGACTCATTTGTGAAGGGTTTGATCCTGGCTCAGAATGAACGTTGGCGGCGTGGATTAGGCATGCAAGTCGAACGGGTTCGGTCTTCGGATCGGATCAGTGGCGCAAGGGTGAGTAAGGCGACGGTAACCAACCCCATGGTTGGGCATAGCCGCGGGAAACTGCGGGTAATTCCCAGCGATGTTCGCGGGGGGCATCCCCTGCAAACCAAAGTTCAGGCGCCGTGGGACGGACCGTCGTGGTATTAGGTCGTTGGCGGGGTAATGGCCCACCAAGCCTATGATGCCTACCGGGCGTGCGAGCGCGGCCCGGCACACTGGGACTGAGACACTGCCCAGACTCCTACGGGAGGCTGCAGTCGAGAATCTTCGGCAATGGGCGCAAGCCTGACCGAGCGACGCCGCGTGGAGGATGAAGGCCTTCGGGTTGTAAACTCCTGTCGAGGGGGAGGAAGGGGTAACCTTGACCTATCCCTGGAGGAAGCACGGGCTAAGTTCGTGCCAGCAGCCGCGGTAAGACGAACCGTGCGAACGTTATTCGGAATCACTGGGCTTAAAGCGCGTGTAGGCGGATGGGAACGTCGGTGACTGAAAGCCCCCGGCTCAACCGGGGAAGTGGTACCGAAACGACCTGTCTGGAGGGACGTAGGGGGATCTGGAACTTCCGGTGGAGCGGTGAAATGCGTTGAGATCGGAAGGAACGCCCGTGGCGAAAGCGAGGTCCTGGACGTTTTCTGACGCTGAGACGCGAAAGCTAGGGTAGCGAACGGGATTAGATACCCCGGTAGTCCTAGCCGTAAACGATGAGCACTGGGTTGGAGGGTCCCCCATAACCTTCTAGCCGTAGCGAAAGTGTTAAGTGCTCCGCCTGGGGAGTATGGTCGCAAGGCTGAAACTCAAAGGAATTGACGGGGGCTCACACAAGCGGTGGAGGATGTGGCTTAATTCGAGGCTACGCGAA
>JBKQHM010000451.1:0-3925 GCA_052148775.1 Isosphaeraceae bacterium | reverse complement strand
ATCCCGGCGATCAGGTAGACGCTCGGCTTCTTGGGGGAGACCGCCAGGCCCCCCGGCCTAGGGTCCTCGAGGAGCCCTTTGAGCTCGGACTTGACGAACTCCAGCAGGTTCTCGTCGGCCGTCTTGTCGGCGTACGATTCCCGGATTCGATCGATCAGCCGGGTCGTCGCCACCACGCCCACGTCCGCCTGGATCAGCTTACTCTCCAGCTCGTCCAGGAACGACTGATCGACCTTGCGCCCGAACCACGAGCGGAAGTTGAAGAGTTGGGCCGTCCGGGCAAGCCCCTTCTTGAACCGGTCCAGCATGCCTGAGATTGCCATCGTTTTGTCCGTTGTTCATTGTCCGATGTCCGTCGCGGTCGTCTCGCTTCGTCGCGCCATGGCCACCGCCCTGGAGTGCCCCGGCTTTTCCGGGCTGACCTGGTCGGCACGCGAAGCGGACGACGGACGACGGATTATGCGTCAGCTTTCGGAGTCTGGACTTGTGATTGGAGGACGCGGTCGAGGATGCCGTTGACGAACCGGCTCGACTGGGCGGTGCTGTACCGCTTGGCCAGCTCGAGGGCCTCGTTGATGGCGACCCGGGCCGGGACCTCGGGGCAGAACATCATCTCGTAGGCGCCCAGGCGGAGGATGTTGCGGTCGATCGCCGCCATGCGGTCCAGCCGCCAGTTCTCGGCGAACTCGGAGATCAGGGCGTCGATCCGCTCCTGGTGCTCCTTCACGCCGGCGACCAGTCCCTCGGTGAACTCGCTGAGCTTGCGATCGTTCAACAGCCGGCGCTGGATGAACTGGCGGACCTCCGCGGGAGCAAAGCTCGGGTTCTGCTCTACCTGGTAGAGGACCTGAAGGGCGACTTCACGGCCTCGGGATCGTCGCGTCATGATCGGGTAGTCTCACACCACTTCGGGCACGCGGTGGGCGAGTCGCCGCATCGTCGAGACGCGACCGGCGAGATGCGATCGATCGCTCGATCGCTCACCGGGCCTCTCCGATCCGGTCTCATCCGGGATTTCGATCCCTCGGGTACGATCCGATTCGGCTTGGGATCGTGCGCGATGCCCTGGCATTCCGGGTTTCTCAACTCGCTTCTTCCATGCCGAATGATACGCCAAATCGCCCTGTGCCGGAAAGGGGGGCGCGACGGGGCGAGTATGATAGTCTGGACGGACATCGATGCGTCGACGGCAATCGCCGGTGCCTCGATCTCCGGGGGAAACGGGAGCTCGATCCATGCTCGGGAAGGCCGGTGATCCTCCACCCGTGAGCTTCCACCCGCCACGATTTCCGCTCGCGGGCCGCCGCCTGTTCGTGGCCTGTGGACTGATCGGGGCGGCCCTCGTCCTGGTCCTGGCCGGCGATGGAGTGGACGTGCTGGCACCGGTCCGCGCGCTGATACGCCGGGCGTCGATCGGGATACTGGGGACGATGCTGGCCGGCTATCTGGCGGTCCTCCCGACGGCCTTGATGGGCACGATCGTCTCGGGCTGGTTGGCGTGGCGTCCGGGCCGGAATCGGGGCCTGGGCGTCCGGGGGATGGTTCTCTGCGGCGCGACGGCCCTGGGCCTCTTGCTGGCCGAGGCGGTCGCGGCGGGCTGGCTTGCGTGGATCCATCGTCTGCCGGCCATGCCGGGTCGGTTCGAGGCCCGGACGTCGACGGGGGACGAGGTGTCGATCGTGGTCATCGGCGGGTCGAGTGCGTCGGGCGTACCCTACGAGGGATGGCTCTCGGTCGGGGCGATCGTCGGCCGAGGGCTCGGACGGGCGATGCCGGGGCGGAAGTTCCGCGTCGAGGTCCTGGCCGAGAAGGGGGCGACCCTGGAATCGATGCACCAGAAGCTTGCCCAGCTCCCCTACCCTCCCGACCTCTTGATCGTCTACTCGGGACACAATGAGTTCGTGACCCGGTTCTCCTGGCTGCATCGGGCGGCGTACTACGATGATGAGTCGTGGACGAGCCGCCACTGGGACTCGCTCCGGCGCCTGGCCGGTGTGTCGCCGCTGTTCCGGCTGATCCGGGAGAACCTGGAGAAGCAGCGGGTGGGGCTGATCCCGGCGCGGATGTTCGGCCCGCGCGAGACCCTCGTCGGCCGTCCGGTCTGCACGCCAGAGGAGTCGGCCGCGATCGTGGCCGATTTCCGAGGCCGCCTCGTCGCGATCGTGCGCGATTGCGAGCGGGTCGGCTGCCTGCCGGTCTTGATCATCCCCCCTTCGTGCGACGCCTGGGACCCGAACCAGTCTCATGCGGATGCCTCGACGAGTCGGGATCGTCGCGAGGCCCTTTTTCGCCGGATGACGGCGATCCGCGCGCGGGAGGCCATCGACCCGGAGGGGGCCATCGCCGGCTATCGGCAGATCCTCGCCGATCAGCCGACCATGGCCGAGGCCCATTATCGCCTGGCGCGTCGGCTCGAGGCGGCCGGGTCGTTCGAGGAGGCCCTGGTCCACTACGAGCTGGCCCGCGACCACGACGGCTTGCCGATGCGCTGCACCACGCCATTCGAGGAGGCTTATCGAGACGTGGCGCGTCGATGGCCTTGCGCGTTGCTGGTGGACGGGCCGGCCGTGCTGAGGTCGCGGTCGCGGCACGGCATCCTCGACGATGATTGGTTTCACGATAACGTCCATCCCACGCTGGCGGGTCACGTTGCTCTGGCCGAGGCGGTGCTGTCTCGCCTCAAGTCGATCGGGGCCTTCGGCTGGCCGGGATCGGTCCCCGCACTGTCGCTGGACCCCGACCGTTGCGCCGACGAATTCGGGCTCGACGCCGGGGCCTGGGCCACGGTCTGCGACCGGACGGTCGACCAGCTCGACCGGATCGCCCGGGTTCCCTATGACCCCGCCGAACGACTGCGGCTCCGCGACCGTTACGCGGCGGCGGCGGTCCGGATTCGCGACGGCACCCGGCCCCAGGACGCCGGAATCCCGGGAATTGATTCGAGTTCGGTGGAGTCCGGCACGACACCTGCACAAGGATTCCATTGAGGTGTATCATTGAGGTGTCGGTTCGATGGACGCGGGTCTCCGGACCCGGACCGACCGATTCCCGCGAGGTCGAGGCTCCGTCCGAGCTTCTTCCTTTCCGGCGCCGGCCCGGACGATTGTCGACGGGCGCGCTTCGCCGAGGCTACGCCGACCGTCCGAGCCTCGATCCCTCCGGCGCCAGCTCGGACGGTGCCACGCCCTCCCGGGAATGAGGTAGCTCAGGTTGGAATGCCTGAACTGCGTGCCAGACTCCAAGGAGAGACTTCCATGAAGATCGTACGCGGATTGAGGGTCGTCTCGGGCCTCCTGCCGCTGTGGCTCGGGTTTGTGATGCTGGGGGCTTCGGCGTGGGGGCAGGCGACGCCGACACCGCCGCCTCCGGAGCCGCAGGCGCCTCCGACCCTGGACGGCCCGACGACCGGCGCCGAGGCACTCCCTACCGCCGACGTGCCTCGTGCCGGGGAGCCGGCCGATGCCGGGCGGGTGTATGCTCCGAAGGCCCCGCCGGCGCCGATCGTCGAGCGCCCCGCCGGCGTCCGGCCGGCCGGGAATGCCCGATGGATCGCGGGCTACTGGGCCTGGGATGCCGATCGGGATGACTTCGTCTGGGTCGGCGGGAGCTGGCAAATCCCGCCCGAACGATCGATCTGGGTGGCCGGCCGATGGGAGCGCGATGGCGGCGGCTGGTACTGGGTACCCGGCATGTGGAGTCGTCGGGGGAACCCGGCGAACGTGGCCGCGAACGCCCCGCGATGGCGGACCACCGGACCCCCCGCCGACCAGCCCGATGACGAGCCGATCCCGGCCCCCGGCCCCGACTTCTTCTTCGTGCCGGGCCACTATGCCCCCGACGGCGATCGCGTCGCCTGGGCGCCCGGCTTCTGGGCGCGATTGCAGCCCGGCTGGGACTGGGTCCCGGCGCGATGGGTCCGCCGCCC
>JBKQHM010000450.1:0-13221 GCA_052148775.1 Isosphaeraceae bacterium | reverse complement strand
GTCGTATCCGGCCGGGTCGGTCGCCGAGGTCGAGGTGCACGCACGGAAGAGCGAGCAGAGCGAGTATGTCCTGCGCAGCCCCGACAACCGCGAACGGCACATCCTCGTGCCGGTCGGTTCGGGAACGACCAAGGTCACGATTGGCCCGCTCGACCAGACCGGCGTCTGGAGCGTCCTTTTGCGAGCGCCCGGTCTTCGCGACCGGTCCGAGGTCGACCCCAAGGGCATCACCCGCCTGAGCGACGTCGTGATGGAACTGCCCTGCAACCTCGCCGACCGTCGCGAAAGCGACCTCAGGCCCGCCGAGGGCATCGCCGAGCGGCCGAGGAGCCTGGCCGCCGGCTGGGCCGTCCGGCCGATCTGGTATTACCTGCTGGCCGCCGCCTGGATTCTGACCTGCTGGGAGTGGTTTCTCTATCAGCGAAGGTGGATCGATTGATGCTGTCGTTGCCGTTCCAGGTCCAGCTCGAACTGACGCGCCCCTGGTGGCTGCTGGGCCTGGCCGTCGTGCCGGGCCTGGTCTATTACTTCTACCGCAGCCTGGTGGACCTCGCCCGATGGCAGCGGCTGCTCTCGCTATTGCTCCGCGGTGCGCTCGTGATCCTGCTGATCCTGGCCCTGGGGGGCCTGAGCCTCATCCGGCCGACGCGCGAGCTGTTCGTCGTCTTCGCCGTGGACCGGAGCGAGAGCGTGGGCGAGCAGGGGACCCAGGCCGTCGACGCGTTCCTTTCCAAGGCGGCCGCGCACGCGGGCACGAACCGGTTCGCCGTGCTGCCGTTCGCCGGCGAGCCGGGGAGCGTCCGCGACGGTGCTGAGGCCGTGAAGGGACTCGAGAAGCCCGCGGCTTCCGCAAAGCCGGCATCGGCGATCGCACCGTCCGGACCTCCGGCCGAGCCGGCCGATGCCAGGGGGCTCGACCGCAAGGGGACCGACCTGGCCTCGGCGCTGGAGGTGGCGGCGGCGGCGATCCCGCCCTTTTATGTCCCCAGGATCGTGCTTCTTTCCGACGGGAATGCGACGTCCGGCGATGCCCTCAAGGCCGTCGCGGCGATGCAGGGCAAGGTCGAGGTGCTGACCGCGCCCTTGCCCGGACGGACCGAGCCCGAGGCCCAGCTCTCGGCCGTCAACGCCCCGGCGCAGGTGCTCCAGGGCGAGCCCTTCAACGTCGAGGTCCTCGTCGATAGCAACCACGACGACGACCAGGGACGCATCGAAGTGTACCGCGGCGACATCAAGGTCGCCGACCAGCCGGTCAAGCTCAAGGCGGGGGAGAACCGCGTCGTCCTCAAGCAGACGATCGACCTGGGCGGCCTGACGCCGATCACGGCGCGGCTCAAGGGCTATCGCGACACCCTGCTGGACAACAACAGCGACTTCGCGCTGGTCTCGGCCGCGGGGAAGCCGCGGGTCCTGCTGGTCGAGAGCGATCCCGACCAGGCCAAGCACCTGACGTGGGCCCTGGAAGAGCAGAACATGCAGGTGGACGTCCGGCCGCCCCGGGGGGCGCCGGAGAACCTGGCCGAGCTCCAGAATTACGACCTCATGGTGCTCTCGAACGTCCCGGCCACGTCGCTGAGCCTGCGCCAGATGGAAGTGGCCCGGACGTACGTCCGCGACCTGGGCGGCGGCCTGATCATGCTCGGCGGCGACCAGTCGTTCGGCCTGGGTGGTTACTACAAGACGACGCTCGAGGAGATCCTGCCGGTCCGGAGCGACTTCGAGAAGGAGAAGGAGAAGCCCAGCCTGGCCATGATGCTGGTGATCGACAAGTCCGGCTCGATGGGCGGCGAGAAGATCGAGATGGCCAAGGAGGCGGCGCGTGCGGCCGTCGAGCTGATGGGGCCCAGCGACAAGGTCGGCGTGCTGGCGTTCGATGGGGAGAACTTCTGGGTCAGCGAGCTGCACCCCTGCACCGACAAGGGCTTCATCCTCGACCGGATCGCCGGGCTCGAGGCCGGCGGCGGCACCAACATGGCCCCCGCCATGGAGGAGGCGCACGAGACCTTGCAGTCGGCCGTGGCCAAGCTCAAGCACGTGATCATCCTGACCGACGGCATCTCCGCTCCCGGCGATTTCGAGGGCATCGCGCAGGCGATGGGCGCCGATCGGATCACGGTCTCGACCGTCGCCCTGGGCGGCGACGCCGATCAGGGGCTGCTCGAGGAGATCGCCCGGGTCGGCAACGGCCGGTTCTACGTTGCCGACGATGCCGCGCAGGTGCCCCAGATCTTCGCCAAGGAGACGGTCACGGCCAGCAAGTCGGCGATCAACGAGCAGCCGTTCTCGCCGACCGTCGTCCGCCCGACCCAGGTGCTCAACGAGATCCGGATGGACGAGGCGCCCTTCCTGCTGGGTTACGTCGTGACCCGCCCCAAGCCGACGGCCGAGGTCATCCTGGCCTCCGAGTCGGGCGACCCGCTGCTGGCCTGGTGGCGTTATGGACTGGGCATGAGCGTGGCCTTCACCTCCGACGCCAAGTCCCGATGGGCGTCGGAATGGCTGACCTGGCCGCAGTTCGGCCAGTTCTGGGCCCAGGTGGTCCGCCACGCGCTCCGGCGGTCCGAGACCCGGGGCTCGCTCGTGCAGGTCGAGCGCAAGGGACGAAAGGCCGTCGTCTCGATCGACGCCATCGAGCAGCCCTCCGGCCGATTCCTCAATCGCGCCACGACCGAGCTGACCCTGGTCGACCCGCAGCTCGGCACGCGGAAAATCCCGATGGCCCAGGTCGCCCCGGGTCGATACCAGGCCGAGATCGACACGACCCGGCAGGGCTCGTATCAGCTCATGTTCAGCCAGACCAAGGACTCGCAGCTCGTCGGCCGGCAGACGCGCGGGCTGGCCGTCGGCTATCCGGACGAGCTTCGGCTCCGGCCGACGAATACCGATCTGCTGCGATCGATCGCCAGCACAACCGGGGGGAAATACGAGCCGAAGCCGGAGTCGGTCTTCGACGTCCCGGAGCGGACCGCTCCCCGGGCCGAGCCGCTCTGGCCCTACCTGGCCACCGCCGCGGCGTTCCTGTTCGTGCTCGACGTCGCGTTGCGCCGCGTCGATTTGACACTTCTGGGTCGGAGGCGGCGGATCCCGCTTCCCGTCCGGACGACTTGATCGTACAATCGTCGGAATGCGATGGATTCCAAATGCCAGATTTCAGATTCCAAATTGATGATGGTTGGGTGGATCTGGAATCCGGAATGTTGCATCTGGCATCTTCTGGTTGCAGCTCGGCTGCCTCGAGATGACGAGGGGAGCAATTTCCATGGGCGATCGGATCCTGGCGAAGCTTGAGCCGGTGCGTCTTCGGCAACTGGGTCTGGAGGTCCTCCGCTTCGCGGCGATGGGGCTACTGGCCGGATCTCTGGTCGGGATCGGGCTGGGTGTCCTGCGCTGGCAGGGTGCGAGTACGGACCGTGCGACGATCTGGGCGGCCCTGTCGATCGTGCTGGCCGGCCCGGTCATCGGGGCGATCGTCGGGCTGGCGCGCGGCCGATCGGCCCGCGCGGCGGCCGCGGCCGTCGACGCCCACTACGACCTCAAAGACCGTGCCGTCTCGGCCGTCGCGTTCGTCGGACGGACGCAATCCACGCCCGTGCACGCGCTCCAACTGGCCGATGCGGAGGAGCACCTCCAGGGCCTCGATGCTCGCCGGGTGGTGCCGTTCCGCATGCCGACCACGATGCCGATCGCCCTGGCCGCCTCGATCCTGGCGATCGGGCTGCTCCTTTGGCCGAGGCCCGCGGCGGTTCAGGCGAAGTCCCCCGAGCCGCTCGAGAACGTCCTGGCCGCCGCCGAGGAGGCCGAGGAGAGCCTCGCGGACCTCGCCGAGGCCGCCAGGAAGGAGAACGACCCGAAGCTCAAGGAGCTGGTCCAGAAACTGACGGAAGCGATCGAGCAGATGAAGCAGCCGGGGGTCGATGCCAAGGAGGCCCTGGCCAAGCTCTCCGAGATGCAGGCGGCCATCGCCGCGCAGCAGGCCGAGTTCAATGTCGGGCTGGTGGACACCCAGATGCAGGCACTCGGCGAGGCGCTGGCTTCCACCCAATCTCTCGACGGCGCCGGCCAGTCCCTCCAGCTCGGGAAGTACGACCGGGCTGCCGAGCAGCTCGAACAGGCCGATCCCAAGTTTGACCGCAAGGAAATCAAGAACCTCAAGGAGAAGCTCGGCAAGGCCGCCAGGCAGATGGAAGAAGCTGGCCTGGCCGATCTGAGCTCCGCCACGACCCAGCTCGCCGAATCGCTGGAGGACGAAGGGGCGGCGCAGGGTGCCCTCAAGAAGCTCGGTAACCTGGCCCGATCACAAGGCCGCCGCAAGCGGATCGCCGACTTGCTCACCATGCAGAACCGGAATCTCAGCGAATGCAAGAGTAACTGCCAGAAGAACGGCGGGGCCAAGATCCGGGTCAAATCGAAATCGACCAGTCCCAAGAGCACCTGGGGACGCGCGATCAGCGGGAACGTCGAAGGCGACAAGACGAAGCTCGACTCGGCCCGCAAGCGCGAGCAGGTCCAGGGCCAGATGGGCGAGGGCGACGCCGAGACCGAGACGACCCACATGCCGGAAGGCCGGCAAACCGCCGCTCGGGACTACCGCGAGCAATATCAGAAGTATCGCCGCATGACCGAGGCCGCGCTCAATTCCGAGCCGATCCCCCTCGGCCACCGCCAGACCATCCGCAAGTATTTCGAGCTGATCCGCCCCCAGGGCGATGAGGCGGAGAAGGCTACCCCCGAGGGTGGGAAGTGACGACAGGGTCAGACCAATTCGAGTCGTCTCGTAGGGTGCTCTGCGAGCACCGAATTCGGCAAATCACGCCGGATCGGTGCTCGCAGAGCACCCTGCCAGAACCTTCCGTGACAGACTCCTACCTCGATCGTTCCGCCCGCCCTTCCCTACTGCCCGAGCAATTCCAGGGTCCGCTTGACGAACGCTGAGCAGCTCTCGACGGCTTCGGCGGGGGAGAGCTTGAGCCTCTGCGCCAGCTCGAGCTTGCGCAGGAGCTGGGAATCGAGCTGCCCGGGGCGGACATACAGGTTCTCGCAGGCCAGCAGCAGGCAGCGCAGGCCGAACTCGCGATAGCCCTTGGCGTAGACCAGGGCACGGAGGCAGCAGAACATCGCCTCGTAACTGAGGAAGACGACGTCGGCCGGATCTCCCTGTGCGGTGGTATGGATATTCACCGCGGCGTCAAGACGGTCCCCAGCCTTGGCGAGCAACTCGACGATCCGAGTGGGCGCCTCGCTGTCTTCGAGCAGGTAGGGGCTGTCCAGGCATTTCTGGAACGTGTTGATGATGGCCATGGCCGTGGCGTCCCGTCTCTCGCGTTTCCGGTCGTTTTAAGTCAATTCCGATGCCGTGAAGTCCGCTCAGTCGATCCGCCGGGAGGATGAGGCTCCGTCTCAATCGACGATGTCCGATCGACGAGCCGTAGGAGCTCGCGGGGGACCGCCCTCCCGGATGGTCAGTGTTTCGGCTCTTCCTTGGAGGGCGCCGAGGGGCCCGGTTTGGCAGGCGTCGAAGGAGCACCCGGCGCACTGGACTCCTTGGCCTTGGCGGCGGGCGTATCACTCGCCTTCTTGGTGGCTGGGGGTTGGGCCTTCTTGGTCGTCGAGGGCCCGCGAGCCGGGCTGGCCCCGCCGCCACCCGCCATGGCCCCTTTCTTCGTCATGGCACCGTAATCGGTGCCGAACTTGGCGGTCGGTGCCGCGGCCTTGGCGGCGGGTTTGGCCTTCGGGACCTCCTGGGCCTGCGTCTTGACCGAACCCGATAGCATCGGCACGGCGGCGGCCTGCATCGTGCTGAGCAGCCAGTCCGGCGAGATGCCGCAGATGACGACGACCAAGGTCCCGACCGCGATCGGCAGGACGATGGGCCGCCCGGCCGGTTCGAGCGGCCGTTCGCCCGGTTCGCGGAGGAACATCGCCTTCAGGACGCGCACATAGTAGAAGGCCGAGACCACCGAGTTGAACAGGCCCAGGGCCACCAGCCAGATCAGGGTGATGGGATGGGTCGTGTTCGACTGGTCGATCGCCTCCATGAATACGTAGAGCTTGGCGAAGAACCCCGCCAGCGGGGGAATTCCGATCAGCGAGAGCATGAGGAGGAGGATACAGACGGCGAGGATCGGCTCCTGGTATCCCAGGCCGTTGAGGTCGTCGATGTCATCGGTCTTCTTGTCCCTGACCAGCCAGGCGGCGACCGCGAAGGCCCCGACGTTGGCGAATGCGTAGACGATCAGGTAATAGAGCACCGCCCCGGCGGCTCGCGACCCGCTGACCGAGATGCTCACCGCTGCCACGCCGACCAGGATGTAGCCCGCGTGGGCGATCGAGGAATACGCCAGCATTCGCTTGAAGTTCCGCTGCGCCAGCGCGGCGAAGTTGCCGTAGGTCATCGTCACGGCCGCGATGATCGCGACGATGCCGACCCACCCCGGTCCCATCACGCCCGTCGACGGATTCGACCAGGGGAGCAGCGCGTGGAGGAACACCTTCATCAGCGCCACGAAGCTCGCGAGCTTCGAGCCGGTCGCGATCCAGGCCGTGACCGGCGCCGGTGAACCTTCGTACGCTTCCGGCGCCCATTGATGGAACGGCACCGCGGCGACCTTGAAGCCGAAGCCGACCAGCATCAGGACGACCGCCGTCGCCCCGGCGACATTGTTCGCCAGGCCCCGGTCTTGCGATTCCATCAGGAGGTTGCGGATCGCGTCGAAGTAGGTCGTCCCCGTCAGGCCGTAGAGCAGGCTCAGGCCGAAGAGGAACAGCGCCGAGGAGACCGATCCATAGACGAAATACTTGAGGCCCGCCTCCGCCGATCGTCGCTTGGTCTTCTCCAGCGACGTGCTCAGGTAGAGGCAGATCGTCATCGTCTCGAGGGTCAAGAACAGCGTGATCAATTCCTCGGACGCGGTCAGCAGCATCATGCCGACCGTCGCCCAGAACATCAGGGCGAAATACTCGCCCCACTCCTCGGTGAAGGACCAGGCCATCGACAGATAGAGGATGAGTCCCAGCAGGAAGATGTACAGGACGTTGAAATACCCGACCTGGGAATCGCCGCTGATGGTCCCGAAGAACAGGGATGGATCGGTATCGAGCAGGTAGTTGTACGTCTGGGGACTGAGCCACTCGGCCGCCTTCTCCGAGAACTGGGTCACGTAGAGGGGGCCGAGACAGACCACGACGGCCGCGACCAGCGCCACCGCGACGCCGGACAGCGAGAGCCAGCCGATTGCCCGACGCCGCGCCTCGGGATTCAGCCGCTTCGCCAGGCTCAGATCCACCAGCAGCACCAGCAGGCCCCAGAACGTCAGGACGATCTGGGGACTCAGGTAGAAGACGTCGCGGAAATCGACCGTTAAAGGGGCGTTCGTCGGCATCGCGGTTCCACTTTCATCAAGGGCTACAGCTCAATAGCCGTTTGCAACCGGGGGAAGGCTCGACGACCGCCGAGATTGCCCCGGGATCGGTTGGTTCGGAGGAACACCCTCGCTCAATGCGTCCAGTAGCCTAACCCGACATGCTGTCGTAACGATCCACGTCGGCCGAGTGCCAGCGGCGATAGCAGAGCAGGATCAAGCCGATTCCGACGGCGACCTCGGCCGCGGCGACGGTCAGGACGAAGATGGCCAGGATGACCCCGCTCATCGGCCCGGCCTCCGGCTGCTGGGGGCCGTATCGCCAGAACGCCACCAGGTTGATGTTGGCCGCGTTGAGCATGATCTCGATCGCCATCAGCACCGCAATGGCGTTTCGCCTCATCAGCACGCCGCTGAGGCCGATCGAGAAGGCCGCGGCGGCGAACAGGAGGAACCAGGTCAGGGGGATGTCGGAACCCATGGCGTCAACTCATCTCGCATCTGGGGCCGTGGTGGGAACGGAGTCGGGCCGTTCCGGGAGACCTTGCCAAGGACGCTTCAAAACGAAATCACGGGCATTTTGCATGGTGCCGGGAAACGCCGGGGTCGATTCAGCCGACGGTGCCCGCCGCGGCGACTTCGACGGGAGGCCCCCCCGTCTGTCCGTTCGTCGGCAGGGGGGCGCCCGTCTTCTGGGCCGTCGGACGCTTCCCGCCGGGTGCTGCGGGATCCTCTTCGTCGCGATGCGCCACGGCGATCGCGCCCACCAGTGCCGCCGTCAGGAGCAGGCCGGCCACCTCGAACCCGACCACGTAACGGGTCAGCAGCTCGTCGCCGGCGACCTTCGCCATCTTGTTCACGGCCACGGCGCGAGGCGACGGCGGCTCGTTCGGGACCGGGGTGATATCCGGCCGGATATCGGTCGTCGACCAGGATTCCCGGCCGCTCAGCCCGCGCTGGGAAACGATCCCGTAGGCGAGCACCAGGAACATGCACAGCCCGGCGATCAGGCCGGGGACTTGCCAGGCCGACGGCGTGCTCTTGGGATCGTCGCCCTGGATATTTCGCGTCAACATGATCCCGAACATCAGCAGGATCGCCACCGCTCCGATGTACACGAGCACCTGGAGCGCGGCCAGGAACTCGGCTTCCAGCAGCACGAACTGGCAGGCGATCGTGAAGAAGAACGCCACGAGGAACAGCGCCGCGTGAACCAGGTTCCGCGCCAGCACGGTCCCCAGGGCCGCCCCGAGCCCGAGGGCCGCGATGATCACGAACAAGATTTGCATCACGATCCTCTCTTCCGAGCGGTTGGGTCTGCCCACCCCTCGGCTCGATAATCAACGGGATTCGACTCACACGACGCACGACAATTCGATCGAGGACGACTTCGAGGATTCCCAGGCCGAGGCACCGCTCTCAAGCGATCGAGGAGTGCTCTCCGAATCCCGGATGGATCCGGCCGACGGTCGGCCAGGACGCCCCGAGGGCGTTGCGGCCGCCGGACTGACGATTCAGGAGGACGACGACCGCAAAGGCTCCCAGGACGATCGGCAGGGTGAACACCGTACCCACGGCCCATCGCCCGAACGTCCAGTAAGGCAGATGCCCGGGTTCCGGCCGGATCACCAGCTCATACCAGATGCCGGCCACGAACACATTGACGATCGCCAGGGGGACCAGGTACTTCCACGAGAAGTTCATCAGTCGATCGACCCGCATCCGCGGCAGGGTCGCCCGGATCCAGAACATCAGGAAGATGAAGCAGAGCACCTTGCCCATGAAGACGGCGACCAGGATCGCATCGACCAGGACGAGCGAGGTCAGGGTATCCCCCAGCAGGTTCGTGGGGAACTCGACGAACGGGATGGGCGTGCCGCCGCCGAGGAACAGCGCCGTCGCCAGGCAACTGATCGCGAAGACGCTCAGGTATTCGGCCAGGAAGAACAGGCCGAATCGCATGCTGGAATACTCGGTGTGATAGCCGGCGATGATCTCCGACTCGGCCTCGGGCAGGTCGAACGGTGTCCGGTTCACCTCGGCGATGCTGGCGATGAGCAGGATTCCGAACGCCATCAGTCCGGGCGGCGACATGATGAACCAGCCGAATTCGAGCTGGCGGTCGAAGATCGTCACCAGGCTCAGGCTGCCGGCCCACAGGACGATCGGTACCGTCGACAGAACCTGGGGCACCTCGTAAGAGACGAGCTGCGCCACGGCCCGCATCGCTCCCAGCAACGAGTACTTGTTCCGGCTCGACCAGCCGGCGAGGAAGATGCCCAGCGGGCTGATGCTCGAGACGGCGATCAGGTAGACCATGCCCGAGGGGAGGTTCACCGGCGCCAGGCCGATGGCGAACGGGATCACCGCCATGACCAGGAACGCCGAGATGATGATCATCACCGGAGCGATCAGGTGCACGACACCATCGGCCGATTTGGGGACGATGTCCTCCTTGGTGAGCAACTTGAGCGCGTCGGCGATCGGCTGGAGCAGGCCCAGGGGGCCGACCCGGTTGGGGCCGATCCGGTCCTGGAAGCGGGCGGCGACCTTCCGCTCCAGCCAGACCATGTAAGCCACGAACAACGGGAAGATCCCGAAGAAGCCGACCGCCAGCCAGAGAAACCAGCGAATGTAGGTGCCCATTCCCAACTGGACGAGCTGATCCTGGGCGAAGATCGGCGATCCCATCCAACTCATCGCGATGTCCACCGCTGTGTATCCCCTCTCTGTCAGGCCATTCGAATGCCCCGTCCGCCGACGGTCGAGCCCACGACCGGTTCACACCCAGCGCAAGACGCCCTTGGCCCAGGCATAGACCAGACCGACCATGAGTATCACGAGGAAAATCCCCATCTCGACCAGTGCGAATGGACCCAGGATGCCGTCGCCCGCGGGCAGCCCCGGCGAGCCATAGCTCACCGCCCAGGGGAACAAGAATACGGTCTCGATGTCGAAGACCACGAACATCAAGGCGTAGATGTAATACTGGATCCGGAATCGCACCCAGGTCTCGCCATAGGTCCGGACGCCGCACTCGTAGGAGTCCCCCTTGGCCAGCGACCGCTTGCGCGGGGCGATGATCCGCACGACCAGCAGCGGCGCCAGGGCGAAACCCATCGCACCCAGGAGGAGGAAGCCGATGAAGATGTAATTGTAGAGGACCATGCCGTGTCACCGTTCCGTGAGTGGGGAGACTGTCCGGATCACTTGACAAAAACAACGAGGTCCGAGGCGGTCTTATGGGCTTACCTGGAGGGCATTCTTTACGAATCGATACGGCGTACTCCGGGGAAGGCGAATCCGACCGGCTCGAATCAGGCCGTCGGACTCACGACCGGCTGGAGCGACGCGGCCGGATCGGCGATCACCTCGACCTGGGTCTCGCTGTCGATGGCCACCTCGGTAATCTCCCCATCGGCAAGGGCGAGTAGGAGTGTTTCCTGCTGGCAATAGGATGCCTTGCCGCCCATCTCGATCCCGCCGACCGGCCGCCGGCCTTCCTTCTGGACGACCCCTTCGACCCGGGTCAACCAGCGGCGATGGCCCACGCGGATGTACTGGGTGACCCGGACGCGAGTGCCGGGGGAATACTTGGGCTTGGGGGGTGTGGGGATCATGCTCGAAGAGGTATCCTCGACGAGTGACGGCACGCGAATGCCAGCCAACGGGAATGCGTGCAGCCCTCGGTCCTGTCACATCAAAACGCGGCTTTTTTACTTTGGAGCGATCATCTTAAGGCGGCCGGACGGTCAGAGCAAGACCCTACCAGTACGTCCTTCAACCTCGATTCCGGCGGTATGTCGCCGGGTCATCAGTCCGAACGGTACCGTTCCCGGCTTTCCGGCCGCACCCCAGCTCCTCGTGTAGTCGCCCAAGGCAAGACAATCGATGAGCAATACTCGATCTAAGAGTCTGTCCCGGGACTCTCCCCGCCCCTCCGGGGCTTCCGGGACAGACTAAGCCTTGACCGGCTTAGGCGCCGCGGGTTTGGCAGGTGTGGCGGGTTTGGTCGCGGCCAGGGCCTTCTGGAGCCGCTGGTCTTTCTTCTTGGCCACCTTGTTCCGCTCGGTCACCTCGTCGGCGCTGGCCCAGGCGTCCGGATGCGTCTTGGCGTAGAACTCGCTCGAGACCAGCAGATCTTGCAAGTTGAAGATATGGGTCTGGTGCCGCTCGTAGTTCGAGAGCTCGAAGTTGTGGTCCATCTTGATCGCGTCGAACGGGCAGTATTCGGAACACAGTCCGCAGTTCATGCAGACGTCCATGTCGATGTAGAAATCCTCGGGGAGCGGGACGACCGTGCCCTTGGGGCTCTTGGCCTGGCTCATCCAGATGCACTGGGGCGGGCAGACCTTCGCGCAGATGTTGCAGGAGGTGCAGCGGACGTTGCCGTCCTCGGTGTCGTAGATCAGCACGGGCAGGACGCGGAACCGCTCGTAGACCGGCAGCCGCTCGTCGGGATACTCGACCGTGAAGAGCCCGGATGTCTTGTAATCCTGAGTGATGGTGTTTTCCTTGCCGCGAAGGGGGGAGCGGAAGAAGTCCAGGATCTGCGTGCCGCCGCCGCGACGCGTCAGACCCTGCCCCGAGCGGAAGTCTTTCCAGAACGTGAGCAAGAACCGCCGGAGTGTGATCAGGTGACCCCGGATGACGCCCGTCCCTACGCCCATGTCATTCGCCCCTTCATCTCGAGGTGGGCCCGGCCCACCTTACGATTCAATCTCAGATGCTTGTTTCTAGGCGGCAGCGCCCGCCGTCGCCGGGTCGTAGCCAACACATTGCAGCAGGATCGCGAGGATCCTTCCGACAGGCTCCAGGGGATACTCGGGCCGGTCCACGTGGAGCACGTCTCCCTCGAGCTTGAGGAATCGCCAGGTCGTCCCCGTCGTAACCGCGCCGTGGATCGTCGACAGTCCCTCCCCTTCACGTTCGTTGAAAATTCGCGCCGCCACCATCTCGGCCGTGCACTGGCCGAGACCTTCCTTGATGTTATCGTTCTTCGCCTCGACAATCGGTACGGCCGGCGCGCTCATGACGAGCTGCATGGGTGAGCGGGAAAGGATAAAATCGCAATAACCGGTGAGCCCCTTTTCCTCCGCCACGTTGAACTCAATTCCGGAGAAGAAGCCGATCTGACGGCCTGCAAGGCGGCGTACCTCGAGCAGGACCGGCGCCACGATCAATTCCGAGCGGACTTTCTCCGTATGGACATCGATGGCCAGAGGAACGTTCTCATCGAGTATCAAACGAAGCGCCGGACTGACGGCAACTCCACGCAGCGAGCCGAATAGGTCCTGCTGCTCGTTCAGGATCAAGCCGAAAGCGCGGCGGACGCGATTGAGGTTGAAGTTTTTGTATGACACGGATTCGACCCTCAGTCTTAGAATTTCTCCCCGCTCAGCGATCGACCTCGCCCAGGACGATATCCAGGCTGCCGAGGATGCCGACGACGTCGGCGATGGTATGGCCCAGGCACATGGCCTCCAGCGCCGTCAGGTTGATGAAGCTCGGGCTTCTTACGTGGTAGCGGTATGCGGTGGGCGAGCCGTCGGCGACCACGTAATAGCCCAGCTCGCCCTTGGGGTTCTCGACGCGGGAATACGCCTCGCCCGCGGGCACCTTGATCTGATAGCTCTTCTTGCCGGGGAGGATCGGCCCGGTGGGGATGTCGTGCACGGCCTGCTTGAGGATCCGGACGCTCTCCTTCATCTCGAGCAGCCGCACGTAATAACGGTCGTAGAGATCGCCGTTCTTGCCGGTCACCACGTCGAAGCTGAATCGGTCGTAGATGCTGTAAGGCGCCGCGCGGCGGATGTCGTAGTCGACCCCGGACGCCCGCAAGACCGGGCCGGCGGCCGAATAG
>JBKQHM010000449.1:0-18007 GCA_052148775.1 Isosphaeraceae bacterium | reverse complement strand
CGCGCGTCGACGCGGCGCGGGCCTTGGGTTCGGGGCACGTCAGCATCTGCTTGAGCAGCGCGATGTCGACATCGTCGAGGGCCTGGTGGACCCAGAGGGCCTCGAGCATCAGCCGCCAGTAATCGGCGTCGCTCGTCTCCAGGCCGGCGACCCACTTCGACAGGGCGGAGAGCACCTCCTGGTCCGGGTGCTCGCGCAGCTCGCGGCGGGCCCAGTATCGGGTCCGGTCCTCGTACGACTTGAGGAGATCGAGCAGCGCCGGGACCGTGGCACCGGCGATCTTCGGCCGTTCGACGAGCGGCCGGCGCGGGTAGGTGATCCGCCAGATCCGGCCGTGCGTGTGGTCGCGATTCGGGTCGCGGAGCGAGTGCTGCATGTGCCCGATCAGGGGGTTGAACCAGTCGACCACGTAGAGGGCCCCGTCCGGACCGAACTGGAGCGCGACCGGGCGGAAATTGGGATCCGACGACTTCAGGAGCGGCTCGATCGGTGCACCCGCAAATCCCGAGCCATCCTCCTTCACGCGATATCGGAGGATCCCCTGGAAGCCGATGTCGTTGTTCAAGAGGTAATCCCCCTGGGTCTCGTGGGGGAAATGGCGACTGTAGACCAGCTCGCAGCCGCAGGTCGGCCGCCATTGCATCGGGAAGAACTGCTTCATGCCTCCGTGCTTCTGGGGATAGACCACCTGGCCCGAGAACGCCGTACCGTAGTAATTGGCGCCGCCGGAGGCGTCGGCGACGAAGTTCTGGCCCCAGGCGTCGATATAGTGACCCCAGGGGTTGGCGAAGCCATAAGAGACGAAGATGTCGAACTTCTTGCTGCGAGGCTCCCACCGGAAGATGCCCGCCTCTTTGACCCGCTGCGGCCCATAGGGCGTCTCGACCTGGGTGTGGTGGAAGGTGCCTTCCTGCCAGTGGAGTGCCCCGCCCGGATCCCAGGTGAAGGCGTGCATCGCGTGGTGGCTATCGGCCGTGTCGAACCCGTGCATGATCAGCTCGCGGGTATCGGCATGGTCGTCGCCGTTGGTGTCCTTGAGGACCATCAGGTTCGGCATCTGAGAGATGTACACGCCGCCGTCGCCCAGTTCGATGCCGATGGGCAGGTGCAATCCGTCGGCGAAGACGGTGCAGGAATCGGCCTTGCCGTCGTGATTGGCGTCGTCGAAAATCAGCACCTTGTCGTTCGGCTTCACGCCGGGCGTGTACATCGGATAGGACGGCATCGCCGTGACCCACATCCGGCCCCTGGCGTCGAAGGTCATCGAGACCGGATCCTCGAGCACGGGGAACTCGACCTCGGAGGCGTACAGGTTGATTTCATAACCCTCGGGGAGCGTGAAGGTCTTCAGCTCCTCCTCGGGGCTCGTGATGTGGATCCGGCCGCCGAAGTTGGTCTTCACCTTGACGAATTCGCCGGTGTTGCTGTCATCGATCTTGGCGGGGACGGCCTTGCCCTGGGCGATGTCCCAGATGCGACGCTCGCGATTCTGGATCATCTTGCGGAGCTTGGCGAACTCGGCCGGGAAGTTGACGATCCCGAAGGGAGCCTTCCGGCCGCCGTAGATGTAGCAGCCATTGACCGCCCGATAGTCCATGAAGAACTGGTGGTTCTTCTCCTGCACCGCTTCATAGAGCGCCTTCAAGTCGGCCCTGTCCGACGCCGGCCGCGGGCCGAAGAGGGCCTCGTCGAGGACCGGCGCGAGCTGCTTGTAACCCTCATCGCTCAGGTGGACGCCGTTGATCGTCAGGGGGTGTGCGGCGGACTGGTAGAGCTTCTGCGTCGGCGTGAAGAGGTCGACGAAGACCACGCCGTGTTTCCCGGCGATTCCCGCCATGGCGTCGGCGTAGAGCTTGATATGCTCGTTATTCTTCTTGCCATCGGTGATGTGCGGGTTCTTGAGGTCTTCCTGGGCGATCGGCGAGAGCAGGACGAGCTTCGGGGCGGCCTTGCCGTTGTACCTGGTCGTCGTCGACACGCCGATGAATTTCTCGAGGTCGCCTCGGAATCGGGCCAGCCCCCCGGGTCCGGCGAAGGACTCGTTGAAGCCGAAGACGGCGATCAGGACGTCGGGCTTCTCGTCCTCGAGCGTGTGGCCGTGGTCGTCGAAGTGGGCCTGTCGCGGGCGCAAGGTCAGCTCATCGGCCGAGTATCCCAGGTCGTGGACCACGAGCTCGAGCTCGGGGAATCGGCTGTGCAGGAGGGTCTCGAAGTGGCCGTAATACTGCATCCGCTCGGCCAGGGTATTGCCGATGATGATGATCCGATCGCCCTTGTGGAGCTCCAGTCGGGGCATCTCGGCCGCGGTGGCCGGGGCACTCCAGAGAACCAGGATCACGCCGGCCGCTGCCAGCAAAGTCCCGATACGCCGACTCGTTCGACTTGTCATCGCTGTTCGTGCCTCGAGGACGCGGAGGGTCTCATCATCAGGATGCTGCTGAACTTGCGCCGGTCGGGAGGTCCCGGTGACGGTCGCGGCGTTGATCGATATACCGCCAGCCATTCCTGGCCGGCAGTCTCGGGCGGGGTTCCTGTCAGGCCGATGCCGGGCGGGGAAGATCCTGCAAACGTACATTATCTGGTTTACCGCAGCCGTGGTGCGCTGTCAAAGGGGGCGCCGGCCGAGTCGTGGACTCCGGGTACGGCATCCTGAATCGTGCCCCGTCGCCCGATCCTCGTTCCGGCATGGTGGTTGCTTCGAGTCGTGATGGCGTGTCGCCAGCCGAGCCCAGCCTCCCAGAGGCGTTCCGGAGGATCGACCAATGCCCAGAGCGAGGAAAGCCGAAGTGAAAAAACGTTGGGTTCGCGGGGTCAAGACCGTGTCGACGTTTCCCCCCGAGGGCACCTTCACGAAGGATGCCGAGACCATCGCCGAGATCATGGCCAGGAAGGAAGTGAGTCCGAAAGGGATTGGTTCCGGGATCCGGATGATCCAGTACTTCATCAACCGAGCCGGCAAGAACCTCGCACCAGAGCGGAAGAGCGAGCTGGAAAAGGCCAAGAAGATCCTCCAGGCCCGGGCTGGGCGAGGACAATAAGCCCGTGACTTCCCCGTGTGAACTTCCGTATAATCCGCGACGATGAAACTCCCGGCTTGGGTTCGTTCGCCGCGAATTCTGTGCCTTACGATCACCGAGTTTTCGGATTCTCAAAACCTCTGATTGCTGCCCTGCTTGCCTGCCCAGAACGGGCAGAAGGGACAGTCCTCACCCTCGGGGAAATCCGGGCCTTCCTCGTGCGGACATCCCATGTTTCCATCGCTCATCACGACGGACTTGACCCGATGCTCGTTGAAGAAATCCATGATCTGCCGCTGGATCTTCGGGTTTGTCATCACATCGGTCGCCATCCACCGCCGTATGATCGTGTCGGAGTCCTGGGCCTTGATGATGCCCGCGACGATCTTGGTCGTGCTCTTATCGTCGGGACCGTAATAGGCCACGGTGCCGATGGGGTATTCGGGGGCCGACGACCGCTTGCCGCGCGGGTTGCGAGGGAAACGTCTGCCAGGGGACATTGCGAATTCTCCCGGGAGGAAAGATGGCCATGCTGGATCGGGATGAGGTCCGCGGCGCACACATTCTCTGCCGCGGCAACAGCGAGGTCGTGGAAATAGATCTGAGCCGGTCTCCAGGAGTATTGTCGCCTACGAGTTGTGTCGCAAGCTGCGGCTGTCGATCAGACTTTCCTTCCTGGCTCATGTTGGGTTTCGGATGGACGAGTAGGCAGGGGTCCCTACGGTTGCGCCGGCGTTACTGTCGGCAGACCCGCCGCCGAGCAATCAGTCGAGGTCGACGCCGGAGATGCTCCAGGCGGTCTTCCATCGCGCTTCGGGGGATTCCGCCAGACACGTCGCCAGATCGGTTCGGGCTTGATTCGTCGGATGCCGCGGATCCGGGCCGCCCGGCGGAAGTGCTTCGATGATGGTCACAGCACCCCGAGGGTCGATCTCGACCTTGGCCCGGATGGCGAACAGGACCGGCCCGATGCTACCGCGGGGCGGGGATTGCAGGGCCTGATCCGTTTGCGTCGTCAATGCGGCAGCCACTTGACGGTCGTAACGTGCGAGGAAGATGGCCGACAGGGCGACCTGGCGAACGTCGAGGAAGCGGTCGCGTGCCGGGTCGCTCTTCGGCATGAGGGCGACGGCCCGCCAGAAGACCTCCTCGACGCGCTCGGGCGCCACCTTTTCGACGATCGGCAGGATTGACGCGGCGGGATTGATGGCGACCAGGATCCTGGAAGTCTGCCGGCCCGAGGCCCCGAGTTGATCGAGCATGAGATCGATGGCCTGGATCGACTCGTTCAGGGCGGACCGGGAGGCCGGCTTGTCCCGGTCGGCCAGGGCAAGCGCACGCAACGCCCAGGCGCAGGCCTGTTCTCCGGGTGCTTTCAGTCCGGCGATGATCCGTCGCACGCGTTCGGTTTCGGTCTTCGCCATCCTCTGGCAAAGCCGCAGGGCGACGTTGGTCTTCTGTCCGAGGGGCGGCGCCGCTAACCGATCATCCAGGAGCTGGAAGACACGCTCCGCGTCGTCCGGATGTTCGTTCGCCAGCGATGCGGCGATCTCGCCGAGACAGGACTGGCGGCGACGCGGGATCGTGATCTCCTTGACCAGAGTCAGCACCCTGTCCAGATCGATCCGTGCCGCCGTCGCCAGGAAGTTCGCGAACTGGTAACGTTGGGGCGGCGGCAGCGCCTCGACGGATCGGAAGCCTTCGGATATGAGTGCACGGGCCTTCTCGACCTCGCCGAGGTCCAGCCAACCACCGGCGAGTTCTCCCACCGCAAAGATCGGGACGGAGCCCTTGGCATTGCCCCGGCCGCCTTCCGTGGCGCGCAAGAGCGGTGAGGCGCGATCGAAGAGTCGTCGCTTCCCATCGCGATCGGAGGCCGGCAAGGCCGAGGCCAACCGCAAGTAGGCGATTGCGCGATCCACCGGGCCGGAGATCGCCTCGACGGTCGACTCGGCCCCCGGGGGATCGCCGGCAAAGCGATCCTTGGCGACCGTGATTCGCAGGCTATCGGCCCAACCGACATTCTGGATC
This sequence comes from Isosphaeraceae bacterium, assembly GCA_052148775.1. GTDB lineage: Bacteria > Planctomycetota > Planctomycetia > Isosphaerales > Isosphaeraceae > CAVZRC01. Next base: position 12,959 of record JBKQHM010000449.1, on the reverse strand, counting down.
GTGCCCTTCTCGAGGAGTTCGAGGACCTCGGTCGGGTCGATCGCGCTCAGGGTGCGGAGGCACTGCATCCGCGTGCTTTCGTCTCCCTTCTCCAATACTGTTTTCAGGTACGGATCGAGCACTCGCCGGGCCAGGGCTCGCGACTCTTCGGCCGAGATCGGGGCCGACAGGGGCGCCATCGTGCGGTCGGGCGGATCGCTCGTCCGAACGAGTGTGTATTTCCGCTCCTCGGCCTGTCTCGCCGGGATCGCCGGCCAGCCCCGCAATCGGAATCCCCTGGCCTGGACCAGCAGGTAGGTCCTGTCCGGGAGGATGCCTTCCAGCACGAATCGGCCCTGGGAATCCGTGGTGGTCGACGGCTCACCCGATGGGAGGAAGACCCTCGCGCCGACGATCGGTCCTCCTTCGCGATCGAGGGCTTGGCCCACGAGCTTGCGGACCTGTCGGAGTCGAAATGGTGGGATGGTGGTCACATCGGTCGTAGCCGTCAGCCAGTCGGACGCGGCGAGGGGCGAACCCTCGCGGCGGATCACGACCCGGTAGGACGTGCCGGTCAGGAGTTGTGCTGGCGTGAGGAATGAGCCATCGGCCTGCGTGCCAACCGGTCCGGAATCGAAGCGAATGAGAATCGGCTGGAGCGTGGCCTTTCGATTCCCGACCGGGTTCGTTGGGGGCTGGTAGGCATTCTCCGCCCAGACCTCGACCGAGACGTCCGACGCCGGCTGGCCCGAATCGTTGGTGATCGAACCGGACAGTCGCGCCGGGCGCCCGAGTTTCAGGGTGATCCGATCGCTGCCGGGACGATAAGGGAGGGAGAGATTGTGCGAGACGATGCCCGGAGCAGCCACCCGCAGTAAGAGCGGATCGACCGTCGCCGGCAGATAAGGAAGCGTGGCAAGACCATCCGCTCCGGTAGCGACGGTGAATCGATCCAGCCAATCGTCGGGGGTGAAGAAAAGGGCCCTCCCGTTGATCGCGGAGAGGACGGGGGCCAGACGAACGCCCGCAAGCGGACGGTCGTCAGGACCGAGGATACTGAGGGTCCGAGGAAACGGCTTGGCCAGGGTCAGTTGTATCGGCGGCAATCCACCGTTCTCCGTGAGGTCAATCTGTTCAATGGCGACTCCGTGGCCCGGAGAGTAGGCCCAGATCAGCCGAATGAATCCGATTCCTTTCAAGCGTTGCCGTGCGACCTCGAGGCGGAATGCCCCTCGACCGTCGGTCGTCCCTCGTGCCAGCGTGGGGACCGAACCGTCTGCGCGGATCCATGCCGCGAGCAGGATCTCCACATCGGACACGGGCCTTCCCCCTGGTTCAGCCACGACACCCGTGACAGTCACGAGGTCCGCAGGTTCCTGAGCGACCGGAGGGGGCTTGGCCTGTTGAGGAGCCTCTTGTTGAGGGACGACCGCCGGAGCGGGATTCTCCGGGCAAGGTGCGGTATATCCGGATGCGCGGGCTCTAATAATGATCGAGCCGGACAAGAAGACGGCGGATGCTCCGAGGATCAGCTTGGTGGTTGTCATGAACGTACCCCCCGTCCCCACAATGGCTTTGTTGGCCTCCGGTCCGGATGCGCCGGACGTTATACTCAATACAAGCGACGATTCTCGCCCGGGGGGCCGTCCAGGGCAACGCTGACCCGAGAAGTCGTCGATGTCATCCGCTGGAACCATTCGGGATGAGGTTCGAGAGTCATGCCGCTCCATGATTGGACTGACCGCTCGGGATGGTACGGGATGCATCACCTATGGACCAGCGAATTGTTCCGGTGGGTTAGGCCGAGATTGCCGGCAGGTTATCGGGCCTTCATCGGCTCGGCACCCGTCCTGGCGATCGGGGCACCCATGGGGAGTCCGGATGTGGCAGTCCAGAGTTGGCCGGACAACCCGGTCGCCGTTCCCGGACCCTCGTCGTCTGAAGTGCCACCTGAGTCGGACGACGAGTGCGCGCCGGATATCGAGATCGCGGTGGCCACCCTCGACCCGAACACGGCGATCTGGGTGGAGAAACAAGGACGGCTGATCGCGGCCATCGAACTGATTTCGCCCCGGAACAAGGATCGGCCGTCGTCCCGCGAAATGTACCTGGGACGTTATCTGGCTTACCTTCTCGAGTCCGTCCATCTCTTGCTGGTGGACGTGCATCGGCGACCGATCGGATTCTCATTCGCCGACCGCATCGCGCAGGATTTGTCGATCGATCAAGCGCCACTTCCCACGCCGCTCGCCGTGAGTTACCGGGTCGGTGAGCCCGCGGCGATGGGAGGGAGTTATCTCGCCATCTGGCGCCGCCAGTTGAAGGTGGGGGCGAGTCTCCCCAAGCTCCCGCTGCCCTTGTCGGTCGATTGCAACGTGTGGGTCGACCTGGAGCGGACCTACTCCGCCGCGGCCGTCGATGCCTATCTCGACTGATCCGCACGGGAGGGCCGGGCGCGTTCAGCGTCCCAGGGCGTGTCGCTTGAGGATCTCGCGGACCGAGTCGATGGGGATCGCCTCGAGCGTCCGGCCCGATCCGGTCGTCGTGGTCGCCTGGAACAAGGCGTTGTAAACCGCCTCCTCGGTCGCCTCGAGTGCCGCCTGGAACAACGGAGAAACCGCATCAGTGGGCAGGATCCGCCGCGGGGTGGGCCGGGTCTCGCCGGATCGCGTCCTCAACTCGGGGGCGGTGCTGAAGGCGATGGCGTAGTCGCCGCTGCCGTTGCTGTACGACGACCCGGTCCGCGCCAGCCCGAACAGCGCCCGGGCGGCCAGCCGTTTGAGGTCGCGGGCGTCGAGCGGGGCGTCGGTGGCCACCACGATCATGCACGAGCCGCCGCTGAGCTCGTCGTAGGGCGACTTCTGATCAGTCGCCGCGCGCCGCCGCCGGGGCGAATCGGGGTTGAATTCGTATCGGCCCAGCTCTTTCCCCACCGGTGCCCCGGCGATCGTGAGCACGCCGCCGAAGTTGGTCTGGACGAGGATGCCGAGCCGGTAGCTCCCGAATCGCTCCGGCAGGACCCTCGACGACGTGCCGATCCCCCCCTTCCAGCCGAAGCAGGCCGTTCCGGTCCCGGCGCCGACGCAGCCCTCGGCAACCGGGCCTCCTCTGGCCTGATCGATCGCCTCCCAGACATGCTCGCGACGGACATGCTGGCCGCGGATGTCGTTGAGGCCGCCGTCGTTGGTCTCACCGACCAGCGCGTTGACGGAGCGCACGGATTCATTACCCTTCACCTTGAGCGTATGGGCGACGACGGCCTCCATCGCGGTGCCGACGGACAGCGTGTTGGTGAAGACGATCGGGGTCTCGATGGTCCCCAGTTCCTCAACCTGCGTCGAGCCGGCGAGCTTGCCGAAGGCATTGCCGACGAAGACCGCTCCCGCGACCCTCTCCTGGAAGAGGTTGCCGCCGTGCGGCAGGATCGCCGTCACGCCGGTCCGGATATTCGCACCCTGGCTGAGGGTCACGTGGCCAACCTTGACGCCGTCGACGTCCGTGATCGCATTGAGCGGACCGGGCGGGAAGACGCCCGCCTCGATGCCGAGGTCGCGCGCCCGGGGGCGAGGCGGCTCGGCGGCCCGGCTGACGGGGGCGACGATGCCCATGACCATGACTCCGACCAGGAAGCGACCGAGGATCGCCCGAATGTCGATGGGGGATCGCGACACGACTCCGCTCCTTACACTCCGCGAGACGCCCCGCCGAGTCGGCGCCGGCGATCGGCTCGAGGCTGCCGAGATTGTAGCGGATCGCGACGAAAAGGCGCGCGGAATCGCGTAGGATAGAGCCGTATTTCTTGCAACGGCCCGAGGATCTGCCGCGATGCCCCGCATCCCGATCGACGATCTCGACGACCCACGGATCGCCATCTATCGTTCGCTCAAGGCCACGAACCTGACTCGCGGCCTGGGTCAGTTCGTCGTGGAAGGAGAGCGGTTGGTCGAGCGACTCGTGGCGAGCCGTTTTCCGGTCGTCTCGCTGCTGGTCGCCGATCGGCACGAGCCGAAGCTCGCGGTGGAAGTGCCCGAGGGCGTGCCCGTTTATGTGGTCTCCGACGCGCGGGTCGACGCGATCGTCGGGTTCCCGTTTCATCGGGGCGTGCTGGCCTGCGCGGAGCGTCGGCCCTGGCCGAGCCTCGAGGAGATCGTCGCGGACCGGGACCGCCGCCTGTTCCTCGCGATCTGTCCCAAGCTCAGCAATCCCGAGAATCTCGGGGCCCTCGCGCGGATCGGCGACGTGTTCGGAATCGATGCGATCCTGGCAGGCCCGGAGTGTCCCGACCCGCTGTCGCGACGGGTGCTCCGGGTCTCGATGGGCACCGCGCTGCGGTTACCCATCATCGTCGAAGAACATCTGGCGGACGTGGCGAGCCGGCTAACCCGGAAAGACGGAGTAGAGCTGGTCGCCGCCGTCGCGGATCCCGCGGCGGAACCTTTCGGTCGCCTGGAGCGCCCGCGACGGCTCGGACTCGTCCTCGGCGACGAGCACGAGGGGATCGATCCGGAGTGGCTGGGCATGTGCGGACGGTCGGTGACGATCCCGATGCGCACTGGCGCCAGCTCGCTCAATGTCGCCGTGGCCGCCGGGATCCTGATCTGTCACTTCTCGTAGCGGCGAGTCAATACATGCTCGCAACTGCGCCGCCGACCCTATCTCAGTAGGGTCTTCGTAAGGTGGGCATCGCCCACCGCGTTTGCGACTAGTGGGCCATGTCCACCCTACTGGGCGGTGTTAACCCGGATTCCTCACCACAGAGCCACAGAGATCACAGAGAAGACAGAAATACCCACACTTCTTGACTTCAGCCAAAACCGCTCCGGGGAAGATGGCTGTGCTGTGCTCACAGGAACACGAAGAGAGTCGGCTTTCTCTGTGTGCTCGGTGACTCTGTGGTGAGTCGGATTCCGTCATTTTACTCGTCGGCTTGCAGACTCCGTGGTGAGAAATGTCGGCTAATAGCCGTGGATTACCGTCACTTCTCCTCGACGAGCGGGGGCTCGTCGAAACGGAGCTCGCCCCGGAACGGTTCGCCGATCATCTCGTGGAACTTGGCCTCCTGCTCGTCGGTCAGCAGGTCGAGGAGCCGCTTCTTGCTGGCCGCGTGCAGCTTGCGCAACTCGGCCTGGCGGTCGCGCCGGGTGGTCGAGTGGAGGAGCTCTTCCATCTCCTTGCGGGCTTCCGCCTGGTAGACCGCGGCCTTTTTCTTCTGTTCGTCGGTGAGCTTGAGCTCGGCGGCGACGTCGGGCCGCTTGATCCAGAGTAGTCCGGCCACCTGGAGAGTAATCTGATCGAGGCGCTTGTGTTGCGCCGGGGTGAGGACCGCGTCGAGGAACTTCTCGTCCTGCTTGGCCAGCTCCTCATACTTCCGGTCGCGTTCCTTGGCGTCCGTCAACTCTTCGATCTGCTGGGCCTTCTTCCATTGCTCCTCGGTGAACTCATGGATCATCCTGGCCTCTCGATGCGTGAGCTTCAAGTCGTCCCGGACCGCCTTGTGTCTCAGGAGCACGACCTCGATCGCGCCTTCCTCCGGGACCGGTTTCGACTTCTCATCCGCGGCCCGGGTGGGCCCGCACCACGCGATCAAGCCGGCCAGGGCCAAGGTCCATATTCGGAATCGACGCATCACGATCCTCCTCTCAACTCTTGGGTCTGAGGGAAACACGATTCGCACCCGCCGCCATTATGGAGCGTGGAGTCTCTCCGGCGGAAGCGGAAACTTCGATACCGCGGAATTCGGAGTCTCCTGGCCCCGAGGCCTGCGGGACTTTTCTCGGCACATGCTGCCCAGCGATCTCGGGCTGTGATATGGTGTGAAATCCGTCGGATGGAATTGCTTTTGCGGGTCGAGAGACCGCGAGACAGTGGCGAGACGACCCACGTAGCAGAACCTTGTTGGCATGCTTGCGTGGTCGCGATCTTTCGGCCTGACGGCAACATCCAGGGTCGTACGGTCTGAGAGTCTGTCCCAGAAGCTCGGCGGCGGTCTCGTACGGTGTTCTGTGAGCACCGAATTGGACAAGGTAACCCGGATCGGTGCTCGCAGAGCACCCTACAAAGACCTTCCGAGACAGACTCTGAGAGCAAGGCTTGTCGCCGGTATCGGTCTGCATCGTGCTTGGTGTTGCAGCTCGCCAGGGGAATCGACCGGCCGCGGAGTGAACACGGCCGGTCGTTCCGCGTGAGGCCCTTCGACGAAAGGGGAACATCGTGATTGCAGAGCAACGGATTCCTGACAAACAATGGAGCCGGATCATCGCCAAGGCCTGGGCCGACGACGCGTTCCGAGACCGCCTGCTGGCCGATCCCAAAGCGGTCTTGCTCGAGCATGGCTTCCAGACAAGGCGCGACGTCTGCGTGATCCTGGCGGAAACCCCTGAGATGGAGAGCACCGACGAGGTTATTTATCTCGCGCTGCCTCCCAGGCCAGATGATCTTTCCGAGGAAGAGTTACTCCCCGTGGGAGTGGCTTATTGTTTCTCGGGTGGCTGTATGAGATGCGGGCGTTGTGGTTGTGGCTGCGGGGGCTGCGGGATTTGCGGGATCTGCGGGCTTTGTGGGGCCGTCTGAACGGCAACAGGACGGTGATCGTCTCGGAAGTTGCGGGTGGACGAGGTCCGAGAACGGACCTCGACCACCTCGCACGCGTATCCGGTCGGGCGAAACTCACCAGGAGTCCGCGAACTGATGCTGGATCGTCCGCGATTCAAGCCGCATTTGCGCGTGGAGGTCGTTCCCGGCGAAGGGGCGTTCGTCCTGTCGGACGGTAGCCAGACGCTGTTGCGAGGGCGTTTGTATGAACGGGTCGCGCCTTGTATCGGGGGCGGCCGGTCGGTCGACGATGTCTGCGACGAACTCGATGGTCAGATTACTGCCGCCGAAGTGTATTACGTGATCGCGCAGCTCGAGAAGAAGGGCTACCTTTGCGAGCAGGAGTTGATCGTCCCGGAGCACGAAGCGGCATGGTGGTGGGCGCGAGGGGTTGATCCGCGGGCGGCGGTCCGCCGGCTGGCGGAGAGTCCGGTCAGTATCCGTGCTTACGGAGTCGAGTCGGGGCCTTTCGTCGACCTGCTCCGGACGATAGGCGTTCGTCGGGAGGACGAATCCGGGGGAGTGGGGCTTGGCGTGGTGCTGGTCGATGGCTACCAGCGCGCGGAGCTGGCCGCGTACAACGCGGAAGCGCTCCGCAATGGTCGTACCTGGCTGCTGTTACGGCCGGTCGGACGTCAGATCTGGATCGGGCCCCTGTTTCGCCCCGGGCTCACGGCGTGCTGGGAGTGCCTGGCCCATCGGCTTCGGACGAACTCGCCGGTCGCGACTTATCTCGCGGGCCGGAACCGCCACGTTGGTCCAGTCGCGGACGACATCGCCGCCTCACCGGCCACGATCCTGGCAGCGATGGGGCTAGCGGCCAACGCCGTCGCGAGCTGGATCGTCCGCGGCGAGCTGCCGGACCTGGAAAGTCAGGTCCAGACCCTCGACCTGGCTTCGTGGAAGGCCGAGACCCACAGGCTCGTCCGGCTGCCGTATTGCCCGGCCTGCGGGGAACTTTCAGGTGCTTGCGAGGACGGTTCGGACATCCGGCCGATCGTGCTGGAGAGTCGCCTCAAGGCGATCAGCCGGGACAATGGCTACCGGGTGGTCCAGCCGGAGGTCACCCTCAAACGATACGGTCATCACGTCAGCCCGATCACCGGCGCGGTGTCGATGCTCGAGCGGATCGGGCCGGCCGCGGACGCGGACGCGGAAACCGGCTCGGCCGATCATGGGATCGTGCCGATGCACGTCTACATCGCCGGTCATAACCTCGCCCGGCAACACCGTAGCCTCGCACACCTGCGCAGCGACCTGCGCAACATGAGCTCGGGCAAGGGTGCCAGCGACCTTCAGGCGCGGGCCAGTGGGCTCTGCGAGGGACTGGAGCGCTATTCCGGGGTCTTCCGGGGCGATGAGGTCCGGCGACGGACCAGCGCCCGTCGCCTCGGCGGCGCCGCCGTCCCGCTCAACGATTGCCTCCTGTTCAGCGACCGGCAGTTTCGGGAACGCGCGGCCTGGAACGCCCGCAAGTCGCACTACCACTTCGTGCCCGTGCCGTTCGACCCCGACGCGGAGATCGACTGGACCCCGGTCTGGTCGCTCTCCAGGAGGGAGCCGCGTTACCTGCCCACCGCCTTCTGCTACTTCAACGCCCCCCAGCCGGACGGAGAGCCGTTCTGCATCGGCGACTCCAATGGCAACGCGGCCGGGAATACTTTGGAAGAGGCCGTTCTTCAGGGCTTCCTCGAACTGGTGGAACGCGATGCCGTCGCACTCTGGTGGTATAACCGGGTCAGACGCCCCGCGGTCGACCTCGACAGTTTCGCCGACCCTTATCTCGACCGGGTCGGCGCTTACCTGCGCGACCGAGGTCGCGAGCTCTGGGTGATCGACCTGACTTCGGATCTGAGAATACCCGTCTTCGCGGCCCTGTCGCGCGAGACCGATGGCCCGGAGGAGCGGATCGTGCCTGGGTTCGGCGCCCATCTCGATCCCCAGGTCGCGCTGGTGCGGGCCGTGACCGAGATGAACCAGATGCTGTCGAACCTGCCGGACGAGGCAGGCCGGCCCGCGCGGAATGAGTCACTCGACGACCCGGAGACCCTCGCGTGGTTCCGGTCGGCGACCGTGGGCAACCAGCCGTATCTCCTGTCCGATCCTGACGCGGGTCGACGGGACGTCTCGTCGTATCCGCGATCGTGGTCCGACGATGTCGCCGAGGACGTCCGGCTCTGCCAGGCCCTGGTCGAAGGGCAGGGGATGGAGATGATGGTCCTGGACCAGACGCGCGCGGAGATCGGGCTGCCGGTGGTCAAGGTGATCGTGCCGGGCCTGCGCCATTTCTGGGCGCGATACGCCCCCGGCCGGCTCTACGATGTGCCGGCGCGGCTCGGCTGGCTCCCCGCGCCCATACCCGAGGAAGAACTGAATCCGATCCCGATGTTCCTTTGAGATGCGGAGGAGATATTCCGGGGTTGAACGCGTCGTTGCTGCTGTCGTGGCGAGAGGGCGTCTCGGCGAGTCCCGCCGATGAGGGCGGGATCCGCGTCGAAGGTCCCGGCACACGAATCTTGCTCCGACCGGTCCCGGCGGTCGTGGAAGCCCTCCTCCGACTCGTTCCCCCGGGCGAGGACGAGGAACGGTTGGCCGATCTCGTCCTCGCGTCCGGTCCCCAGGCGCTTGCCGGCTGGTATTACGCGCTGAAGGTCCTGGCCGGTCGTGGGCTGGTTTGCCGCTCGGTCTGGTCGAGTCAACGTCGGCTCGCGACCCTGGTCTCCGCCTCGCCGTCGTTCGCGATGGCCGAGAGAACGGGCTCGCCCGCGAGACGTTATCTCCTCTCCCGGTTCGCGTACTTGCGGCGCGATGGAGACACCCTGGTCCTGGAATCGCCGCTGGCCTCGGCCCGGGTCGTGCTCCACGATTGCCGGGTCGCCGCCCTGATCGCGGCCCTCGCCGCCTCGTCGACCGTCCAGACCCTGGTCGACCGGGTGGGTGACATCCCGGCCGATGCGGTACCCCTGCTGCTCGACTTGCTGGCCGCAGCCGGGATCCTCGATGATGCCGACGCCGACGACGCGATCATTGAGGGCGGACCTCTGCATTCCTCCCGCGAGACCTGGGAGTTTCATGATCTGCTGTTCCATGCCCGGAGCCGCCGCGGACGATCCGATGCTCCGGCCGGCGCGACTTATCGGCTCGCCGGCCGGATGGAACTGCCGCCGCCCGCCAAACCGGTCCCGCACGGTGAGTTCTACCGGTTGTTCCGCCCCGACCTCGAGAAACTCCAGGCGGAGGATCCGCCCTTGTCCTGGGTCCAGGGACACCGGCGGTCCATCCGCGAATATGGACCTCGGCCGGTCTCGGTCCGGCAGCTCGGCGAGTTCCTGTATCGGGTCGCCCGGATCCAGGATGAACAAGGCGTCGTGATCCAGACCCCTCGCGGCCCCATGCCGATGGCGATCGCCGCGCGGCCTTATCCCTCCGGGGGCGCACTCTACGAGCTGGAGTTCTACGCTGCGATCGCTAAATGCGACGGCCTCGACTCCGGCCTGTATTACTACGAGCCCCGTGGGCATGGCCTCATCCGCATCGACGGCCCTTCGACCGACCTCCGGGGACTGATCCGGGATGCCGCCGAGTCCGCGGGGATGCCGGAAGATACCGTCCAGGTGCTCTTGATCCTGTCGGCGCGGGTCCCTCGCATCTCCTGGAAGTATCAGTCGATTTCCTATGCCCTGGTCCTGAAACACGTCGGCGTGGTCTTCCAGACCATGTATCTCACGGCGACCGCCATGGGCCTTGCCCCTTGTGCGCTGGGCTGCGGCGATTCGGACGCGTTCGGTCGGGCCATCGGCGCGGACTATTACGGCGAGACCTCGGTCGGCGAATTCCTGCTCGGGAGCCGACGCGATCCGGACGGACCCCCGGCCCCCGAGATCCCGACCGGACCGTCGGATCGTGCCGGCGTGGTCGAACGGCCGACGTCTCCGTGAGCCGACGATTCAATCGTGCCGATCAGCCTCGGAATCGGGGCGACCTGGTCGCGCGAGCGTGCCCAGTCGCTTGCGGGTGAGTTGCATCTTGAGCTCGATCGAGCGTACGGTGCAGTTGAGCTGCCGGGCGATCTCGGCGTTGGTGAAGCCCTCGACCTTCCAGACCACGATCTGACGGAGTTTCTCGGGGAGCTCCTGGAGGAGGCGATCGAGCTCCTCGAGCACGATCAACCGCTCTTCGGGGTCGACCTGGGCACGGTCGACGTGGTCGAGCATCCAGAGGGGGAAGAGCGACGGATTCGGAGAGCTCTCGCGTCGGACATCCCGGCGGGCCGCGTAGTTCCGATTGGCGGTATTGACGACCTTGCACAGGGTGATGCGGACCAGGAGCCGCCAGAGTTCCTCCCGGCTCGCCGGCGACGCATTGCCCTCGCGCTGGCCGACGCAGAAGCTGGCATACATGCTCTGGAGGATGTCGTGTTCGTCCTCCCGGCGGCGGATCCGGTTATCGAGGTGCCGGCGCGCCAGGGCCTGGAGCCGCGCCGCGAAGCGATCCCAGATGATCCGAGCCGCTTCGTCGCGCGCGCGGACATCCGGCGAACGCAGATTCTGGATGCACAGGGTCAGGGAACCGATCGTACTCATCCGAACCCCCGTCAAGCTGAGGTGATCACTCGGGGTCGACGGCTTGGGAATAGGCCGGGAATCACTTCCCGATTCTGCAAACGTCCGTAGAACCGAATCCATTCCGTTTCCCATTCCAACGGAATGGATTCCGTTCTACGAAATCCATCCGAGCGGATCGGGAAGTGATTCCCGGCCTGTTACTGATCGCAACCAACACAGAGAATGCAGATTGCTGATCGCAGATTCCAGATAGACCTGATTTTGGAATCCGATTTTCGCTGGACACAGAGCTCAAAGGAAACTGTCCAGGCCCACCTCTCGTCGACTGATGAACTCCGAGCCGGATCAATTCTACCGCGAAATCTCCCGTCACCGGCGATTATACTCGCGATCGGTCTGATGGTGGTCAACGAACTGGATGTTCCTTTCCGAATAGAAAGTCCTTCGGAGGATTGACCGGTTTCTTGATGGTTCTCGTATAATGTCCGAATGAAATGCGGGAAGATCTCCCGCAGGCGGCTTTCTGGCGGCAGTTCTCCACGGCCACAATCCGTTCCCGGTGGAAGCCTCTTGAGCTGGAGACGGAGGCCCGACGGCCGAATTCACCGGGATCCGGGCAAACTCAGGACGTTTTCTCTGCTAGAATTGATGCCGGTGCACGGGTCGTGAGGTGGTTCGGCCACGGAGGCGAGGCGAAAGCGAATCGAACGCCATGGCTACTCCGCAGACGATAGTCCCGACCCTACAGATCCTCAGCGGGCCGTTCACCGGACGGCTGTACACGCTCGATCGGGATGTCACGATCATCGGTCGCAACCCGGAATGCGACGTGGTCTTACAGCCGAAGTCCGTGTCCCGGAAGCACGCGGCGATCCTGCGCCATCGCGGCGGATTCCTCATCCAGGATATGGGCAGCACTCGCGGCACATACGTCAACGGTCAGAAGATCGCGCAGCCGGTGATGCTCCAGGAGGGCCAGACGATCCAGATCGGCGAGCTGCTCCTGAGCTTTAGCAGCCGCTTCGTGCAGATCCAGGAGGGGGACGAGGAGCAGTCGACGATCTATGCGACGATCGACCTGATGAACCAGAGCGACAAGTACCTGCCGATGGTCAAGCCCGAGGCCAAGCTCCGGGCGCTCCGGATGATCACCGAGGAGCTGGGGGGTACGCTGGCCCTCAATGAAATGCTCGATCGGATCTTCAATTCGCTCTTCGAGATCTTCCCGAGGGCCGAGCGGGGATTCGTCCTGATCCGGGATTCCGGGAGCGACACCCTGGTGCCGGAGGTCATCCGCTCGCGGACCGGGCCGGCCGGCGAGCTGTCGATCAGCAAGACGGTCCTCAACCGCGTGCTGAACGAAGGCCAGGCGATCATGTCCAAGGACCTGGCCAAGGAATTCCCCGAGAGCGACAGCGTGTCCGAGAGCCAGATCCGCTCGTTGATGTGCGTCCCGCTGATGGGACAGGACCGCAAGCCCGTCGGGATCATGCAGATCGACACTCGCGACGGCCGGAGCCGCTTCGAGCAAGAGGATCTCGATCTCCTGGTGGCCGTCGCCGGCCAGATCAGCGTGGCCGTCCAGAATGCGCAGTTGCACAAGGTCCTGGTCCGCCAGCGCGAGATCGAGCAGGAGCTCCTCTTCGCCCGTCAGGTGATGCAGACGCTCCTGCCCGAACGACCGGCGTCGGTGCCGGGCTACGAGTTCTGGGCTTATTATGAGCCCGCCCGGCACGTCGGCGGCGATTACTATGGCTTCTTCCCGCTCGGTGAACCCGTGCCCGCCAAGGCAAGCTCCTCCGCAACCCGATGGGCGATTGCCGT
>JBKQHM010000448.1:0-10898 GCA_052148775.1 Isosphaeraceae bacterium | reverse complement strand
CGCGGAGTTCCATAATCGTGAACAAGTTGGTCATGATCCTGATCGCCATTTTCCTGCCGCCGGTCGCCGTCGTTCTGAAACGGGGCTTCGGCAAGGATCTTCTCATCAACATCCTGCTTTGCTTGCTGGTGTTCTTCCCGGGGATGGTTCATGCCTTGTGGGTCGTATCAAAGTAGATGGTCGCGTTGAACGGCGTGAACCGGTTGCGGGAGACGATCTGTGGATCTTGAGGGCGCTCGGAGCTCGGGGATCATTCGACTGACCCCGGCGGTGACGATCTTCGATCTCCTCGGCCGTCAGTCCCGAGCACAGTTGTGCGCTTATCATGCTAAACGTTTGTGTTCGAAGGGGCGACAATTGGTCACACGACGGTCACGAGAACCCCCAACGCCTCGACTTGGGCCAGCGTCAAGGTTGTCCAGGCCGGCTTCTCCGAGCGTGAAAGGGGGATTTGCTATGTCTGCCGCATCGTTCACCACGACGGCCTTGCCTCTGGCTGGCGGCGAGGCACGTCGCTGGGAGGACGAGATCGTCTATGGCGTCATCATAGGGAAATTCTTCAACGGAGACCCCACGAATGACATCATGCGCGACAGGTTTCTCCAGGAACGCGAACGCTACCAGGGTGGCTATTGGGGAGGCGACTTGAAGGGCGTGATCGCCAAGCTCGATGACCTGACGGACTTGGGCGTCACCACGCTCTTGCTGTACCCCGTCATGCAGAACGACGAGAATCCGGCCGGCAAGTTCCTTCCGACCGGTTATCGCCCGAAAGATTATGAACATGTGGATAAAAATTTTGGCGACAACGCAACCCTGCGCGCCCTCGTCGACGCGGCACACGCTCGCAAGATGCAAGTCATCCTCGACATGCCCCTGGCGATGCCCGGGTTTGAGCACCCGTTCCTGGTCGATCCCGCGAGGCGCGATTGGTTCGCCGCTCCGACCGAGTACGGGGCCCGACGTTGGAAGGTCGAGAATCCCGAGGTTGCGGACTATCTGATCGGTGTCTCCAAGCGCTGGAAGGAGCGATCGAACTGCGACGGTTTCCGACTCGATTCGGCCCATCTTCAACCGGTTTCCTTCTGGAAACGCTTCGTTACCGAGCTGAGATCGGCACCACCACAGAGGGAGTTCTTGCTCCTCCCCGAGCTCACAATCATTCCAAGGAAGATCGGCGAGTTCGTGACCGAAGCCGGTTTTGACGGTGCCTACGACTTCAGCGCCATGACCGTTCGCGAGGTTTTTGGTAAAGATGAAGACGTCAGCAAACTCTCTTTTATCGCCAGGGAAGCGAAGCAGTTCTATCCCTCTCCGCGAACGATGATGGCGCCGATCGACAATTACGAAGACGCGTTCGCCTCGATCGCGAAGGAGCCAAAGGAAGAGCGAACCAAGCTTGCGCTGACCTACCAACTCATGCTTGACCGCGTCCCGCTGCTCTACGCCGGAAATGAGCTGGGAGTTGCCTCATACGAAGTGGGCGCGGCGTTCCCGGCCGATCGGCAAGACTCTTCGTTCTTGAAGGACGTGAAGGCGCTCATCGCCCTCCGCAAGCGCGAGCCCGCACTGCGACGGGGGAACTTCGCCGAGGTTTTCTCGCGTGATGGATTGTACGTGTTTCTCCGCGCTTTGAGCGACGACCGCGTCTTGGTGGTGCTGAACGGCTCGGACAAGCCGAAGACTCTTGCAATGCCGATCGGCGATCGTGCCTGGGGGTCCTTCCAGCTTGATGATTTGATCGGTGGCGGGGTGACTAAACCTGCCGGAGGCGAGGCGGCGATTGAGGTGCAGGCGTTCGGGGTGAGGATCATGCGGGTAAAATGAGACCCTGCTGGGCGTCGGTCCATTCTCATCCTCCAACGCGGCCCTGATCGGGTCCGTAATCGCCCCCCTGATCGCATTGTCCGTGTTCGGGTTCGTCAAGGAGCGTCTCACCACGAACCGCCCAGTTCGGGGTGCCGTACAGACGATACTGGTCGGAAGACTGGCCGACGCGGCCGCGTTCGCCATCGTCAAACTCATCGAATGATCCTAGTAGTGGAGGCACCAACCATGAGCGATGAACCCAGGATCAAGGGCATGGGATCGATTCTGCATGCACAAGGAGTCGCCTTCCGCGTATGGGCGCCCCATGCGCAGCAAGTATCCGTCATCGGATCGTTCAACGACTGGGACGGCACCAAGCATCCCATGCAACCTGAGGAGAACGGATACTGGTACGCCAACGTGGCCGAGGCCCATGCCGGCGATCAGTATCGGTTCCTCCTGTCCACGCCGAAGGGCGAGTTCAAGCGCATCGACCCGTATGCGCGTGAGGTGACGAATTCGGTCGGAAATGCCATCGTTCACGATCCGAGCTTCGACTGGCAAGGGGACGACTTCCACCTCGCGCCGTGGAACGAGCTCGTCATCTACGAACTTCATGTCGGCACGTTCAACGACCAGGAGGACGTCGACCAACCGGGCGAGTTTCCCTCGGTGTCGGCGCGTCTGGGACATTTGAAAAAGCTCGGCGTCAATGCGATCGAGATCATGCCGATCGGCGAGTTTGCGGGAGACCGCTCGTGGGGTTACAACCCCGCCCACATCTTCTCGGTGGAGACCCTTTACGGAGGCCCGTTGGCGTTCAAGAAGTTCGTCAAGCGCGCCCACCAGGAGGGTATCGCTGTGATCCTGGACGTTGTTTACAACCACCTGGGCCCCAGCGACCTCGATCTTTGGCAGTTCGATGGCTGGTGCGAGAACAATCGCGGCGGAATTTACTTCTACAACGACGACCGGGCCAAGACGCCGTGGGGAGAAACCCGGCCCGATTACGGACGCGGCGAGGTCCGTCAGTTCCTCCTCGATAATGTCTTGATGTGGCTCGAGGAATACCACGTCGACGGCCTCCGATTCGACTGCACCGAATTCATTCGCACCGTCGACGGTTCCGACGTGCGGAATCTGCCCGAGGGCTGGAGCCTGCTCCAGTGGATCAATAGCCAGGTCGCGCAGAAATTCCCCGGCCGGATCACGATCGCCGAGGACCTTCAAAACAACAAGTGGCTCACCAAGGACGTTGGCGCCGGCGGAGCCGGGTTCGGCGCGCAGTGGGCCGCCATGTTCGTCCACCCCATCCGCCAGGCAGTGATCACTCCACAGGACGAGCAACGAACGGTCGCCGCCATCCGCGACGCCATCTGCTACCGATACAACGACGACGCCTTCGACCGGGTCATCTACAGCGAATCGCACGACGAGGTGGCGAACGGCAGGGCACGCGTGCCACAAGAGATCAGCCCGAACGATCCCAAGGGCTGGTACGCACAGAAACGTTCGACGGTGGCCGCCGCGATGGTCTTCACAGCCCCGGGCATCCCCATGCTTTTCGAAGGTCAGGAATTCCTCGAGGGAGGATGGTTCCGCGACACGGTCCCCGTCGATTGGGACCAACGCGACGAGTTTCATGGCATCGTTCGGCTGTACCGTGACCTCATCCGGTTGCGTCGCAACCGCGACGGCTTCACGCGCGGCCTCTGCGGGCAGTACACGCAGGTCTATCATCTGAACGACGAGCTCAAGGTCATCGCCTTTCACCGCTGGGACAAAGGCGGACCGGCGGACGACGTCGTGGTCGTCGCCAACTTCTTCCATGACGCGCACGATGGCTACATCATTGGCTTCCCGGCCGCGGGAACCTGGAAGCTCCGTTTCAACAGCGATTGGCAGGGCTACAATGACGACTTCCAGAACCATCCGAGCACTGACGTCAACGCCGAGTCGGGCGCCTACGATAGGTTTTCCTGGCATGCGCAGGTTTCCATCGGCCCCTATAGCGTGCTGATCTTCTCACAATAAGCCCGCCAGGTACTCTGATACCGTGGTGGCGAGAGCCGGGTTGCCGTGCTCCGGGAAACGATCTCGCGACATCAATAAGAATCAGGCCACGGACAAGGACGTCGAGGGCATCCGGCAGGTGCTGGACGGCAAGGTCTACATGAGCGACGTGATGATCCAGACGATGTTGCAGCGCACCGTCGGCCCGGGGGCGACACGAGGTCGCGCGTTCGCCGCGCTGGCCGATCGCGACTCGGAGGTCTTCCGTCTCATCGACCAGGGCGTGAAGACCGCGGAGATCGACGAGCGACTGCAACTGAGCGTCAAGACCATCGAGACCTACCGCGACCGCATTCGGGCGAAGCTCGACCTTACCGATGGCACGGCACTGGCCCACAACGCCACCAAGTGGATGCAGGAGAACTTGTGAATCACTTCTGTGAGATGAGCATTTTTCTCGACAACGTAATAGAACATGGGAAGCTTACCGACGAGCCGAGAGGCCCGGTGGCGTTCTCATGGGCGAAGTTCGGGAGGTTCCTCGTGTGCCTGTATGTTCACGATGACCGAGGCCCGGGCGTAGGGCCGAGAGGCGGATAAGTTGGTCGACCGTTCGACATCGCCGTGAGGCGATCCGGTACGTCGTCCGAGCCATGCGGACAAGCGGTGTGCGCTGCTGCGTGAGATCATCCGTGTGGTTCTACGCCCCGGAGTGACCGAGGGAGGAGGTCATCCAGGCCGTAGCGGAGGGCCTGCACAGCCTGGCCGCGTGACATCGACGCAATTCGCAGAAATTACAGAGAAGCCTATTGCTTTCTGGAATCGCCTGATATTCAATAGAGGGTAGATTTCTCCCACTTACGATTGGGTGGGGAGCTGAAGGTCAAGGTGGCCCTGCCGCGCGAGCATTCGCGTGGGAGGGCTTTTTTTGTTATTTCCACCATCGTAGCAGGAGCCAGGTCATGGCGAGAACGAGCGACAAGGTAAAAGAGGGAATTCACGACGCCGCTGAGAAAGTCAAGGACGTTGCGCACAACGCCGCTGGGAAGGTCAAGGACGCCGGGCACACCGTTGCCGAGAAGACCAAGGATATCGTGCACAACCTCGGCGAGAAGATCGAGAACGCAAGCCGCCGAACGCCTTGGCTTCGAAGAGGTGTGGCTACAAATGGTTTCAGCAATGAGTTGGAAAAGAATTCGATTGCTTTTCCCTTCTCGCGCGGGATCATGAGAGTAGCCGCGGAGCCCGTGCGGACTCGCATTCGGCTCCGATGAAAACCTGAATCGAAATTGTCGGATGACTGGACAAAGGGCAAACCGGGTTGGCCGGGAGGCTCGTTGACGAGTAAGCCGACGTGGATGAATACAACTGTGTGTTCCGCCACGTCGGCTTTCTTATTTCGCTTGCGGGGCGCCAGGCGGTTACGGTCACGAGGGAGGCACCAAATGGCCACCCAGCCGGACAGAAATCCCGAGCGACCCAGGTTCGGAAACGAGCCGGCGGTGGTCGAGCGCTTCACGGCCGCGGCTCCCTCGGGGTCTCAGAGCATCGAAAGGTTCATGAATCCATGAGCCTCCGTAGGATCTTGCTCACTGTCTTGAACTTGTTCTTGCCGGGCGCCTCTACACGCTGGGGTTATAGACGGAATTGGGGCTACGGCTCGAGCGGTAGCCTGGGGTTGGTCCTGGGATCGAACTGATCCCCGTGTTCCTGGGGCGCATCTGAGGGAGGCATCGTCCGCAACGCCTTGATGATCGGGAAGGGGAATGAAAAGAGACGACACAATGCAGCAGGCAACAACACACAACGGTATGCGAACCCCGGGAGGTCTGATGTTGTCCGAGCCGGCCGGCCGACTGGCGCCAAAGCTCGATGCGCACGCCGGAGGCACGGAGACGCCTCAGCGCCCACTGACTGACTACGTCGTTGATGTCTCCGAACGCTCTGAAGTGCGAAGGGGCCTTCCTTTACCGTTGGGCATTCATGAATCCGAGGGAGGAGTGAATTTTGCCTTGTTTAGCCGTTACGCGACCCGGGTTCGGCTCGAGTTGTTTGACCAACCCTCCGACGCAATCCCTGCCAAGGTGATTGATCTCGATCCCGTACGCAACCACACGGGAGATGTGTGGCACGTATGGATCGAAGGGATTCGCCTCGGTCAACTCTACGCCTACCGGGTGGATGGCCCGTACCAACCGTGTGAAGGACATCGTTTCAATTTCAACAAGCTGCTCCTGGACCCACTTGCCACGGCGATCACGCCGTTCCCTGATTCGGATCCTGGCCTGACGCGGGGATATGACCCCTCCGCGGCCGATCGCGACTTGGTTCGTTCAGAGATCGATGATGCCGGAGCCATGCCGAAATGTGTGTTTACCGATGATCACTTCGACTGGCATGACGACCAGCCGCTCAGACATCACTCGTCAAAGACAGTGATCTATGAGATGCATGTTCGTGGTTTCACCATTCATCCAAACTCCGGCGTGGAGCATCCCGGAACGTACCGCGGCCTGATGGAGAAGATCCCCTACTTGAAAGAAATGGGAATCACGGCCGTGGAATTGATGCCCGTACACGAGTTCAACGAGTGCGCGATGTCGGCCCTCAATCCGCAGACCGGTAAGCGGCTCAGGAACTACTGGGGCTACGATCCCGTGTCCTTCTTCGCGCCGAAATCATCCTACAGCAGTGCGGGAGGACTGGGTCAGCAGAAGCTGGAGTTCAAGGAAATGGTCCTGGCGCTCCATCAGGCCGGTATCGAGGTGATTCTGGATGTCGTGTTCAATCACACAGCGGAGGGAAACGAACTGGGCCCGACGTTGTGCTTTCGCGGGATTGATAATACGATTTTCTACATGCTCGCGCCGGACAGGCGCTACTACAGGAACGACACCGGTACCGGGAATACCATCAACGCCAACCATCCCGTGGTGAGGGACCACATCCTGGCCGCGCTCCGTTACTGGATGATGGAGATGCATGTCGATGGATTCCGGTTTGACCT
Source organism: Isosphaeraceae bacterium (assembly GCA_052148775.1). Taxonomy (GTDB): domain Bacteria; phylum Planctomycetota; class Planctomycetia; order Isosphaerales; family Isosphaeraceae; genus CAVZRC01. The sequence goes on along the minus strand of JBKQHM010000448.1, from coordinate 4,069 downwards.
TGCGTCGATCCTCGGTCGGGACGGTAACGGCAAGTTGCTGCCCAACGCCCCGCTCCTCGAACGGATCGCCGAGGACCCGATCTTGAGAGATGTGAAGCTCATCGCCGAGGCATGGGACGGCGCCGGTGCGTACGAGGTGGGTAGTTTTTCGGAGCGGCGATGGGCATCGTGGAATGGCCGGTACCGCGATGATGTCCGACGCTTCTGGCGGGGCGATGATGGGATGCTCGGATCGTTCGCCAGCCGCATCTGCGGCAGTGCCGACATCTATACGAATTCCGGCAAAGGTCCCGAGTGCAGCATCAATTACATCACCTGCCACGACGGTTTCACCCTCAATGACCTGGTGAGCTATCGCGACAAACACAACGAAGGCAACGGGCAAAACAACCATGACGGGACCGACGCCAACTTCAGCGAGAACAACGGCGCCGAGGGCGAGACGACGGATGCCGGGATCGAGACCTTGCGGAAAGTCCAGATCAAGAACTTGCTCCTGACCCTGCTGATATCGCGCGGCGTGCCGATGCTGCTCGGGGGGGACGAATTTCGTCGCACGCAAGGCGGCAACAACAACGCCTACTGCCAGGACAACGAGACGAGCTGGCATGACTGGACCTTCGCGGAGAAGCATGGAGAAATCCTCCGTTTCACCCGTGGGATTATCGCCTTTCGTCGCGACCATCCCATCCTGAGCGAGGAGCGATTCTATACGGATGCCGAGATCCACTGGTTCGGCCCGCGAGGTGGATCTCCCGACTGGTCCAATCCGAAAGAAAAGACATTTACTTGTTTGATTTGCGAAGACGAACGGCACCAAATTTGCTTGATATTCAACGCCGGCTCCGATGCGGTCGATGTCAGCTTGCCCGTCGTAGCGGAGGGGACCCGGTGGCACCTGTCCGCTGACACTACTCGCGAATCGCCTCGAGATCTGTTCGCCGCGGGCGAGGAAACGCCCTGGGACGATCCACACGCATACCACATGAGCCCTCGATCGAGCGCGATCCTTCTGGCTCGACCCACGAACTGACAGAAATGGCATGCATCGTATCCAAGAACAGGGCGTACAAATGACCCAGTCGGCGATATCCGCTTTAGAAACGAAAACCGCAAATCGCGGCGTCATCACCTCGGTGCGAGGGAGCGTCGTCGATGCGCGGTTCGATGACCGTTTGCCGCCCATCTACTCGTTGCTCTACGCTGGGGAGGACCCGCGGGTCTCCATCGAGGTGCTGATGCAACTCGACGTCGATCATGTCCGCGGCGTCGCCCTGAATCCCACGCAGGGCCTCGCCCGGGGCATGTCGGTCGAGGACACCGGCGGGCCGTTGAAGGTGCCGGTCGGCAAGGGGATCATCTCGCGGATGTTCGACGTCTTCGGCAATCCCATCGACCGCCAGCCGGCACCGACCGACGTGGAATGGCGCACCATCCATCGCGACCCGCCGTCACTGGCCAGCCGGTCCACCAAGACCGAGGTCTTCGAGACGGGCATCAAGGTCATCGACGTCTTGGTGCCGCTGGAACGCGGCGGCAAGGCTGGACTGTTCGGGGGCGCCGGCGTGGGCAAGACGGTGTTGCTCACCGAGATGATCCACAATATGGTCGGGCATCAGAAGGGCGTGAGCATGTTTTGCGGCATCGGCGAGCGCTGCCGCGAAGGCGAAGAGCTCTACCATGACATGAAGGAAGCCGGCGTGCTCCCTCACATGATCATGATGTTCGGCCAGATGAACGAACCCCCGGGCGCCCGGTTCCGCGTGGGCCTGGCGGCGCTGACGATGGCCGAGTATTTCCGCGATGACGAGCATCGCGACGTCCTGTTGCTCATCGATAACATCTTTCGTTTCATCCAGGCGGGCATGGAGGTGTCCGGCTTGATGGGGCAGATGCCGTCGCGGTTGGGCTATCAGCCGACGATGGGCACCGAGCTATCGGGGTTGGAGGAGCGCATTGCCAACACCGATTCGGGCGCCATCACGTCCATCCAGGCGGTCTATGTACCGGCGGACGACCTGACCGACCCGGCGGCGGTGCACACGTTCTCGCACCTTTCCGCGTCGATCGTCCTCTCCCGCAAGCGGGCGAGCGAGGGTCTCTATCCGGCCATCGATTTGCTGCAATCGAACTCCAAGATGGCGACGCCGACGATCATCGGCGAGCGGCATTACCTCCTGGCGCAGAGCATCCGGAAGACGCTGGCGAGCTACGAGGAACTCAAGGACATCATTGCGATGCTCGGGATGGAGCAACTTTCCCCGGATGACCGAAAGGTCGTCGGCCGCGCCCGCAGGCTGGAGCGATTCCTGACCCAGCCGTTCTTCGCGACCGAGCAGTTCAGTGGCATCAAGGGAAAGGACGTCAGCCTGAAGGACGCGATCGATGGCTGTGAGCGCATCCTGAAGGATGAGTTCCAGGACTATCCCGAGAGTGCCTTTTACATGATCGGGTCGATTGACGAGGCCATCGAAAAAGCGAAGGCCGCCAAGCCGGCAAGTCCCGCCGACCCCGGCCCCAAACCCAAAGGTCAAGTGAAACCCCAGCCGAACGGGAAACCTAAACCCAAGGTCGAACAGGGAGCCGAAGCCCATTAATCTCAAGGTCCTACTCCCCTTCAAGATCTTCGTCGACGCGAAGGGGGTGAAACAGATCGTGGCCCAGACACTCGCGGGCTCCTTCGGCTTCTTGCCGCATCGACTCGACTGCGCAGCGGCCCTCGGGCCCGGGATCCTCAGCTATCAAACGGAGGCGGACGGTGAGGTCTATTTGGCCGTCGATCAAGGCGTGCTGGTCAAGGCGGGCATGGATGTCCTGGTCTCGGTACGCAATGCGATCGGCGGGACGGACCTCGACAAACTCCATGAGGCCGTGAAGCGGGAGTTTCTCGAGGTGGACGAGCAGGAGCATCGCGTTCGCGCGGTGCTGGCGAAGATGGAGAGCGGGTTCATCCACCGCTTCATGGAATTTGAACATGAATGAAGAATCCAAAGCGAATATCGCGAACGAAGAGACCCGCTTCAGCCGGCAGGTCGGCGCACAGGCGGCGCGCAAGCTGAAGGCGCTGCGCCGGGGCCCGAGGAGCGTCTGGTTCGGCCTGGGCATGTCGGGGTTGGTCGGCTGGTCCGTGACGATTCCGACGCTTCTCGGAGCGGCACTCGGCATGTGGGTGGACAAGCACTATCCGAGTCGGTATTCCTGGACGCTGATGCTGCTCTTCATCGGTTTGATCGTCGGCTGTCTCAATGCCTGGAAATGGGTCGCCTCGGAATACAAGGAAATCCAGGAGGATTCGGATGAGTGACAGCCTGGCCCTTCTCCTGGCGTTCCTCGCCGGCGCCTTGCTCGGCGTGTTCTTCTTCGGCGGCCTTTGGTGGACGGTCCAGAAGGGCGTCAAGTCCGAGACGCCGGCGCTCTGGTTCCTCGGCAGCCTGCTGCTGCGGACCAGCCTCATCCTGGCTGGATTCTATGTTGCGGCGCAAGGTCATTGGTCGAGGCTCGTCGCGTGCATCCTGGGATTCCTGTTCGCGCGTGCCATCGTCGTGAAGCGGCTGACACGAGCGCCGGCCCAAGAGCCGACTCAATTGGAAGAGGAGACCCATATTGCGCCTTTCACCCGATGACCTGGTCTTCTGCCGCTACGGCTTCCTCGAGCTCAACAGCACGATCGTCACGACCTGGGGGTTGATGCTCGTGATGACCGTCGGCTCGTGGTTGATCACGCGCAAGCTCGTGACGGAAGTGCACATCTCGCGCTGGCAAGGGTTCCTCGAGATCGTAGTCACCACGATCGAGGAACAGATCAAGGGAGTGGGCCTCCAAAATCCGGCCAAGTACCTGGGATTCCTGGGGACCTTGTTCCTGTTCATCGCGGTGTCCAACCTCTGTTCGATCCTCCCGGGCTACGAAGCACCGACGGGTTCGCTCTCGACCACAGCGGCGCTGGCACTCTCGGTATTTGTCGCCGTGCCGCTCTTCGGTATCGAGGAGCAGGGGTTCGGCGGTTACTTGAAGTCGTACCTGAGGCCGACATGGATCATGCTGCCGTTCAACGTCATCAGCGAGCTCT
>JBKQHM010000447.1:0-15110 GCA_052148775.1 Isosphaeraceae bacterium | reverse complement strand
GCGTCGGAGCTCTCGAACTGTCAACCTGCCGATGGGGTGCTTTGGGATGATCCCGAGAGAAGGCATCGGGATCGGCCTGGGCTTCGTCGTGCTTTCTCGCGAGCGCCCCCGAGGAATCCGGTTGATCTTGACGATTTTCCGACCACGATCCTGGAGATGTATTGACAGATGTCACCGAAACGTCATGGTTTTACGTTGATCGAGCTCCTGGTGGTGATCGCGATCATCGCGGTCCTGATCGCCTTGCTGCTTCCGGCCGTGCAGGCGGCGCGCGAAGCGGCCAGGCGGATCCAGTGCACCAACAATCTCAAGCAAGTCGGGCTGGGCCTTGCCAATTACGAGTCGTCGAACGGCTGCTATCCGATCTCCCTCGTCTACGGGGTCGGGGTCGGTGCCTGCAAGAGCCCGGGCTTCGCGCGTGGTTGCCAGAACACGCCCTGGTTCGTCTTGATGCTGCCTTATGTCGAGCAAGCCCCGCTCTACAATGCCTTCAATGCGTCGATCGGGGTCGAGGGCGCGCCGGTCGGATCGGCGCCCCTGGGCGGCTTCGTCGTCAACAGCACCGTGATCGCAACCAAGATCGCCTCGTTCCAGTGCCCGAGCGATAGCGATAACGCGTTCAGCTTCACGGCCTTGAGCGCGGCGACCGGGGGCCAGATCCCGTCGTATCCCTACTCGGTGAGCAAGGGGAATTACGGCGTCAATGTGGGCAACACGGATTACGGCGGGGTCGCCTTCGGGGCCTACCCCTCGCTCTATCGCCAGGCCCCGTTCGGCAGCAACAGCAGCGGGTCGGGCCCGATGACGATCCGGGTCGCGTCCGCCACGGACGGGCTGAGCAACACCCAGTTCGTCTCCGAGATCCTGCAAGGGGCGAACGACGACGTCCGGGGGACCCTCTGGTTCGAGGATCCCGGCGCGGGCTCCTACATGACGCGATTCACGCCCAACGGGGTCATCGACTACCTCGGCAGCGGCATCAACGTGGACGTCGTGGCCGGCTTCGTCACGGGTCCGGGCCACAGCCCGCCGCAACCCGGCGAGCTCTGCGACAGCCAGCCCGTCCAGATGCTGGCCTGCTACAACTCGTCGTCCGAAGGGTACGCCTTCGGCGCGTCCCGGAGCCGGCATCCGGGCGGAGTCAATACCCTCTTCGGCGACGGTTCGGTCCACTTCGTCAAGAACTCGATCAACCCGCAAACCTGGATCGCACTCGGTTCGATCAGCGGCGGCGAGGTCGTCAGCTCGGACTCGTATTGAGGAACAGGATCAATCGTCCTGATGAGACGACGATCGGGGGCCGCGAACGACCCCGGATCGTCGTCCACGTTCCGACGCGGCTCTCCCAACCAGATCGCTTTCGATGCGGATCGCGATCCGCGACACGAAGACCCATGGAGGTCGAGAGAGGAGCGACGGTCCCGATTCCGTCGGGTACGCCGTCGCCTGCTGCGCGCAAGGTCCCATTTTTTTGGAAAATTTTATCCGCTTCTGCCGCATAGGGTTCGGGATCAAAACGGCCCGAATTCACGATAGGTGCATTCAGATAATTGTAAAGTCGCGGCATTCTAATAATAGTGGGAAGCGAAAGTGAGCAGTTGATTCCCCCAAGAGACAAGCGAACGTGACGGGCGACCACTGGAAGATCGATGGGGCGAGTCGGATCATCACCGGGCGCGGGACACGTTTACAAGGCACTTGCCGTCCTGTCCGACCCGCTGGCGGATTCCACTCCAACTCCCTGCCGACCAGGGGGATCGACGAGGGCGACCCGGCGAAATCTTGCAAGCGAGTGCAAACCAGCGCAAACCTCCGTCGGGTGAGCGTTCGCGCTCCGAACCCGGATGGATCGAAGGCATGGGCCGTTCCGTCGGAGTCGGCTGGATCCTGGCGACTGCGTCGACCGGTTTCCTGTAACTCTCGGTCTCCCTTCGATCGGACGGTTCGTAGCCGGGACGCTGCTTCCTGATTCGATGCATCAGGAATCGCGGACGAAGCCCGGCTCGGATTCCTGCCCAAATCATGGACCGGACCTCCGGGCTCGGTTAACTTCGCATGGGTCGTCCGGGACCTGCACTTTTCGTTCACAGACAGTGGGGTCAGCATGAAAGCGTTCGCCTGGGCCGCCGTTGCGGCGATCGGTCTTGGGGTGATGATGCTGGCATATTACAACCGCCACCGCAACGACTCCCTGTCGCCGTGGGCGCATGGCGTGATCGTCGTCGGCCCCGAGAACGATAAAGCGACCAAGAAGCTCTCGGCCGGCAAGGCGACCCCGGCGTACGTCCGGCTCTTGCCGGCCGACGATCGTGCCGAGTCCATGATCAGCTCCTTGAATCTGGCCCTGCCGAGCGTCGCCTTCCAACTGCAATGTCAACTCCGCCCCAAGCTGATCGCGATGAGTTTCCCGGAGGCGGGCATCGCGGCGGATTCGCTGCAATCCGGCCGTCTGCCGGAGGCCGACCGCGACGAGGTCCTCGCCGGCCCCAAGAGTTCGCCGCGCGACCAACTGAAGGTCGGCGATCGAGTCCTCCAGGTGGTCGGCGTACTCAAGCCCGGACTTGCCACTTTCGGTGAGTCGTTTCTCATCCGGGACTCGGCACCCGCGATGAAGCTTTTCCCTTCAGGCGATCCTTCGGTCCATCGCGCGATCCTGTTCGGAATGGGCCGCGAGGATCTCACAAATCGGCGCACCCTCGATCGCCAGCTCGAGGGCGCCTTCCCGTCGGAGAAATACGCCTACGTCACGCCACCAGACCGTCTCGCACGCAGGACTTATGACCTGTACCTGGCCGGACAGGCGATCTTTCTCGTGGGCGGCTCCGGCGTGCTGATCGGGCTCTACCGGGGAATGGCGGGCCGAGTCCGGCCGCCCTGGTTCGCGGCACCCTTCCAGGAGATCGCGCGACGGCCGGCCCTGGTCTGGGGCATGCATCTGGTTTACTTCGGCCTCGTGATGGTGGGATCGCTCCTGATCTACGAAGTCCCGGACGTTCAGGACATGCTCGTCGCCGTGATTCGGGCCCAGCTCAGGGGCGAAAAGGGGCCGCTGGGCGCCGCCGGCCAGGCTTATGGCAGCGGCAACATCCTCTACGCCGCCGCCGTGACCTTCGTGGTCAACTACTTCCTGGGGACGATCGCCATGATCACCCTGCCATCGATGGTCCTTCCCGGTATCGGAGTCGTCGTGGCGCTGGTCCGTCCCTTCACCTGGGGTATCATCCTGTCGCCGACTTCGGCCCAAGGCGCGGCAGGTATGCTCCCCCATAGCGTGACGATGCTCCTGGAGGGAGAAGGCTACATCCTCGCCGCCTTCTTCGCCCTGCTGATCCCGATCTACCTGTTCCAGGACGCCCTGGGTGGCACGGCCCTGGGCCGATTCGGTCGCGCGGTGCGGCTCAACATCCAGGCCAGCGCACTGGTGGCCCTGGTCCTGGCCATCGCGGCCTGCTACGAAGCGATCGAAGTCATCCAGATGATGCGATGAACCCGGTTCGACACAGCACTCTCGCCCGGATCGCGAGGGGTTGAGTCGAATCTGGCGATTCGCTTCAACCCCCCCGGAGGCCCCCATGGGATATCGACCCAGCATGCCACGTCCATCATCGTCCGCTCCCCTCGCGACCATCATCGCGGGGCTGATGATCTTCCTCGGCCCTGCACCCGCGCCGGCCGCCCCGAACGCATCGCAGCGACCCAACATCGTCTACATCCTGGCCGACGACCTCGGCTACGGCGACCTCCGTTGCTTCAATCCGGAGGGCAAGATCGCCACCCCACACATCGACCGCCTGGCGGGGCAGGGGATGCGGTTTACCGACGCCCACAGCGGCTCGGCGGTCTGCACGCCCACAAGATACGGCATCCTCACCGGACGCTACGCATGGCGATCGCGGCTCCGTGAAGGCGTGCTGGGCGGGTATTCACCGCCCCTGATCGAGCCGGGACGCCTGACCGTCGCCGCGCTCCTCCGGCGTCACGGCTATCGCACCGCGGCCGTCGGCAAGTGGCACCTCGGCCTGGGCTGGGAGACCTCGAAACCCAACGCCTTCGGCGACGCGGTCGACCCAAAAGGCGATCTGTCGACGGTCCGATATGACAGGCCCTTTTCCCACGGCCCGACCACATTGGGCTTCGACCGGTTCTTCGGGATCAGTGCCTCGCTCGATATGCCGCCCTACATCTTCCTCCGCGACGATCGCTGCGTCGGCGTGCCCACGACGGAGAAGACCTATATCCGCAAGGGGCCGGCCCAGAAGGACTTCGAGGCCGAGGACGTCCTGCCCGCGCTGGCGCGCGAAGCGGTGTCCTGCCTGGACGCTCGAGGCAGGCCCGACGAGGATCATCCTTTGTTCCTCTACCTGGCCCTGACAGCCCCGCACACGCCGATCGTCCCGACCGATGACTTCCGAGGCCGGACCGGGCTCGGTCCTTACGGCGACTTCGTGGCGCAGGTGGATGCCGCGGTCGGCGAGGTGCTCGCGGCGCTCGATCGCAACGGGCTGGGTGACAACACGCTGGTGATCGTGACCAGCGACAACGGATGCTCGCCGTCGGCCGACTTCCCCGCCCTGGCCCGGCTCGGCCACAATCCGAACGGTCCGTGGCGAGGCTACAAGGCCGACATCTTCGAAGGCGGCCACCGCATCCCCTTCATCGCCCGGTGGCCAGGCCGCGTGAAGGCCGGAACGACTTGCGAGGATACGATCTGCCTGACCGACCTGATGGCGACCATCGCGTCGATCGTCGGCGACTCGCTACCGGGCGAGATAGGCGAGGACAGCGTCAGCATCCTGCCCGACCTGCTCGGTACCGCGGCCGGTCCGGTCCGCGAGGCGACCGTCCATCATTCCGTCAACGGGTCGTTCGCGATCCGACAGGGCGCCTGGAAGCTGATCCTCTGCCCCGACTCGGGCGGCTGGAGCCCGCCGCGACCGGGCTCGGCCGAAGCGAAGGGCCTGCCCCCCATCCAGCTCTTCGACCTGACCCACGACCCGGGCGAGCGACGGAACCTCCAGGCCGATCGGCCCGAGATCCTCGATCGCCTGACGCGTTTGATTCGGCGCTATGTTTCCGAGGGACGCAGCACATACGGAAAGCCGCTCAAGAACGATGTCGAGGTGACCCTGCGTCCTGGAGCGTCTCCTGGCTGACAAAAAGTACGTCCCCTGCCCGGGAGACCTACGGTCACGCCACGGGCGGGGACAGGAAACCCACGCATGCCTCAGGACGCTCGCCTGGAACGGACGTGATCGTAACCGAAGGCAACTCGTTCGGTGCGTGGGATTGGGATTATCCTCGTTCCATTCGTTCCCGACCGCTTTTCCGGCCCCCGAATGGGCACCCGCGCAATGGGCAAACGCGACATGCGCCCACGCGATCATATACGGCGCACTCGGGAGGCTCACGAGGCCCCGGGCTCGGTCTCGGAATCCTGCCACTTCATGGCTCGGGCGTGCCGCATCGGGGCGATCCGCAGGATCACCTCGCCGTTCTGGAACAGCCGCACCGTCCCGTTGGACTGGCTGACCACGACGGCCAGCGCCTTGGTCACCTCGGTGATCGCCGCGGCGGCCCAGTGCCGCGTGCCCAGCCCCTTGGGGAGCGTCAGGCCGGTCATCGGCGCGTCCACCAGCCGGCAGGCCGCCTCCACCGTGCCGTCGCGCGCCACGACGAACGCGCCGTCAAGCTGGGCGATCTCCTTGATGGCCTCCCGCACGCGCAGGTCGCGGACATTCCGCTCCTTGCGACGGTATCCCTTGAACGGGTCGAAGCCCAGCGGACGACTTCGGACCATGACGTTCCGCGCATCGCCGACGACGATCAAGGTCCCGACCGCCTTCCCCTCGCGCCCCTCGCGTCCGATCTCGACGGCCACGTCCACGACCGCCTTGAGCGTCTCGAACGGCACGGTGGTCTCGAGCACCCGCAGGTCGCGGGCGGTGAGACGCTCCAGGTGCTCGCCCAGCCGGATGACGCTCAGGGAGTCGATGGCTTCAGCCTCGAATCCCGAGTAGATCACCACGACGCGCGCGCCGGCCTGGAGATGATCGTTGGCGACCGCCTCGATCAAGGCCAGGCTGATCCGCTCGGAGATGGCCGCCTCGGTCGGCTCGACCTCTACGGCGATCAATCCGGCCTTGCGGACCGCTTCGAGTTGCCGATCCGACGCGCTGGCCACCAGGACCGCGACCTCACCGGCGCCGGTCAGCCGTACGAGGTCCCAATCCATGGGCCCTTCGGGGAGGATGAGGATACCGGCTGCTCCCATCCGTTGCGCAGTCTCGCACGCCATCGAGAGCAACGGCAGCGGCGGGGACGCCTTGGACACGACACTCAACGTCACGGAGGGCAGCCTCGGATTGGATCGGGGAACGTGTCGACGCGAGAGCTTGACGATGAGGCTGAGAGGCTGTCTCGGAAAGACTTTGCCCGGTCTTCGCGAGCACCCTCGCGGGGACATCGTGGAATTCGTTGGTCACGGAGCACCCTGCAAGACGGCGAATCAGGCTTCCGAGGCAGACTCCGATCTGCGCGGGCATACAAACGCGCATCATCACACTGCCCGGAAACTCCGGGAGGCTCAGAATTGAGGATTCCATACTAACGCGGCCTGTGACCACAACCAAGGAAGGAATCCGGAATTCAGAAGGAGTTACGCACTCAGGGCGGATGACCACGGCCGCGGATGGCCCCCGAAAGTCTCTTCGCAATCCTGGCCTGCCCCCGAAGCGTTTAGAGGTCAGGCCAGGATGTTCGAGATTCGGATTCGGCGACGTGCATCCTGCCTGGATGGGGCGTGGGGCAGTCGGGAAGCCTCCGGCAGAAGGATGCGTTGATATCCGATCGGGAGCGACGGCCCGCCCGTGCGGGCGAGCCGATCGTCATCCGCCAGACCGTGGCAGCAGGGCGAACATCTCATCGGGATGGAAGTCCTGCTCACTTCTTCTTCGGTTCTTCAGCCTTCTTGGCCGGCTCGGCCTTCTTCGGCTCCTCGGCCTTCTTGGTTTCGGCCGGCTTGGGCGCCGGGCCCTTGGCTTTGCGGACCTCGGCGATCGCATTCCTCAGGATCGCCGCGCGCTGGTCGTACCATTGCTTGAGGCCCGCGCTGGGATTGACGATCCGGACGTCGTGGACGTAGTCGACCTTATCGAGGGTGCCGAAGCCGGTGAACCAGGCGCCGAAAACCTCGGGGCTGACGGGAAACGGTTTCTTCGCGGTGGTACTCTTGAGCGTCCGTGCGTCGGTCGCGCGGCCGGTGATGAGGATATCGAGGATCGGGGGGGGATCAATCGAGGTCTCGACGAGCCCGGCATCCTGGGCGGCGACGATCGCCTCGGCCACGGCCTTGCGGGCGGCGTCGATCTTGTCCTGGACCTCCTTGGGAATCGGGGGCAGGGGGGCCTCGGTGGCCTTGGGGGCCTCGGCGGCCTTAGGAGCCTCCTTGGTCGCCGGCTCCGCGGGCTTGGGGGCCTCCTTGGTCGCCGGCTCCGCGGGCTTGGGTGTTTCCTTCTTGGCGGTATCGGCCTGGGGAGGCGTAGCGGCCTTCTTGGCCTCGGCTTGACCGAAGGACGGGCTCATCTGCGAGAGCAATACGCCCAGGACCAGGCAGAACGACAGGGTAAGCGTCACAAAGCGGCGCACCACCAGGATGTCTCCTTTCGTCACGTGATCGTCTGTCGAGTCGGGCACCGAAGCGCGACTCGGGATGAACGCCTCGAAATGGGGAGCTTGCCGGACAGGCCGGGCCTTCGCGACCCGGCGGGGGCTCCGCCATCCCGTACGACTCATCATCCGCTGCGAAATCCCTCGGGACGACGGCCCTCGGGTGAACTTCCGAACTCAGGAAGCACCGTCGACCGCTTTCGAAACTTCGGGACTCGCGGTTCTTGCCGAGTTTACCGGCCGTGACGTTTGCATGCCAGGGCCATCGACCGATCTTGGGACTGTTTGTTGCCGGCGCCGGCCACTCGATCCCCAGGATCCGGCCTTCACGACGTGCGGCACGGCGGGAAAACTCCTATGTCATTTTGTCGCCGGACTTCCCGTCGAGACAAGATGTCGGGTGACTCTCGTCCCGGCCGGCCGGTCGTCGACCGTCGCCGTCCTCGGTCCGATGCCGGGAGAGATGGGGGATTCAGAGGGTACTGGGAAAACTCCGGAGATGGGGTTATGCCCGGGGGACGCTTTGCCGAATTGAATAGGGGGAACGATCGGCCGGGGCTCCGCATGCTGTGGCGGCTCACGGTCCCGCAGGAGGCAACGATCGGGAGGATAGCGATGAGGCGCAAGGCGGCGAGCTCGCGGAAGATCCGGACGAATCGGGCCCGGCCCGTACTGGAAAGCCTGGAGGGACGCCAGCTCCTGAGCGGCATCTTCTCGCACAAGGACAGCGAGTTCAGTTACACCACACCCACGGGTGGCCACGCTACGATCAAGATCGTGGGAATCGGCAACCTGGCCGGGACAACCGTTGACAACTCTGGCGCATTGCATCTGGAGTACGGCGGGACCAACGCTTACTCCAAGGTCGTCGGGCAGATTCAGGGTGGGGGGGGGCGCGGACCGTTGGCCAGCATCCTCAACAATCAGCTCGTCGAAACTGGCCAGGCCAATAGCACGACGGGTGAGGGCGGCAACCCTCTGGCCGCCGTCCTGATGAAGAACTTCGACTTGATCGCCGGCGGCAAGATCAACCTGACGCCGGGCGTCACCTCCGTGGTCCTGGATTCGATCGGTGCTAACACGCAACTCCAGCTCCGCACACTTCCCCCGGCGCCGTCATACCGGATTTTGCCGCCGGCCGCCGGCAATACCGCGGGTGGGGAAGGCTCGCTCTTCGGTATAGCAGCATCTACCTCAAGCAGTGTGACGGCGGCGGCTGCCGCAAGCAAAGCGAATAGCGTGAGCAGCTCGAGTACCACGAGCTCGACTACCCTGGAAGCCGGACAAACGGCGTCGATCACCAGCGCCCAGGGAATCACCACGAAATACACGAGCAACGCGAACAAGTCTCAGACGCTCACCTCGGTCTCAGGGAAGTTCGCCCCGACGACGAACATCGTGGAGTCGCTGGCACCAGGACAACCGGCAACCGAGCCACCCGCCCCGCCGGGACTCGTCCTCAAGGCCAACTCCATCGACGGCGGAGGGGCCCAGACCGCGACGATCGACATCCAGGGCAATGTGCAGTCGATTCGCGTCGGGATGGCCAATGGTCTGGTCATCGATGACGCGGGTAATCTGAACCTCGTCAAGTCCAACCAGATGGACAACGCGACCATCATCGGTCGGCCACTCAGCCATCTCGAGATCGCGATCCGGTCGAACACGACCGTCTACTCGACCTATCGCGACGTCGGCACCCGCAACGGCGTAATCGTGGTGTCCAGCATCCCGGTGAATGACCCCCTGTCGGAGCCCGCCTCTTGACCTGACCGGCCCCCGCACGACGCGACGCGAAGCGGCTGGAGGCCCAAGCGGCCCCGGGCTCAGGGGCTCGGGCCGAGCTTGGCCTCGACTCGGGCTCGCTCGGCCGCGATGACCGTGGCGAGCGAGCTCGGCCCGGGCCGCGCTCCTAGCTCGGGGCCGGCCTTTCGGAGGCAATTGAGCCAGGGGGCCAGGCGTCGGGGGGCATCGGCCTCGGCCATCGCGGAGACCCGCTCGGTGAGTTGCGCGGGGAAATCGGGGTCGGCGGGCCAGGAGAGGCGGATCATCCCATCCCAGAGGTCGAGGGCGCGGGCGAAGCCTCGGCCGGGATCACGGTCCTGGGCCATCTGCGAGAGCCGGGCCATCGCCGTGTTCTCGATCGCCTGCCAGACGACAGGGCGACGCTCATCGGGGGGAATCCGCGTCAGCCTCAGATGCAACTCTTCCAGCTCGCCGGAATCCCGGAGTGCGTCGATCAACAAATCCTCATAGATCGGACACAGGCTCCGTTCGAGCTGGTTGCGACGGATCCGCTTCAGGACCGAGAGTCGCTCGGGCTGCCGTGAACCGGCGAGCGACGGGCGCCGATCGTCCACGGGGAGATTCGCCTCCAGCTCGACGATCGCGGCATCCAGGCACCATCTCAGGAGCGTTTCATCATAGCCCCCAGTGGATGTGGCGGGGCGCGATTCCGAGGCGGTGACCTCGACGACCGGCCAATCTTCGTAAGATTTCACCATCTTTCGCCACTCGCGCGAGGAAACTCGGTCATTGGTCGAGAGAGCCGGGCGAGACTCTCCGTTCGAGGGTTCTCGCGCTTGGCCTGCAACCGCCGACGGAATGTCAGTCGTCAACAAAGTCTGGTGATCGGCCGAGGGAGGGCCAATCGTGCCGGTCAGGCTCGGCAGCCGGTAGAGGGGGTCGCCCAGGTAGATCAGGCGCCAGGGACGTCCGAACGGCTCGAACTCGCCCTGGCGCAGTGCGGCGGCCAGGGGCACCTCGGCGGCCACCATCTCGGCGACCAGGCCGGCGGGGCGAAAGGCCTGGAGGTAGGGCTCGTTGACCGATCCGTAATAGACGAAAGCCCCCTGCGCCAGCCATCGCCCGGCGATCGTCCGGGGATCGGAAGGGTCGGCGGCCGAGAAGCTGTGGATCATCACCACGGCCGCGGGGAGTCCGGTGGGCAAGTCGGCAGGCCGGCCCGGGCCGCCCTTGATATTGAACATCTGCGGACTCCCCGAGGAGTTGATCCAGATGAATCCGAATCGATTCCGAGGATCAACGACCCGATGCCAGCTCCCCAGGTCAGCGCGCTCGCCGGCGCGGATCAAGACGCCGCCCGGCCCGCTCGAGGATCGACCGAGCCGATCGGCCGCCGAGAACAGGCTGTAGTCGGACCACATGCCCCCCGCGTTGTACGTGTCCCATAACAGCGCCTCGGCGGGCCGGAGGAACAAGGCGCCCATGGCTCGGGCGACGCTCGCTGCCGGGTCGCCCAGCAATCGGCCGGCATAGGCCCACCGCCGCCGGGACAGATTGAGTCCTTGCGCGTCCGTATCCCCCTCGAGTTTGCGGCCGATCAGATCGTCGAGCGCATGGACCCCGCGAACGGGACCTCGTTCCACGTCGTTTTCATATCGATACGGCCAATCGCCGGCGATCGTCAGGAAATCGCAGTCGTCGCCGAGTTGACCATAACGGGGAGTTACCGAGGCGACTCGCGCCTCCAGGTGACGAGCGAACCGCGTGGCCTCGGGGAGCGTCAGCTTGTCGCCGAGGTGGTACACCCGGCCGGGGTTGCGGGTGTCATCCAATGTCCACATGGTGGGCTCCACGCGGACCAACGGCTGGAATCGGCCGGCGGCCAGGGCGACGGCACCGGCCAGCATCGGGCTGTCGGGGGACGTCAGCACCAGGCCCGGCGGAGTCGGTCCCAATCCCCGGGGCGGCGCGCCGGCGGGCGGGAACTGACCATCCGGCGGAGATTCGTCCGACCAGGCTTTCGCGACGGCCTCGATGGCCGACTGCCAGTGGGCCAGTCGCACTTCCGCCCGGGTCGGACTCCGGGACGGACTCACCTGGGCCGTGCGACCATCTCCCCGCCGGATGTATCGGACCACGCGCGACGGGCGGAATGCCCGGAGGAACGGCAAGGTCCACGCCGGCTCGTCGATCAGGATGGGGAAGAAGGATCGCTCATCCCACGCGGCGATCGCCTCGAAGAAGGATGGGACGTCGGGGACCAGGCAGACCTGATCGACCATCCGACGCCGAGGACCGGTCGACTGCCGCCAGGTCATCGCCGCCTGACGGAGCGGCCCCAATCGCGGGTCGCCGAAGGAGGCCGGGATCGCCGGGAGTAACCGGAGGCCCGGCCCGCCGGCCTCCCGTCCAGGCCCTCCCGTTCCTTCGCGAGGTCCGGGACTTCCCTGGGCCGTCGCCCCACGAGGTTCGGGAAGCGTCGCCGAGCGGTCTGAGACCCCGTTGCGACGACTCCCGGCGCGGGGATGCCAGTATCCGAAAAGGACGGTCAGACCCACGAGCCCCGCGGCCAGGACGGCCGCCAGAAGCATCGTTATCCATCCCGACCATGGACTTCGGTCTCTCATCGCAACTCCTGAACCCGGGCCGGCGGGGCCGACGCCTCCATGCAAGGCCCCACGCGCCGATACCGGCAGGGCCGGATCCGACGACTCCCCGCGCCGGACGACATCGGGTGGAGCCAAGCCACGATAATCGTTATACTCGAAGGGGTCTACGAACCCGCAACCCACGATCTTCAGGCAGCGTCGCCCGGACCCGGATTGGTCTACCGCGGCCGGAATCGGCTGATCCGCCCTCCGGCAGGGTCCGTCGCTGGCTGGCGTTCTTGCCTGGCTCGTCAAGGATAGGTCCGATGAAAAAGGGCGGCATCCTCAACCCGGCGATCTGTTCACTACTGGCCGAGCTCGGGCAATCCGACGAACTCCTCATCGTCGACGCCGCCTACCCCTTACCGACCGACGGCCACGTGATCGACCTGACCCTGACGCCGGGAATCCCCCGCCTGCTCGATGTCCTCCGCGCCGTGACCGAGGAGCTCGTCATCGACTCCATCGCGGTCCCCGCGGAGATCAAGGAATTCAGCCCACGCATCTACCAGGAAATCATCAAGATCGTCGGCGATACCGACGTCGACGAGGTCCCCTTCCACGAGTTCAAGGAACAGGCGCTCGACGTCAAGGGGATCATCCGATCGGCCGAGTTCAGCGCGTATGCCAGCGTCCGCATCGTCGCGGGAAGTGCATTCTAAATCGGTTCTGAGCGGGGTCGAGTGACCCCGCACAGAGTGTCAGTCAAGCAAGTTCGTGGCGGGTGGCGTAAGCCGGATCCTGTCAAGTCCCAGTCTGGACGCTTGCGCGTCCGGCCCGAGCCTCGGATGATCATTTATCTGGGACGCCGGTTGCCCGGCGCCTCGAGCGACCTACCCGGGAGTCGTGACGGATCGGGCCGATCCGTGAGCGGCGGCCGGTGGGGGACGGACGGTTTGACCCGTGTCGTCCCATCCCGTCCGTTCGCTCTGCCCCCTTATTTGGTCTTGCTCCCGATGGGGTTTACCGAGCCAGTCCGGTCACCCGGCCTGCTGGTGAGCTCTTACCTCGCCGTTTCACCCTTACCGCAATCGTGGCACCGTGAAGCGTCACGACCGCGGCGGTTTGTTTTCTGTGGCACTGTCCCTATCCGGATCGCTTTGGCAGACCCGGACGGTGGGCGTTACCCACCATCGCGCCCTGTGGAGTCCGGACTTTCCTCCGTGGCACGTCCCCGGATTCAAGCCTCCAGACCGGTCGGTTTCCCTTCCAAACTCGAGACTTCGCCCCGGGCGCCGCGGCGATCATCGCGCCCGCCACGAACTCAGTCCCCATCATACGGGCCGAGGTTCGCCCGAACAATCCTTCTGGTCATTGGTCATTAGTCATTGGTCAACGGTCAGGGAGGATTCGGTCGGTCGGTTGACTCCGAATCATCGATCATGACAGGTCTCACGGCGCGATCTTGGCCTTGGGAGCCGGTTTGGTGTTGCCCTTCCTCCTGGCGGCTGGTTTGGTCGGTGCGCTGAACCTCGCGCGCTTCTCCTCGTCGCTCATCAAGGAGATCGGGTTCAGGATCACGGCCTCGCCGCTCCGGAGTCCTTCCCTGACCTCGACGAACTTCTCGTCTCCCATGCCGAAGACCACGTCTCGCCACTCGAACCCGCCGCCGGGTTTCTTTACTGCCAACTGGTCATAATACCTTTTCTCGTAGACGAGAACGGCCTCGACCGGAACGCTCAGAACATTGTCGGCCTCATTGACGAGGATTTCGACCTCGGCCGTCATGCCCGGTCGGAGGCCCGGGATCGGGTCGTCGATGCGAACGTGAGTGGGATAGACCTTGATGTCCTGGCGGGAGAAACGGTTCGAATCGGGCACGGGGGCGATTTCCACCACGACGCCGTTCAAAACGACATCGGAGAAGGCATCCACGCGGATCTTGGCTTTCTGGTTCGGGACGAGCTTGTCTACGTGCAACTCGCGGATCATGGTGTTGACCTGCATCCGGCTCAGGTCGGGGATGCTGAGGATCTTCTGGCGTTCGCGGACCGTGGCGCCTTCCTCGATCTGCGACCTATAGACAATCATGCCGTCGATTGGGGCTTTCAGGGTGCAAGCGGCGATCTGCCGCTCCAGCCTGGCCTGCCTCTTCGTCTCGAGGTCCAGGCCCACCTGCCTGGCGAGCTCTTCCGAGTGCCTTTGATCGACATCCACCTCCAGTGTCTTGATGGTCTTGTCGCGGGTGTATTTCTGGAGCACGTCTTGCTTGGTCCGCAAGACTTCGAGAGCGATCCGATCGCGTAGGAGGGACTGCTCGGCGTCGTCGAGGCGGTCGTCGATGTCCAGGTCGGTCACGATCTCGTCGGGGGTCTTCGCGCCGCCCTTTCCGGCCAGGAGATCGTTCAACCGCCGACGGCCCTGGCGAGTCCGTTCGATCCGCCTCTCGGCCTTCTGGACGGCGGATTGGAGGGCGGAAATCTCACCCCTCAAGACCGTCGATTCTTGCTTGGAGATCCCTTCCTTGTACTCCGACAAGGCAATCTCGGCCACTTCACGAGCGAGCCTGGCGTTCTGCGCGGCAAGCTTTGCACTCTGGGTCTTGATACGCTGGTCGATCAACTGGTCCTTGAGTGGGGCGGAGTCGAGCTCGCAGATGGTTTCTCCCTTCTTGACCCTCGTCCCTTCCTGGGCGATCCTGATGATCGTCGTACCCCCCTCGACATTGGAGTAGACGTCCTGATTGCGGGCGCTCTCGAGGCTGCCCCGATCGACCACGGTGACCCTGAGCTTGCCCGGCTTCACCTCGTATGTGACGAGTTCCGGCTCGGGTTTCTGCTCGGGCCGGGCCTGGGCCTGGGCGATCGATGCCCCACGCGGGGCGAGCCAATCGACGCCGACGACCGTCGCGCCGGCGACGAGGAGCACCGAAGCGGCTTTCAAGCATCGTGAGATTATCATGGATCGGAGGACTCCCTGGGCTAGCGAGGTGGCGGACCCTCTAACAATCGACTGGACCGTCAAGAATCGCGACGCGACGCCGGTGGTGGTATCCACTAGCCTGGATTCCCATGGAGGGGAAACCGGCTAACAAATTGGCCAGCCACATAA
>JBKQHM010000446.1:0-10732 GCA_052148775.1 Isosphaeraceae bacterium | reverse complement strand
CTCCCCCGCCGCGAAGCGAACGGGGGCAAGGGCAGGCCCAAGGGTAATGGAGCGTGACCATGCCCAGGCCGATCCCCAAGCCATCGCGGGCCGAGGAGGTCTGGTGGGCCGTGCCTACGAAAAGCCTACCGGGATCGGCGCTGATTCAGGAAGATCCGCGGCCTGGGACTGCGGGTGCGGGAGCTCGGGTCGCCAGCAGCGCGAGGGTGGCCCAGCCGGTCGTGGAGATCCGCTGGGCGTAGCTGTCGCCTCCGGGTGGACGGGTGGTCTCGGTCCAACCCCCGTCCTCGTGCTGGCGGGCGATCAGGAAGGCGCGGCCGCGGGCGATCAGGCGACGGACCGGCTCGGAGTCGCCGGATTTCGCCAGCGAGAGCAGGACCATCGCCGTGTCGAATGGCTCGGGGGGCGAGTTGACGTAGGGTCCCCAGCCCCCTTCGTCATCCTGGCCGCGTCGGAGCACGTCCATCGCCGTTCGCCGACCCGCCACCTGGTCCGGCGCGTCGCGGGTACCGATGGTCAGCAAGCGGACCGAGGCGTCGGTGACGGAGAGGATCTCGCGTTTCCTCAGCCATCGGTCGGCGCGATCGATGGCGGTGCGGAATCGGTCGGGATGGGCCGCCGTCAGGGTGTCGCGGGCCAGGAGGGTGGCGAGGGTGCGTCCATAGGCCGCCGGGGAGCCGGGCGCCTCTTCCCCGTCGAGGGTCCAGGATCCGTCCTCGGCCTGGTCGGTCGCCATCCGGTCGGCGGCGCGGAGCAGGACCGCGCGATCGGGGACCCGGCCGGCCCGGACGGCGGATGCCAGCGTGGTCGTGAACGCCAGCCGCGCCAGCCGCTTGTCGCTGAACGGGCCATCGCCGCCGTTATGGTCCCAGCCCGACGGCCGGGTCAGCCAGTCGGTCGTATCGGCCAGGGCCTCGGCCGGGACGCGATACCCGGCCCGGACGCCCTCATAAAGAGCCCGCGCGGCGTCGCCGTTGTTGTGGCAGGAATAGCAATGGTTCTCACGCGACCATCGGGGGACTTCACGCGCCAGGAATGCCAGCGCCCGGGCCTCCGGCGATGGTCGGGCCGGCTCGGCTCCGGCAACCGCCGCGGCCGAACCGAGGGCCAGCATCAGCCAGGATAACCGGCCGCTCATTCGCATGATCGTGTCGCCCCGCCTCGGCTCTCCGCCGATCGATCGCCCCGCTCAATGGGCGGGCAAGAGCAGATGGATCGACTCCTGGACATCCTTCATCTTGAGCGGCTTGGACAGCACGATGATGTTGTCGTCGGCCGGGAGCTTCTCCTTGAGCTCGCCTTGCCGCGGCCCGAGCAGCACCAGGGCCACGAGCTTGTG
Source organism: Isosphaeraceae bacterium (assembly GCA_052148775.1). Classification (GTDB taxonomy): domain Bacteria; phylum Planctomycetota; class Planctomycetia; order Isosphaerales; family Isosphaeraceae; genus CAVZRC01. The sequence goes on along the minus strand of JBKQHM010000446.1, from coordinate 9,393 downwards.
CTCATCCTCGTGGGCCTTGTCGTGCATGTCGATGAGGGCATCGATGGCGTCGTCGCCCTGGCCGTCGGTGTCGAAGATCACGGCGTCGACCGGCGACTCGCGGTATCGCTCGGCGGCGACCTCCGCGTCCCGGACCACGAACGCACGATAGCCCATCCTGGTGAGCGTCTTGCGTAGCACGTCCTGGATCTCGTCCTGGGCCTCGACGCAGAGGATGCTCTTGGGCACCACGGCCTTGACTTCGAAAGGCAAGGGCGCGGCTGCCGGCTCCGCGACGATTTCTTCTTCGACCGGCTTGATGAAGATCGAGTCGAACCCATCGTCCTCATCGGCCGGGCCGGCCTTGGCGGCCGCCTTGCCCGTGATCGCGTCGTGCGACGCGTGATAACGCTCGAGGTCGGCGACCACCTCGTCCATCGTCTGGTACCGGAACTTGAGATCGATCTTCATCATCTTCTCGATGATCGCCGACAGCTCCTCGCCGGGCGCATAGGGGTGCTCGCTGATCGGCTTGATCGCGCCGAAGGATCGCACCAGCATCTTCTTGAGCATGTCCTTGCTCTCGGATTCTTCCATCGGCAACTGGCCCGTCAGCATCTGATAGAAGACGCAGCCGAGGAAATAGATATCCGAGCGGGGGTCGCCCTTGGGGCTCTTGCAGGTCCGCTCCAGCGCCGAGTAATCGACGGTTCGCTGGCTCTTGACGCTCGACTTGCCCTCGTCCCCCTCGATGGTGGCCAGGCCGAAGTCGACGAGCTTGGCGACGCCGCTGTTGGAGATGAGGATATTCGTCCCCTTGATGTCGCGGTGGGTGACGCCCTGCGAGAGGGAATACTTCAGGCCCTGGGCCATCCCGAGCATCAGCGGCACGGCTTGCTGCGGTTTGGTCTTGCCGCGGAGCCTGAGGAAATCGCGCAGGTTCATCCCCTCGACGTACTCCATGATCATGAAGTGTCGATTATCCTGCTGCCCGACGTCGATGATGCGGACGATGTTGTCGTGGCGGAGCCGGATGCCGGCCTCGGCCTCCTGGTGGAACCTGTGGACGGCGTCGGGGATCGTGGCGAACCGCTGGCGGAGCACCTTGATGGCGATGGCTTGTCCGCTGCCGGTGTGGACGCCCCGGTAGACCCGCGCGAAGGTCCCCTCGGCGAGGTGGAAGAGCACCTTGGCGTCGCCGTAGAAGAAGCCGGTCGGGTCGCCCTTCTTGAGCCGATCGACCTGCCAGCTCGTGAGCCACCCCTTGCGGAGCAGCATCCGCAGCACGGCCTCGGGCGAGCCGTCCTCGGCATCGGCCGACGCCTCGCGGAGTTGCTCGCGAGAGACGAGCCCGATCATCGTGACCTGGTCCACTATCGAATCAGCGTCGAGCTCGGGCATGGCGGAGACCCTCGACCCGTCGAGAACGAAATAAGAATTGCACAGGACTCGGGCCGTCCGGGTGGCCGACTGGGAATCCCAAAAAGATCAGCATCACAACTATACTATCAATCCCCGGCCCGCGAACGCCACTCGCGATTTCGTACAACCCCGAGCGATCACCGACGCGTCGTCCCCGACGCAGGCGATCCGAAGACGGGCGTGCGCGCACCACGACACCTCCGTCTCTTGCAGTTTACGTAACCGGGCATCCTCGTGTGACTGACATCTGTCCGGCATCTCGCATCCGCCCAGCCATGCGTGCGTGGCGATGCCGGAGGGTTCGGTTCACAAGGTCTTGCGGGGTCGTCCCCTGGGACGAGGGACCAGGGGCATACCCAATCGCTCGGCCATCTGTGCGGTCCAGTCCGGATCGCCGAACGGCCGCCCGCCCCGCAGCGAGTTGCGCACGGAGGTCACCTCCGCCTCCTTCTGGGTGGCGGATAACCGGGCTCGCCATCGCCTGCGACGTTCCCCCTCGGTCCGACCGAGCGTTTCCCAAGCCGGGAACGGGCTCAGCAGCGGGTCGTCCTCGCCCAGGCCGTGATAGCGGTAGCTCGACCATCGATAGGCCCCGGAGTCGCGGACCAGGCCGGCACGAATTGGGTTGGCCTCGATGTACCTCAGGACCACGAGCAGGTGGTCATCCTCCTGGACCACCGGGCTCTTGAACCGCCCCTGCCAGACGTGACCCGACGTCTCATACCGCTTGTGGTAACGCGCGGTGTGGGCTACCGTGAGCGATTGGAGGATCCGGCTGATGGATTCCCCGGCCTCGGGCTTGATGAGCAGGTGGAAGTGATCGGCCATCAGGCAATAGCCGTAGAGCCGGAATGGGTAACGTTCCTTGGCCCGGGCGAGGGCCTCCAGGAAGGAGGCGCGATCCTCGTCGTCGCCGAAGACCTCGGCGCGATTATTGCCCCGATTGACGGCGTGATAGGTGGACCCGGCCTGGATCGAGCGCGGTAATCGTCCCATGATCCGGATCATAACCGCGATTGACGCACGGGTCAAGGAAACGGAATCGACACCATTTTCCCCCCTTTCGCCGGGCCCCTCATCGAGGATGTGAACCCGGAATCGTTGTCCGGCCGTTTCGAGGGAGCTACCTATCGCGAAGCGACGGCCGAGGACGACACTGGGAATCCGGGGGCCATCGACCCCGCGGCCATAGCCGTCAAGGCGGCCGTCAACGTCGTCTATCGGATCGACGCCCACGCCTGAACCCGCCGCCAACGCCCCCCGAGGTTCCGAGCCGAGCTCATAGAATGAACTTAAGTTCCCTGGTGCGGGCCACGAAACTGCCGAAGATAACCGACTTCAGCCCGATGACCGACCCCGACCGGGGCGCCCTACGGGCCGTGCGCGGGGACGATCTTTCGGCTGGATTCCGGAAAAAAAATTACCTGTGACATGCACATTGTCACCGCTCCGTTTTAAGTTCGGTTGTGAAGGCGTTGAGACTCCGCTCCATGGTGAGATCATCCGCCGGAACGGAGGAGCATCCATGGAGTGGATCGCGGGAAGGCGTCGACCGATCCAGGTTCGGTCCGCCGGGGCGATTCGCCATCGGCCGTGTTCGGCGATGCATAAGAAGAGGGGATTATCGAACGATGAGCCAGCTATCAGGTGAGATCCCGAATCACGAGGGGACCGATCATGCCTCGAACCCGGACGGGGAATGGATCAATCGTCGCGCGACCGAACAGGCCACCCGCGCGGCGAACGCGCGGCAGATGAGCGGTCGGCGGAGGTTCGTCGACCCGACGACCTGCGAACGGGAGTATTCGGAGGCCGAGATGGAATTCATGATGGCGATGAATGACTACAAGCGGCGGAGCGGGCGGATGTTCCCCACCTGGAGCGAGATCCTCGAAGTCCTCCGGGCCCTGGGATACGAGAAGATCGAGCCCCTGCGGCCCAATGGCGAGACCGTCGATCGGAAGGCCCCCGCCAGCCTGGCCGCCCGCTGAATCCCCGCGCCTCACGAGGGTCGATTCTCCGCCGCGGGCCGTTGACAGTCGGTCCGAAACCCCCTATCGTGAGCCTTGATGTGAAACCATGATTGTGATGCCGCAAGGCGTTGAGCCGTGAAAGACTTCCTGTATGCCGCAAGGCGTTGATCATCCCGTACGTACGCGATTCGCTCCCAGCCCGACCGGCTTCCTGCACATCGGCGGAGTGCGGACCGCCCTGTTCAACTGGCTACTGGCCCGCCATCACGGCGGGCAGTTCATCCTGCGGATCGACGACACGGATCAGCAGCGGCACGTCGAGGACGCCGTCGCCAAGATCCTCGACGGGTTCCGCTGGATCGGTATCGACTGGGACGAGGGCCCCGAGGTCGGCGGGGCCTTCGGGCCGTATTACCAGTCGCAGCGGGCCGAGAGCTACCGCCTGGCGGCCGAACGGCTGCTCGCCTCGGGCCACGTCTATCGGGACTATAGTACCGAACAGGAGCGCGCGGCCGAAAAGGCGGTGGCCGACCGGGAAAAGCGCGCCTACCGATTCCGACGCAAGCCGATCACCGACGCCGAGACCGCCCAGTTCGAGGCCGAGGGGCGTCCGTATGCACTGCGATTTCAGGTCCCCGCCGGCCGGACGCTGGTCGTCCACGACCTGATCAAGGGGGACGTCGCGTTTTCCACCGACGAGATCAGCGACTTCGTGATCATCCGGCCCGATGGCACGCCCCTTTATAACTTCGCCAGCGTGGTCGACGACGTCTCGATGCAGATCTCGCACGTCATCCGAGCCGAGGAGCACCTCTCGAACACGTTCCCCCAGCTCCTCGTCTTCGAGGCCCTGGGCGCCAGCCTGCCGGCCTTCGGCCATCTTCCGTATGTCGCCGAGCCGGGCTCGCGGTCCAAGATGTCCAAGCGGAAGATCGCCGAGTACGAGAAGTCGGGCATCCTGGTCTACCTGCACCAGTACATCGAGAAGGGCTATCTCCCCGAGGCCCTGCTCAATTACCTCGCCCGGCTGGGTTGGAGCTTCGACGGCACCCAGGAGATCTTCAGCCGCGACGAGCTGTTCGAGAAGTTCTCGCTCGATCGGGTCACCAGTGCCCCCGCCAGCCACGACCAGGATAAGCTGTTCTGGATCGAGGGGGAGTGGATGAAGACGCTCCCCCCCGATCGGAAGATCCAGGCGGTGATCCCGTTCCTCGAGCGTGAGGGCCTGGTCGCCGAGCCGCTCTCGGACGAGACCCGGGCTCGGATCGGCCGAGTCGTCGAGGCGCTGGGCGACCGCCTGAAGGTGTTCTCCGACATCGTCAAGCTGGGCCGGTTCTTCTTCACGGAGACCCTCGCCCACGATCCCGATGCCGTGAAGAAACGGTTGCGCAAGGAAGGCGTCCCGGCCATGCTGGCCGAGCTCGACCAGCTTTTGGAACAGACCGAGCCGTTCGACCTGGCGACCCTGGAAAAGGCCGTCCACGACTACGCCGAGCGGTCCGGCCGCAAGATGGGCGACGTGGTCAACCCGTTGCGAGTCGCCGTCACGGGGCAGGGCGTGGGACCGGGTCTCTACGATTGCCTTGTGATCGTCGGGCGCGAGAGCTGCCGGGCCCGAATCCGACAGGCGCTGGAGATGCTCCAGCAGCCATCGACTTCTTGATTGACACCCGAGACGGCGGAACACCGCCGGTCCCTGAGGATGAGCCGCATGCGCATTTTCGTCACCGGATCGATCGCGTTCGACTACATCATGGTCTTCCCCGGCCGGTTCCGAGACCATATCCTGCCGGAGAAGATGCACGTGCTGAGCGTGTCCTTCCTGGTCGATTCGCTCACGCGGCTGAAGGGGGGGACTGGGGCCAATATCTCCTTCAATCTCGGGCTCCTGGGAGAGCGGCCGGTCCTCGTCGGTAGCGTGGGGGAGGACTTCGGCGAGTATCGGGCCTGGCTGGAAGGGCATGGGGTCGATTGCGGCGCCGTCAAGGTCGTCGCCGGCGAACACACGGCCTCCTGCTTCATCAATACCGACTTGCAGGACAACCAGATCACCGCGTTCTATCCGGGTGCCATGACCCAGGCGTCGTCGATCTCGATCACCGGGGCCGGCGTTTCGAAGGACGACCTGGTCCTGATCGCGCCGAATGACCCGGGCGCGATGAACCGATATGCGTCCGAGTGCATCAAGGCCGGCATCCCCTACCTTTATGACCCGTCGATGCAGCTCCCGCGGCTGGAGCGGGCCGACCTCGAAGCCGGTTGCCGGGGTGCGAAGATCCTGGCGGGTAACGACTATGAGTTCGGGATGATGGCCGATAAATTGGGAGTGGGCGAGGCCGAATTGCGCCGGATGGCGCCCGTCACGGTCATGACGCGGGGCGAGGCCGGTGCCCTGATCACGGTCGGAAACGAGGAGTTCGACATCCCGCCCGCCAAGCCCAGGGCGGTCGTCGACCCGACGGGGGCCGGCGACGCCTTCCGCGCCGGGTTCGTGCTGGGCATGAAGCGCGGATGGCCCTGGCCGGTGGTCGGCCGGGTGGCCGCCCTGACGGGCGTCTATGCCATCGAACATCGGGGACCGCAGACTCATTCTTATTCGCTCCAGGAGTTCCGCGACCGATACCGGGAGAACTTCGGCAGTTCGGCGGAACTCGACTCACTGATCGGCGGCAGTTCCAGGTAGGATGGGATAGAGAACCCGGCCCTTTCGGATCATCCCGATGCCCCGACGACGCTGGATTATCGCCCTGTTGTTGTTCGCCCTGCTTCTCGTCGGGGCCGAGATCACGCTCCGCCACTGGCAAAGCCCCAAGGCGTGCGTCCAGATCATCAACAAAGGCACCGCGACCATGGAGGATGTGGTCGTCCATTACAACGGCACGACCGTCCCGCTGGGCAATATCGCCATGGACGCCTCGAGTATGGTCTGGGTGACGGCCGGCCCCAAAGGGATACTCAAACTGGACTTCCAGCAGAAGGGCAACGCCCTGAAGGGGTTTCAGGTCGTCGACTTCGACCCCATGCAGAATATCCGGGACTCGTTCAAGCTGGTCCTGCTCGTCAAGCCCAAACAGATCGAGCGGTTCGTCGAGGATGATGAGTTCCAGAAGTCCAAGGAGTCCCTCCTCGAACGATTCAGGCAATGGATGAGAACCGAGTTCGAATCCGACGATCCATGAGCACGAGCCGACAGGCCGGACGACCACGATGCGTGAGACGACCCGGACGTTCATCGCAATCCCGATTCCCGAGCCGATCGAGAAGAAGCTCGTGCGCCGGCAGTCCGAGCTGACCCCCAAGGTCCCCGGTTGCCGATGGACGGCCGGCCTGCCCTTCCACATCACGCTGGCGTTCCTCGGGGACGTCCGGAACGGCGACCTGAACGAGCTGTGCCTGGCCGTGGCCTCGGCCGTCGAACCGTTCGAGCCGTTCGAGCTGCAGGTCGAGGGCCTCGGGGCCTTCCCCAGTCCGCAGAAGCCGCGCGTGATCTGGGCCGGGGTCACCGCTCCCAATTTGAATCCCCTCCTCGACTTGCGCGAAGCCGTCGTGGCCGCGGCGACGCGAGTCGGCTATCGACCCGACGATCCGAGGTTCCACCCGCACGTCAGCCTGGGACGCATCAAGACCGAGCGTGGGGCGGAGCTGGACCTGACCAAGGTCGTTGAGCGCGGCCGGGAGTGGTCCATGGGCTCGGTGCCGGTCGCCGAGATCGTGACGTACGCCTCGACGCTCGACGCGGGCGGGCCGAGCTACGCGGCCCTCGGCCGGGGCCGGTTGAGGGGCCGAAAAACCGGGCCGTCGCATTGACCTGCGCCGACCGACCCAGGTAGCTTGCTCTCTGAGAGCCTATCGATGAAGCCCATCCGCGGCCCAACGAGTTTCCGGATCTCCGCCGAGCGCCGTTCCCGGAAGAAATCCGGACGCTCTCATTGACCTGCGCCGCCGCGGCATGCTAAGATAGTGTTCTAACGTACATAATCCTGGACCGAGCCGGAGGAGCGATCGCCGTGGCCAAGCGACAGGGGACGACCGAGGTGAAGCCGACGGTGTCGGCGGAGACGAAGGCGCTGAACAATGCGCTGAGCCAGATCGAGAAGACGTTCGGCGCCGGGGCGATCATGAGGTTGGGCGAGGGGTCGCACATGGAGGTCGAGGGGGTCTCGACCGGTGCGCTCTCGCTGGACCTGGCGCTGGGGGGCAAGGGGTTGCCGCGTGGCCGGATCATCGAGCTGTTCGGGCCGGAGTCGAGCGGCAAGACGACGATCGCGCTGCACGCGGTGGCGCAGGCCCAGCGCGACGGGGGCGTGGCGGCGTTCATCGACGCCGAGCACGCGCTGGACCCGTCCTGGTGCAAGCGGATCGGGGTGGACATCGAGTCGCTGCTGGTGAGCCAGCCGGGCAGCGCCGAGGAAGCCCTGCAGATCGCCGAGATGCTGGTGCTCTCCAAAGCCGTGGATATCATCGTGGTGGATTCGGTGGCGGCGCTGGTGCCGAGGGCGGAGATCGAGGGCGAGATCGGCGACAGCTTCGTGGGTGTGCAGGCGCGGCTGATGAGCCAGGCGCTGCGCAAGCTCACCGGGGGCGTCTCGCGATCCAAGTGCGTGCTGATCTTCATCAACCAGATCCGCGAGAAGATCGGCGTGATGTTCGGCAGCCCCGAGACGACCCCGGGCGGCAGGGCTTTGAAGTTCTACAGCTCGTGCCGGATCGACGTCCGTCGCATCGGGCCGGTCAAGGACGGGGAAGAGGTCGTCGGCTCGCGGATCAAGGCCAAGATCGTGAAGAACAAGGTCGCGCCGCCGTTCCGCGTCTGCGAGTTTGACATGATGTATACCCACGGCATTTCCCGCGAGGCCGACCTGCTCGACCTGGCGATCGTCGACAAGTTGATCGAGAAGTCGGGTTCGTGGTTCAACTACGGCGACCAGCGGCTCGGCCAGGGCCGAGAGAACGTCAAGCAACACCTCCGCGACAACGCCGCACTGGCCAACGAGATCGCGGCCAAGGTCATCGCCAGCCGGACCGCTTCCGGCGGTGCGCTCGGCGTTAACGGGGCCGTTGGGGACGATGATGGGGGCGAGGAGTGAGGGCCCAGCAACTGAGAGTCTGTTCTTCCAGGCGGTTGGGTGAATTCGGACTATCCTGGTCCTCGATTCGAGTCCCTCCAGCCGAAACTGACAGGGTCATCCTGGGGCGTTGAAAAGTTGGTCTTGACGCAGTTGAGCGTTCATCCGAGTTCCGTGGCGCCTTTGGTCCCCCCCTTAACGACTGACCTTTACCCACAACTTCGTATCACCGCTTGCCTAAAGGATTTGCGATTTGTGTTCCAGTGTACACTTGGTGCCGCAAGTCCTTTCGGGAAATGGGCTTACGAGGTCGCCTCCGAAGATGTGTCCAATGCTCAGCCTTAACGAAGGGGGGGTTCGGGGGGGTTCTGCTTTTTAAGAACCCAAGCCGATCCGCGATCGCCGGGCCTCCGCGCTCAGAACCCCCCCTGCCCCCCCCTTGGTAAGGGGACAAAAGGCGCGGACCTCGTCCGAAAAGCGCAACGAAAGCCCTTGTGGTTCACACCTCGATCCACCTCGGTCAAGCCCTAGTTTTCATCGCGCCAGGGCGGGGCCGTCGGGTTGGAATCGCGATCCGGGTCGCCGCGGCGACCTTGATCTCGGAACGGGCGAAGGTGGATATCGCCGCCGCGGAGTTGAAGGGCAGCGATGCGCTCCGGGTCCGTCGCGAGATGGAGCGGCAACGGCTCAAGGATCTCGCCGACCGGAAGACGCTGGAGCGTCGGCTGCTGGACGAAGAAGATAAGTGGCTCGAGTCGGCGCAAGAGGCTTACATCGCGAAGATGGCCCAGCTCGCCGTCGCCAGGGCGAACGTCCAGGCCGCCGAGGCCAAGCTGGAGTCGGCACGGGCCGAGGACGCCGAGGCGCAGGCCGAGGTCCGGGTCGCCGAGGCGAACCAGGTCAGTCCCGAATGCCGCGAACTTAAGCCGCAACCTCCTTCTCCAGTAACTCTT
>JBKQHM010000445.1:0-20988 GCA_052148775.1 Isosphaeraceae bacterium | reverse complement strand
GCTGATCTGGCTGGAGCAGGTGGCCGTGGATTTATATGGTATTGTCCTCAGGGTAACAACCGAAAGGGATGTACCACAGACGGTTGTGACTTGACACGCCGCAATCGTTCATTCGGGAAGTACTGATACTGAAAGGCCGGAAAGCCCTCTACAAGTCTCTACTCGCAGCCGTCCAAGGAACAGGACGGCAATGACTTCCAGATTCTGAATCGTCCCTTCCACGAAATACCAACGGAGCAAAACGGGAGGTCATCCCGGCCTGTTTCTGAGCCCTCCGGCAACGCCCTTAACTCCACAATGACCTATCCGGCATCATCGCACAAGAAAGGACCATCACCGACGAGGGCTCCAGCCCATGCAACCAATGACAAATGACCGATGACCGGTGAGCAGTCGAGAGAACTTGCCAGCGGATAGCGATTCCGGTTAGGCTGGCGACAGAGAGATGGGGACGCCCGTACCGAGGCGATCGACAGGGAGGTCTTTCCACGCCAGGCGGCGATCCTGGCGCAAGCGAGGAGGCTTTGGCATGGCCCTCGGCGAATCCACGCAGCGAGGGGAGAGCGAGCTTTCGGATTTCCTCAAGCGGATCCAGGCTGGCGATGAGAATGCGGCTCGAGAATTGCTCGGCCGATTCGAGGCGGAAGTTCGACTGGTGGTCCGGCGGCAACTGCCGCGGCTCCTGCGCTCGCGATTCGATTCCCTCGACTTCCTACAGAGCGTCTGGGGGAGCTTCTTCCGTCGCATGCGCACCGCTCCGACGGAATTCGAAGACTCGCGGCACCTCGTCGCATTTCTGGCGCGGACCGCGAAGAATAAAGTGATCGACGAATACCGACGCGCGGCCAGTCGAAAGAGCGACATGCATCGCGAGGAGCCGCTCTGGGGCGACGGTCGGCGCCCGAACGATCTCCCTGACCCGATCGACTCGCCCAGCGAAGTCGCCCAGGCGCATGAGGTCTTCGTCCGCCTCCAGGAATTGATGCCCGCCGACCGCCGGACCATCCTGGACATGAAGGCCCAGGGCCTTTCGAGCAAGGATATCGGCGAGCGGCTGGGCATCAGCGAGCGGACCGTCCAGCGCGTGCTCGAGGAGTTGAGGCGCCGAATGGAGTCGGAGTGGGGGACCTCGTGATGAGCGTGTCGTCCTCGGGCCGACGGACGTGGGAGGAGGCCTCCTCGCCCACCGCGGTCCGACTGGCCCGGGAGTATGAGCAAGCCTGGCGAGACTCCGACCGACGCCCACACCGGCCCGATCCCAAGGATTTCCTCGAAGCCGCCGGCACGACGGTCGATGGCCCGGGCGCGCGCCTGGCCCTCCTCCGGGCCGATCTGACCTTGCGATGGGAATCGGGCGAGAAGGTCGGAGCCCAGTGGTATCTCGATCGATATACCGACCTCGGCGAAGATACCATCGTCGCGCTGATTTATGAGGAATTCTGCCTCCGCGAGGAGGATGAGGAAGGCCCGGAACCCGAGGAGTTTCTCTCCCGGTTCTCCCGGTTCGCCGGCCCCCTGCGCCGCGTGCTGGATATCCATCAACTTGTCGGCTCGGGGTCGACGGCGACAGGCCTCCTCGCCGAGGCGGGGAGTATCGGCGGGGCCGCCGGGGCATTCCCCGAGGCGGGAGAGACGATCGCGGGCTTCCACCTGGTCGAGGAACTCGGGCGAGGGGCGTTCGCGCGGGTCTTCCTGGCCCGCGAGCGACAATTGGCGGACCGGCCCGTCGCGTTGAAGGTCAGCCGGCGCGGCTCGCGCGAACCGCAGACCCTGGCCCGACTCCAGCATACTCACATCGTCCCGGTCCATTCCCACCGGATCGACCGGGCGACCGGTCTCCATCTGCTCTGCATGCCTTACTTCGGTCGGACCACCCTGGCGCAGGTGCTCGCGAATTGCCTCGGCCAGGATGATCGCTCGGGTTACGCACTGGTCGAGGCCCTCGATCGGCTCGAACCGGACGACGACGTGCCCGCCGGGCCTTCGGCCGGCCGGGCGGCGCTGGCGCAACGATCCTATGAGCAGGCCATCGCCTGGTGGGGAGCCCGGCTCGCCGAAGCCCTCGGACATGCCCACGACCGGGATGTGCTCCACCGCGACATCAAACCATCGAACGTGCTGGTGACCTCCGACGGCATGCCGATGCTGCTGGATTTCAACCTGGCCCGCGAGCCCGTCGCCGAGGATGGATCGACCGGCGACGCCGACTCCCTCGGTGGAACCGTCGATTACATGGCGCCGGAACACCTGCGGGCTCTCGCGCAGGGTGGACCCGAGGCGGTCGACGGCCGCTCCGACATCTACAGCCTCGGCGTCGTCCTCTTCGAGGCCCTGACCGGCCAGCGACCGTTCGACTCGCCGCGTCGAGGCTCGTCGATTGTCGAGGCCCTCCTCCGCGCCGCCGACGAGCGCCAGCGGTCGGCCCCTCGGCCCCGTGCTATCGATCCGGCGATCCCCCCCGCCCTCGACGCGGTCGTCCGGCGATGCCTGGAGCCCGACCCCGACGATCGCTATGATTTCGCCGCCGAACTCGCAGCCGACCTCCATTCCGTCGCCAATGATCTTCCTCTCCCCTACACGCGTGAGCCCTGGCCAAGTCGCATCGGCGGATGGATCCGACGCCGGAGTCGCCGGCTGGCCATGGGTTTCGCCGTAGTCCTGGCACTCTTCGTCGCGTGTGGCCTGGCACTCGTTGTCCCGATCAACCGGGCAGAGAATCGCAAACTCGTCCAGAAAGAATATGACAAGGGAATGGAGGAGTTCGGTAACGGGAACTACGAAAGCGCGACGAGGCAATTCGATGCGACCATCGACCTGATCGAGCACTTCGACAAGACCGACCCTCGGAAATACCCGTCGAAGTGGCGGAGCCTCCCCACCACGATGAAGTCGCTCGGCGACAAGCTGAGAGAGTTCCATGTCGGACCGAACCTGGATGAGATGCTGGTCCAGGCCCGTTACAAGCAGTATCTCGCGGGGCGTTTCGCCCAGACCCAGAATAATGCCGACCGGCTCTTCGAGACCGCGGAGCGGCTTCGATTCCGCCTGCTCCTCAGCGGCAATCGCGATCTCCAAGAGATTCGCCAGGAGATTTTCGCGTCGTTTGAGCCCTTCCTTGTCTTGACCTCGCCAGACTGGACCAAGAACCAGAGTATCCTCGAACCCCTCGATACACGGTGCCTGGACCGGCTCCGGACCGAGGTCAACGAGCTCTTGTTCTTCTGGATCGCCCGGGTCGACCAGTCCATATCGTTGCATCAAGGGCTCGGCCCGAAGCCCCTGTCCGCTAAAGAGAAGGAAGGGATCGAAACCCTCATTAAGATTTGCGACCGCGCCCTCGGATTCGCCGAGCCGAAAGAGCCTTGGCGTGCACTCCGTAACTGCCTGGCACCCGACCCGGCTGACGAGAGACGCCTCTCGTCGAGATCCTCGATTCGTGGCGGGCCGTTGTTCGATGGTGAGCCGGAGCACATGCGTGAAGAGCGGTCGGCCCTCGCCTCGTTCCAGTGGGCCCTCCTGTGCCTCCGCGCCGATCGCAAGACGCGGGCCATACAATGGATGCGTCACGCCGTCCGGATCGAGCAGGATAATTATTGGTATCAGTACTTCCTGGCTTACATCGAGGACCAGGCAGATCTGATCGACGATGCACTGAATCATTACAGCGTCGCTGTCGCCCTCAAGCCGAAGAGCCCATGGGTCCGTTTCAGCCGTGCGCGGCTCTATCGCTCCAAGGGCCTCTGGTCGCAGGCCATCGAGGACATGAACACCGCCGTCGACGAACTGAGGGACCGACCCGAGGGCAGGCAAGTTCACCTCGAGCTCGGATACGTGCACCAGGAATTAGGGGATTTCGCCCGCGCTCGCGCCGAGTACGAAGAGGTCATCCGGTCGAACGACGCGGACAGCTACGCGCGCGCCGCCCGATTAAACCGCGCCAACCTGGACGCCGAGTCCGGACACGTGGACCGGGCCCGGAAAGAATATGATGCGCTGATGTCCCTCGACCTCGGCGATGCGGCGGCACGCCAGAGCCGGGCCATTCTGGAATTGCGAATGGGCCAGTCCGACCTGGCGGAGAAGGACCTGAACTCGCTCCTGGAAATGGGATTCCCGTTGAAGCACCCCGGGGAGATCCTGGCAGCCCGTGCGCTGGCACGGCTCCTGGGGGGACGGCCCGCCGAGGCGCTCGAGGACGCGAGCGAGGCCCGACGCGCCTATCCCAGCCCTGCCCATGAACGGATCTGGCAGCGCGCCCTCCTCGCCGCTCGCCGGTTCGACTCGCTCCAATTCGACCGCCCCGAATCCCTGTGGTTGCTCCCTGTCGGCGGCGATCGATTGGAGGCCGACCTCCGACTTGCGGCCAACGGCCTGGCACGACTCGCCGCCGGCCGGGATGAGATGGCCTATCGCGCCACGCTGACCCGGGCGGTTATCCTCGCCGCCCTCGGAGAGGCAGACAAAGCCTTTATTGCCGCGAGCCGAGCGCTCGCCCTCTCGCCGTTCTCACCCTACGCTTACTTGATTCGCGCCAGGATCCTCGACTTTTCCGGCAACCGCCAGGCGGCCTTCGCCGACGTCGAGCGCGGGCTGGCAATCCGGCTGGACGAACCCGGGCTGATCGAATTACACGGGTCGTTGCTTCAGGCCTCCGGCGACCCTCGAGGCGCCATCCAGGACTACAACCGGGCGATCGCCCGTGGCGAGTTGGACGGCATTCACGTCCGCAAAGCCTCCGCACTCGTCGCGGTCGGCCAGTACAACGAAGCCATCGTCGAGTGGTCGCTGGCCTTACGACGAGATCCCGAGCTCCCGGAAGCCTTCCTGGGGCGAGCCCGAACCCACATCCTCCTGGACCATCCGGAACTGGCGCTGGCCGATCTGGAACAGGCCGCTTCCTGGGCCCATTCCGATCCCAGGATCGAGATCGCGATCGTGGCCGCGTATCTTCGTTGCCTGGCCGCACGGCCTGACCGTCTCCCGCGCATCCTCGATCTGACCCGGCGTGCGGCCTACGACGTCTGGCGTTCCATTGATGTTCACAGTCGCCGGGCCAATCCTCATTGAGGTTCCGTCGTTGACTGCCCGCGCCCGGTGCCACCAACCCTCGCACTCGAGCCTGGCATCGAAGCGGGCGAACACCGTCCCGATCAGCAACCCGCACGGCGGATCCGAGTGCTCAGGGGGCTATTCAGCCAGTTTCCGATCCCCCCGTTGGTTCCGGGGATCGAGGCCGGTTTCGCGCTGGATGACCAGTATGCGTCGTTTCGTCTCCATCGGGAAGAGCCCGATGAGATCAACGCGAGGATGTCGGGCAGGAGTGGTCCGGCGGTGAGCCCCAATCCGAGGGCCAAACCACACGCCGCAGTCAGGTAGTCCGGAGCGACGCGATCGGCTGTCGCAGGGTGGCTGGATGAGGCGATATCGGTGGAGAGATCATCCTGTTCGTGATCCTGCGCCGCGAGGATGGTTGGGAGGTCATCCTGTTCGAGCGAGCGGGGCAGCGATGCCAGCAGCGATTCGAGTTCGTCGTCATCGCCTGGCCGTCGGAGACTGGTAACCTTGAGGGGAAACGCCCCTAGCCCTGCGAGCGCCACGCAGGTGTCGCCGTTCGGCGAACGGCTCGTCGAGGCGTCCTGGGAGGAAGACGAGGCACCCTCGATCTGCGCGTATTCCAGTCGTCGCAGCTTTGCTTCGGATTCGTCGTCGGACTCCGACTCGTCGATCGACTGGGAGAGAGCTCGTTCGTGGCGGTCCACGGGCGGCGCCATGTCATCACTGATCGTCGCCAGCGCCGGCCCGAGCGCCGAGGCACTCCGGGATGCCAGCGGGCCGGAAGTCACGCGGACATTGAATCCCCCGGACGGATCCTGGCCCCAGTCCGAGTCGGCGGGGAAGGAGTCACCCGAGTCCGCGATCATCGGTGTTGCACTCGCTCCATCTTCCGAGACCAGGATCGACACCGAGTCAGCGGATGGACTCGAATCGCTCCCCGGCCCGCCCATTGTATTGGTCGTCAGCGCGCCGATGCCGGAGCGCACCAAGCTGGTCGTCGGACCACCCCACAGGATCCCGGCTCCGATCGCCGCGGCACTCCCCAATTCCTGCCGCTGAATTTCCATCAGGAACGGCAACTGCTGTTCCGAGGTCGATACAGTTCCCGTCGCAGAGCTATTACTCGACGGTACCGAGATCTGTACCAGGAGATTCCCGTCCTCCGGTGCGTCCTCGAACGAGAGGTTCACGCTCCGGACCGACGGCGGAGCAGGATTCATGTTCCAGGGCGGCGCGAACTGGGCGATGGGATCCCCTTCCCGATCGACGAGCATCATCCCATCGACGATCGGAGCGTCCCCTGGCCCTTGCCCCGGCATCGCATGGAGACTGAATGCGAGCGACTCGGTCCCCTGATCGATGGGAATGACGACCGTCACATCGCCTTGAGCGCCCTCGATCGACGACTCGATTTCCACTCGGCGCTGGTCGGGAATCCCCGACAGGACGCCTCCTCCGTCCGAGCCCGCGATGACACTCGGACCCGAAAGGGATGATCCCCCACTAATGGGAAAGGCCGGGACCGCTCCCTGGGCCCCGGCGGTCGTGCCGGGATTCGGCTGTCCTCCCGACCACGAAGACGCCCGGGAGACGGACTCGCGAACCAAGTCTATCGGCGCAACAGGGACCTCCTCGGATGTCGCCGTTGGAATCCCTGACAGAGTCATCACCGGAACCGGAGTCTCCACTCCCATCGTCGGAGGGCTCACCGGCTCGATAATGGCTGAATTGTCCGGCTGGACCGTATTCAGCGGCCTGACCTGGCTCTCCACGGCTTGATCGAAAGCTAATGCAGTCGGACCACCCGGCGCATCCTCCACGCTCTGATGAGACTGTAGGTGGAGAATCACGATGGGAGGGAGCGAGCCTCGGCCTACAGAATAACTGAGGAGATTCGGGATCGGGCCAGAAGCGGAAAGCAGGACGCGAGATTCCAGTGTTTCGAACGGGCTGCGGGATAGGCCCGAACGGTTCGAAGCACCACCGCGACGACGCGAGCCTCGACCAGGTTCGGGGCGCGCTCGACTTCTATCGTCTTGACCCTGGAATGCCACTGGAGTCTCCGGCTCTTCCCTGAATGGTCCACCTCGTCGGAAACCATGGATATCTTCGACGATGCACTCGCCTCGATCAGCCTACGACGACCGTTTTAAGAAAATGTCCCCATTCTGTCACTTCGAATTCTAGCGGCATTCGACGACAGATTATTCCAAGAATTCGGTCCCTGACATCCCTCTTTCCGGGAAATGATGGCAAGGCACGGACTCATGCGAGCACCGATGATGAATAGAGAGACAGGATCTCGCCCTCTGTAAGCTATTGGCTCCCTTGCCCTTCTGATGCTCGTCGGCGGAACCCATTGCGATCGAACTGCAGGGATGAGCCACCGAGTGTGATGGAGCACGAACGTAATTGCGACTAAGAAGAATCAGCCAACTCCGTCAAGACATGGCAGAGGAGCGGCTTGACCCGCAACACTCCTAATGATTCCATCGGGAGGAAGGGACGAATTCAAGCCCCCTGCGATCATTAGCATGAGGCATTCGATACAATCTCTCGCGGATTTCTGGCCGTCGTCCACGCCGGGATGTCGATCCTCCACGGCGCCCTTCCTTCCCTCGGGATGACGGTCGCCGCCAGGTCGCGGACAACGCCGATCACGTCGCCGACTTCTTCACGTCTCGTCCTACAGCATTGGGAGGCCGCTAACATGACGCTCAGAAAAAGGATGCACATCCTCGTCGGGGTGGGCTGGATCGTGTTTTTCGGCCTGGCTCTCCTGCGATCGGGGGCATTCGAGCCCGACGCGGGGAAGGGACTGGCGGACGTTGCCTCGCCCCGGCGGGCGATCGAACTCTCGGCGCCCGCGGTTCCAGCCGAACTCGTCGCGGCGATGCAGGAAGGACGCTATGAGGATGCCCGACGCGGCCTGGCTGCCCTATCTGAAAGCGCCAAAGCTCCCGACGACCGGGCCTATTACGCGTATCTCCGCGGGATTGCGGAACGGCTCTCGGGAAACCGCGAAGCCGCCCGGGAGACCTTGAGCAAGGCGATGCAAGCCGAGCCGTCAACGCGATGGGCCGCCAAGATCCAGTTCGAGCTCGCCGGGATCGAGCTGGCATCGGGCAACCCGGCTGCCGCCGAGCCGTTCGCCCGCCTCGAAGCCGAACGGCTCCTGGGCGGCGATCGAAAGGACCGTCTGGCCAATATCTACCGTGCATTCGCTCGCCAACTGCTCGAGCCGAATGATCCGATGGTCCGGCCCGATCCCGCCGCGGCCTACGATCTACTCGACCAGGCTCGTGGAATAGCTAAGAGCCCGACTCTCCGCGCCGAGTTCCTCTTTGCGATGGGTCGGACGAGTCTGGCGGCGAACGATGTCGGGCGGGCCATCGAGAATCTCCAGGCTTACCTCAAAGAGTATCCCGAGGGCAACGACCGATTCCGCGTCCGGCTCGAGCTCGGAGAGGCGCAGCGAAAGGCCAATCAACTCCTCCCCGCTCGGCTGACCTGGAGCGACCTGGCACGCGACATCGAGCGCATCGGACCGGCCCCTCGAATTCCCGACATCTCCGCGATCCGTTTCCAGGCGCTCTCCGGAATCCCCTCGACCTACGGCATACCGAATCCCCCGGACGACACCAGTCTCAATCTGGGCGTTGCGACCATCAGGCGATTCCTGACCGCCGCGCCCGCGCATCCGAGGGCCGTACGCGCCGCCTTCGAGATCGCTGCCGCCTACCAGGCCCGCGGGAAGGACTCACAGGCCCTCGATGCCTTCACGCGCTTCCTCAAGGAGGAAGGCTTCAAGGTCGACTCGGACGGGGCCCGGCGGGAATGGGCCGAGCTGTCGATGACCGCATCGTTCCAGGTCGGCCGGATTCTCTACGGTGAGCAGCGATTCGCCGAGGCGATCGCCGCCTGGAGGGCTTACCTGGCCAGGTTCCCCAATGGTCCGCAGAGTGCGGATGCCCAGCGATGGATCCTCGAGGCTCAGCTCGGCATCGCGGTCGACCACCTGAACCGCGGCCATTTCCCCGAGGCCCGCGCGGCCTGGTCCGAGTTCGTTGCGCAAAACCCGCTCGACGGCCGCGTCCCCGCGCTCCTCTACCAGATCGGCGAGAGCTTCGAGAAGGAGAAGCAGTTCGATCGGGCGATCGCCGCCTGGGAACTGCTGACGAGCAGGTTCCCAGGTAGCGAGCCGGCGGCTCGTGCCCAGTTCGAGACCGCCGCCATCTTCGAGACCGAGAAAGGAAACCCCACCGAGGCCATCGAACGATTCCGAAAAATCGCAGTCGAACCTTGGCAGTCTCAGGCCCGCCAGCGTATCGCCGTCATGGAGGCGAAACAGCTCGTGGTCGTGACGCCGCGCACGTTCCGATCCGGAGAAGACGCCCACCTCAAAGTCACGACGCGGAACCTCGAGACGCTCAATTTCACCGCCTACAAGCTGAACGCCGAGGCCTATTTCCGTAAGAAGAGCGCACTGGCGAACGTGGAGACGCTCGACATCGGACTGGTGGCGCCCGATGCCTCATGGACCGCTCCTGTCCCGGGTTATGCACGATACAATCCCGTCGAGGCATCGTACGATCTGAAGAAGCTGGCACTCCCCGGCGTGTACGTCGTGAAAGTCACCGACGAGAAGACGTTCCAGGCCACCACGCTCGTGGTCGGCAGCGACATCGACGCCATCGTCAAGACGTCGCGCGATCAGCTCCTGGTCTTCGCCCAGGACATGAAGACCGGTCGCGGCCGCGCCGGCGCCCGGATCCTCGTCGCCGATGGCGGACAGGTAGTCCTCGAGTCAGCGACCGGCCCGGATGGCGTCCTGGTCCGGAACTGGGATCCCCCCCGCGACCTGAATCGCGAGTTGAGCTACCTGATCCTTGACGGCCCCAATGTCGCCGGCTCGCACTTGACCGTCCCCAACCAGGTCGCCCAGGGACTGACCCCGCGTGCCTACATCGACACCGACCGGCCGGCGTACCGTCCGGGTCAGAAGGTCTCGGTCCGCGGCGTCTTGCGCGAGGTCCGGGAGAGCCAGTATGCCAACCTTCCCAGGGCGGTGTACCGCTTCGAAGTCGCCGACAGTCGCGGGCGGCTGATCGTGGCCCGTCCCGTGGCCCTCTCCGATTTCGGCACGTTCCATGAGTCGTTCCCGCTCGACTCCGCCGCGCCGCTGGGCGCGTACCGAGTCACGGTCTCCCAGCCGGGCAAGAGCGTGTTCTCCGGCCGTTTCGACGTCCAATCCTATCAACTCGAGCCGATCGACCTGAGTTTCGACATCAAGCAAAGTGTCGTCTACCGCGGCGAGACGGTCCGGGCCGACGTGGTCGCTCGCTATCAATACGGTGCACCGCTGGCATCGCGGCCCATCGAGGTCGGCCTTCCCGACGGCCGCACCTTGCACGGGAAGACGGATGCCGCCGGCAAGTATCACGTCGAGTTCTCGACCGAGGGGTTCGCCGAGGATATTACGCTTCGCCTCACCGCCCGGCTGCCGCAGGATAACCTGGCCCAGACGGCGACGGTACGACTCGCGGTCCGGGGCTTCGAGATCGGACTGAGCACCGCTCGCGAGGTCTACCTCGACGGCGAATCGTTCCTCGTCCAGGTCGCCACCTCCGATGCGCAAGGGAATCCGATCGGCGAGTCGCTCTCGGCGACCCTGGTCAAGCAGTTGACCATCGAAGGACGGGTCACCGAGCGCGACGTCACTCGCAAGACACTTACGACCGACCCCAAGACCGGGCACGGATCGCTGACCTTTCGCGCCGAGGACCCGCGAGGGGGCCAGTATATCCTCCGCGTCGCCGGGACCGACCGGTTCGGCACGGCGATCGTGGCCGATCGATCGATCCTCATCTCCGGCAAGCAGGATGAGACCAAGCTACGGCTCCTGACCGACCGCCAGCGCTACAAGGTCGGCGAGGAGGCCAGCGTCAACCTGTATAGCCGCGGCCGCGGCGGCACGGCGCTCCTCACCTGGGAGGCCGACCGCATCCTCTCTTACCGAGTCGTCACGCTCAAGGAGGGCGACAACATGGTCGCGTGGGCGATCGATGGCGCCCAGTTCCCCAACTTCACGATGACCTCGACGAGGATGTGGCAGAACGAATCGGACCAGGCCAGGCTCGACATCCAGGTCGTGCGCGACCTGCGCGTCACGGTCAAGCCGGCCAAACCCGTCGTCGGGCCGGGCGATCCGATCGAGCTCGACGTCACGACAGTCGATCAGCTCGGACGCCCCGTCTCGGCCGAGCTGTCGATCGCCATGATCGACCAGTCGCTCCTGCGGCTCTTCGGCGACCGACTGCCGGAGATTGGCACCTTCTTCTACAGCCAGACCCGCACCGGGGCGTTTGCGACCGAGGCGACCAACACGTTCCGATACGAACCGAACACGGTCCTCGTCTCACAGGCCGTGGTCGAAGAGGGGGAGCGTGCAGTGGCGATGGCGGCCAATGCCGTCGATCGGGACCGGGTCACGAAACAGGCGCGAAGCCAGTCCTTGGCCTATTTCATGCCCGCCCCACCCGCTCCTTCTACCTTTGCCTCTCCTTCCCCCGCGGAGGCCCGTCCTGTCATCACAGGCACGATGAGCGGCGGCAGGCGAGGGCAAGACGCCGAAAAACTGGGTGAGCCGCCGATTCCCGGGATCGAGGAGGTCCAGCTAGACGCCGGGATTGCCAAGGGTGAGGAGCAAACGAAGGGCATCCCATACCCGCATAACCTCATGGATGTCTCCCAAGCAGAGACCCTGCTTCGAGGTTCCACTCTCGCCGCCAAGAATCCTGATAACGGCCTCTCTCCCCGCGAGAAGTCGGTGGAAACGGCCTACTGGAACCCCTCGGTCGTCACGGACAAGGACGGCAAGGCTCGGGTCACCTTCAAGGCCCCGAACTCCCTGTCCGAGTACCGGATCACCGCGAGGGGCATCACCGGCTCCGACACCCTGGCTGGTCAGACCACCACTTCCTTGAGGGTCCGCAAGGATTTCTTCGTCGACCTGAAGGTCCCCAGCTCGCTCACCCAGGGCGACAAGCCGAGGTTCATCGCCGAGGTCCACCATACCGGCGTGCAGGGCCAGCTTTCCCTTCGTCTGGCGATCTACGCCGGCGGGCGAGACGATCTCTTCCCACGAACCCTCGAGCTCAAGGGAGACGGCGTTGACGAGGTCATGTTCGAACCGTTCGAAGTCCCCGAGGGGGACTCGGTCCGGCTGACCCTCACCTCCGCCGTGGGCGAGCTCAAGGACGAGCTGGTCGTCGAGATCCCGATCCATCCCTGGGGCGTTCCGGTCTTCGCGTCGGCGTCCGGGACCAGCAACCAGAGCACTACGGTCTTCGTCGGACTCCCCGCCGGTCGGACGTACGAAAACCCCGACATGCTGATCTCGATCTCCCCGAGCTTGAAACGCATGCTGATCGAGCTCGCTTTGGGCCGCGATATGCAACCGTACCGGAACGTCCTCAGCTCGAACTCCACGGCACGAATCCTTCCGACGACGAACACGACGGCCGACCACTCCGCCGATCTCCTGGCGGCCACCTCGGCCCTACGCTATCTCCGCGAGGCCCGCGCCACCGCCGCCCCGGAGGCACATCGGCTGACAGAACGGATTCAAGGGCTCCTCGCCGAGTTGACCGCCGCGCAGAATCCCGATGGCGGTTGGCCGTGGATCTCGGGCGAGCCGATGCCGATACCGGGTCGAAATCGGGCCGCCGGACATCCCAGCGACCGCCTGACCTCGGCGTCGGTCCTCTGGTCGCTCGCCTCCGCTGAATCCCTGGGCCTGCTGGCCGATCCCAAGACCCTCGACCTGGCGGTCACCCATCTCAAAAAGGAGTTCTCCGGGCTCAGCGGCGACGACTTCGATACCCGCGCGGCCTTGCTTCACGCCCTCAGCGCTCGCCGCTCGGCCAGTTTCGAGGCCGCCAACAGCCTGAATCGATCGCGGAATCAACTCTCCGACTCCGCCCTCGCCTATCTCGCCCTCACTTTCGCCAACCTGGATCGCGCCACGATGGCCGGCGAGATCCTCAGCATCCTCGGCCCCCGGGCCAGGACCGAGGCGACCGCCCCGGGCCGTCCGTCTCGGCTCTACTGGGATCGAGCCGGCCGGCCGCCATTCACCCGGTCCGTCACCGAGATCACAGCGCTCGTGACCCTGGCCTACACCCGAGTCCGCCCGGAGGCCCCCGAGCTAGAGCGTGCCGTGGACTGGCTCGAGGCTCACCGCGTCGCCAACGGATGGCTGCCGCAGAAAGCCAAGGGCCCGGCAGTGGCCGCGCTGGCGTCCTACTACGGTCGGGCCCAGACCGCCGAGGACCGATATCGGCTGACCGTCACGGTCAACGAAATCCAGGTTGCCGTCATGGACGTCCTCGGAACCACGGAGGAAAAGGTCCTCGCCGTCCCCAGGGCCGCGCTCAAGGCCGGACAGCCCAACCGCCTCCGATTCGCGATGGAAGGTCGAGGACAGTTCGGCTACGCCGCCACCCTCGCGGGATTCACGCGCGAGTTCGGCCCCGATCAGGAACAGAGAGGGCGCATGGCGTGCGTCGAGCGTCGGGCCTACTTCCCCGCACCGCCGGAACTCGATGGCCAGACCTTGCCGGTCGGCTTCGGCGTCGCCGTCGATCCGAACCGGTTCGAGAACCTCGCGACTCAGGTTGGCCTGGGTGGCAGGGCTCGAGTCACCGTCACCGCCCACCGAAGTGTTCCGTTGAATATGCCGGAGTGGGAGCGCGATTTCCTCATCGTGCAGGACCATCTCCCCGCCGGCACAACTCTCATCGAAGGCTCAGTAACCACGGCCGCCACTTCGTTCGAGCTGGCCAACGGCGTCCTGAGCCTCTATTTCCCGCCCGGCGTCGACCCCGGCACGACCACCTACGACATCTTCGGCTACATCCCGGGGAATTACCGCACCCTGCCCGCCTCGGTGCGCAGCGCCTACGATCCGGGCCACCACCACCTCGGCATGCCGGGCGCGTTGAAGGTCCGCTCTCCCGGCGAGCCGGGAACCGATCCCTACAAGCCGACGCCCGACGAGCTCTACGCCCGCGGCAAATCCCAGTTCGACGTCGGCCGCCTCGCCGAGGCCGGTGCGGCGCTCGAACCGATCTTCGGCGGTTATACCCTGCGGGACGATATCGCCAAGGACGCCGCACGCATGCTCCTGCTGATCAGCATCCGCGAGGGTCAGCCCCGGAAGATCGTCCAGTTCTTCGAGGTGGTCAAGGAAAAGTCCCCCGAGCTCTTCCTCTCCTTCGACCAGCTCCAGGCGATCGGCTCGGCCTACCGCGACATCAAGGAATACGAACGGGCCCTCCTCGTCTGGCGAGGGCTTATCGAGGCCAGCTACCTGGAGGATGCCCGCGTCGGCGAGCTCCTGCGCCAGCGCGGCAAGACGCTGGAAGCGATCGCTTACCTGACCGACCTCTGGCGATCCTATCCCAACACCGCGTCGATCGAGAGCGACCTCTTCGGGCTCTCGCAGATCCTGGCCCAGGCGGCTTCGCGGGCCTTCACCGACCCGAACCTCCGCCGCGAGATGGCCGCCGCCGGGATCACACGCTCCGAGCTGCTCCTCCAATCCATCCGCATGATCCAGGTCTTTCTCGTGCAATCGCCCCGGAACCCGATGGCCGACGAGGCCAGCCTTGCACTCCTCAGCGCGTTCACCGACCTCGAAGACTTCAAGTCCGTCATGAGCTTGGCCTCGCGTTTCGCCAGGCTCTACCCGAAGAGCACGTACTTCGACAGTTTCCAGTACAGCGAGGCACTTGCCGACTTTCATCTGAGCCAGTACGACCGTGCGATCGAAGTAGCCGGGGCGATCGCGCGTGCCAGTTATAAGGACCCCAGCGGTGCCGATCAGCCCAGCCCGAACAAGTGGCAGGCGATCTTCATCCTGGGACAGATCCACGACGCGCGCCGGCAACCCGCCAAGGCCCTGGAATACTACCGGCAGGTCGCCGACCGTTTCACCGACGCTGCCGGCGCAATCAAGTCGTACACACGCAAGAGCCTCAAGGTGCCCGAGGTCACGGTCATCCGATCCGAGGCACGACCCGCCGTAATTCAAGGAGCAGGTTTCCCGAGTCCCCACCCCAACGGATTGCGCGTCATCGGTGTGAAAGGACAGGCCGATCTGGCCCCCGGGCCAGCCGCGACTCCCGGCATCGCGCTGGATTACCGCAATATCGCCCAGGTGGACGTCAAGGTGTATCCCGTCGACCTGATGCAGCTCTACCTGACCCGCCGAAACTTGAACGGAATCACCGGGATCGACTTGGCCGGTATCACGCCCCTGGTTGAGAAGACGGTCACACTGGGCGACGGCGCCGATTACGGCGACAAAGCCAGGTTCATCGATCTCCCCCTGACCAAGGACGGCGCTTACCTTGTCATGCTCCGCGGCGATAATCTCTACGCGTCCGGCATCGTCCTCGTCTCACCGATCGAGATCGAGGTCCTCGAAGACCCTGGCGACAGCCGTGTGAGGGTTACCGTCAGTGACGTTCAGACCGAGGATTTCCTCTCGAAGGTCCAGGTCAAGGTGATCGGCAGCGCCAATCCTCAGTTCATTTCGGGCGAGACGGACCTCCGGGGCGTATTCGTCGCCGAGGGCGTGTTCGGCGTCGTCACGGCCGTCGTCCGCAAGGGCACGAACCAGTACGCCTTCTACCGTGGCACCAGTTACGTCGGCCAGCCGCCTCAGGGCGCCGGCGCAGGGCAAGGTCAGGGTCCGCAAGGTCAGAATCAGGCGGCTGTACAGCCCTTGGCGGAGAAATCCGACCAATCTCTCGACGCCAACCTCAAGATGCAGAACACTTCGAACTCGATCCGGCAACTCGAGCGGCTTCAACGACGGTACAATCAGCCAGCCGGCAGCCGGAAGGGCGCCGCCGCGGGCGAGTTCCGCTAGAGACCCGGCCGTCTCTCCAAAAAGCGGCGTCCAAGCCAATGACCAATGACGACTGACCAATGACCATCCGCTTGAGCCGACCTTTGTGACGGGCTATAACCGAGAGCGATTGGTATCTCAGTCCGATTTCAAGAACAACCGGGAGAAACAGTCCATGATGCGGTTCGTGATGACAGGCATGCTGGTCGCGACCTCAATGATCTCGGCGAACGCCGGCGAGAAGTCCTCAACGGCACCAGCGCCGGCCAAAGAAAAGGAGCCCGCTTGCGAGTGCTCCAGCGCCGATGATTCCGCGGCTCGTGTCTTCGAGTTGCGTACTTACTACGTCAACGACGGGAAACTCGTCGACCTGCACAAGCGATTCCGCGACCATACCTGCCAGTTGCTCAAGAAGCACGGCGCCGAGCTGATCGGGTTCTGGACGCCCACGGATGAGAAGGATGGCAAGGGCGGAAAGCTCATCTACCTGGTCGCTTTCCCCAGCCGCGAGGCCGCCAAGAAGACCTGGGAGGATTTCGGCAAGGATCCCGAATGGCGTAAGGTCTATACGGAGAGCCACAAGAACGGAGTGCTCGTCAAGAAAGTCGATTCCGTCTTCATGGAGCCGACCGATTATAGCGCGCTGAAATAGTCATTGGTCACTCGCCGCTGGTCATTGGTTGTCGGCTGCGGAGCCATGGACTGGCTGCACGTCCAGGCACGGACGCAAGCCGAGAGGACCGATCCAATGACCAGTGACAAATGACCAATGACAAATCAGCTCCGCCCCAGGGCGACGTCCACCGCGCCGATGAGGCTCTCACCCAGGCCCTTTTGCCGGATCGCCTCCAGATCGCATCGGCAGTTGAATAAGGCATCGACGATGTCCGGGTCCCATTGGAGACCCCGGCCTTTGCGGAAGATCTCATCGATCTGCATCAGGCTGAGCCGCTTGCGGTAGGGCCGGTTGCTCGACATCGCATCGAAGGAATCGGCCACTGCGAGGATCCGGGCCTCGTAGGGGATCGCTTCTCCGGCAAGTCGATCGGGGTAGCCGGTCCCATCGTAGCTCTCGTGGTGGTGACGGACACTCGGCAGGATGTGATGCAGTTTCTTCAGGTCCTTGAGGATCGTCACACCGATCTCGACGTGCGACTGGATCTTCCGATATTCCTCGGGTGTCAGAGGCCCGCATTTCTTGAGCACGTCGTCGTCGACGCCGATCTTGCCGACGTCGTGCAGCAAGCCGGCGACATAGAGGTCGCTCCGCTTCGAAGGGGGGACACGCAGCTCTTCGGCGAGCCGGACGGCGATCCGCGCCACCCGCTCGGAGTGCCCGGAAGTGTACGGGTCCTTGGCGTCGATCGCCGCCGTCAGTGCTCGAATGATGCCGAAGAGCAATTCCTTGAGATCGGCGTAGATCTTGGCGTTGGCGAGTTGGGTCTCGATCAGCGAGGCGACGTACTGCATCCGCTCGACTTCGTCCGTGGTGATCGGGCGATCTTCGAGCGGATTGACCGCGATGAGGCAGCCGAGCGTGCCCGCCGATACAGCGGCATATCGGACCACGGTGGGGGGGATCGTCCGGGAGTGGTTCAATGCGACGTCGTTGCGGACGACCATCGCATCCCGTCCGGACGGCGCCGGCAGCGACCGGTAGACGGGGGCGTCGAGGCCCTCGACGGACCCGCCCACGATCACCGGCTCGTAAGGAGCCCGCGGGACCCACGCCACAGCCTCCACACCCAGCGATGAGCGCAAGACCGTCGTGGCCAGTTCCTGGAACCGATCCGGCGGATCGGAGATCCGGAGACGACGGATGAGACGGCCGATGACGACGTGTTCGCTCTCCTCGTCGCGTTTCGGAGAGAGGAACGAGCCGGAGTCGCTCGTCCCAACTTGTGCCTCGACCGTTGCTACGAATCGATCAGATTGCATGGGGTCTCACCTCGTCTGACAGCCCGCCCGGTCAGCCCCGAGAATGACGCTGAGGATCAAAGGGGCTGAGGCCCACGGGTTAATCACCTTCCGCCCCGGATCATCGGGACTCGAACGAGTGCCGGTGAGTCTCTGGATAGCTATCAGTACCCTAGGTCATGAATTCGCGGAATGACGCGAGCCGCGGCCGGACCCGTCACAATACCACAATCGCCCCCCTCCGGTTGGACAACCCCGGCTCCGAGACATAGAAACAGGTAGAGCATGCAATCGTCCCGATCCATACCCGCAATTCGTCATCCGCAATCCACGATCCGCGATTCGCGAACTGCGATCTGGAATCTGGAATCTGGAATCTGGAATCACACTGATGTCCAACGCGTTCGGAGCCAACCCCTGGAACCTGGACTCGACCAAGGACCTCCTGGCGGGCTGGAATATCGAGGATCCGGATAATCCGAATGATCCGGATTGGCCGTCGAGTTCGTCGGCTTCGGGAAGAGATCCCCGCAATCCAGGTGGGGCCGAGGATTCGCCGATGTGTTCACGACGGATCGCGGAGCTGAGCGGCGAGGCGAGTCGGGGTATGTTCGCCGGGTTCGAGGTCGAATCATGCCGGGACCAGGTATCACGAGGCCCGATGGATATCGACGGAGGGCACGGGATCGGCGAGATGGGACAGATCGATCGTGGTGCCGAGGCATCCGCGACAGTCCGCGGCCGGACCAGGGGCGACCTGGGTCATGCCGGGCCTGGTTTGGGACTGTCGCAGACACAAGGAGATCTCCCCCTCGCGGGGGACGAGCTCGCGGGCTTCCGGATCATCCAGGAATTGGGCCGGGGCGCATTCGCCCGCGTCTATCTGGCCGAAGAGACGCATCTCGGTCGCCGGTTGGTCGCCATCAAGGTCTCGAGGCCCGAGGGAGAAGAACCGCAGATCCTCGCACGCCTCCAGCACGCCCACATCGTACCGGTCCACTCGGTCTGCGACGACCCGAAGACCGGCCTGCGAATCCTGTGCATGCCCTATTACGGCGGCGCGAATCTCGCGCAGGTCCTCGACGCCGCCGGCGGCCTCGATCCGACCGAGCACGACGGCCACAGCCTGGTGAAGGCCCTCGATCATTTCAGCCAGCGACTTCCCCGACCCGACGGCCATCAGTCGATGGGATCATCCCGGCCGGCGAGATCGGCTCCACCCATCAGGCCCTCGCTCCCACTGTCCTTCGCGAGTCAAGGTCCACCGGATGACGGGTTCGCCCGATCCGTGAGTGTCTCCCGCTTCCGCTCCTTGTTCTCCCGCCTGGTCGGGACAGGAACCAGGACGCCGATCGGGCCAATATCAGTCGAGACGGAGCAGGACCAACACCAACCCTCCCGGTTATTCTTGCACCAGGCCAGCGCCGTCCAGGCCGCGGTCTGGATCGTCGCGCGGCTGGCGGAGGGCCTCGAGCACGCCCACTCGCGCGGCTTGCTCCACCGCGACCTCAAGCCGGCCAACATCCTGCTCGCGGCGGACGGCACTCCGATGCTGCTCGACTTCAACCTGTCCGCCGAGAATCAGCCCGAGTCCCCCGAGGGTGAGGCCCGTCGTGCGCTGATCGGCGGGACCTTGCCCTACATGGCACCCGAGCATCTCGACGCATTCAACCCACGCGGCACGACCGCTCCGGAATCGGTCGACCAACGCGCGGATATCTACGCCCTCGGCCTGATCCTTTTCGAGATGCTCGCCGGTGAGCCCCCCTTCCCCGCTCCGACGCCCGGCCCAACCGTCTTCGAGACGCTCGAGCGGCTCACCGAGAGCCGTCGGCGCGTACCCTCGCTTCGGGCGCGATGTCCCCGGATTCCGTGGAGCCTGGACGCGTTGGTGGCCAAGTGTCTCGAGTTCGACCCGGTTCGTCGATACAGCCGCGCCGGAGAACTCGCCGAAGACCTGAGGCGTTTCCTCGATGACCTACCGATGAGACACTGTTCCGAACCGAGCTTTCGGGAGCGAATGGGCAAATTCGCCAGACGACATCCCGTCCTCTGCGGCACAACCTCGATCGCGATACTCTCCATACTGCTCCTCGCCGGAATGGGAACGGCGGTCGTCTTCGCCGTCGGGGCGGTCCGAGACCTCGCCGTGCGCTTCCAGCGGCAGCGTTTCGATCGGGACTTCACAGAGACCCAGTTCCTGCTCAACACCGCCGCCGCGTCCGACGGCAACCTCGCCAAGGGTCTCGCGAAGGCCCAGGAATGCTTCAAGGACCTGGAGATGCTCGACGACGAAACGGGCAGGTTATCCGGTTGGGTCCTGGGCCTGCCCCGGGATGAGCAGCAACGGCTCCGGGAACTAACCGTGGAATTGATCATGCTGGAGGCCCGTGCCCGCATCCTCCACGCCCAGAAGTTCGGTTCCGAATCCCAGCGGCACCGGGCGATCCAGCTAGCCATCGCACGACTCGACCGCGCCGAGAGCCTCATCGTTCCCGCCACGGCCGCCCTCTTCGCCGAGCGATCGCGATACCACGCCGCTCTCGGAGAATCCGAACTCGCCGAGCGTGACCGGATCCGGGCCGCGCGGACGGCGCCGACAACCTGCCACGACTGGACCCTCCTCGGCACCACGCGACTCGCTGCCGGCGATCCCCCGGGCGCCGAGGAAGCCCTGAGACAGGCCCTTCGACTCGAGGTCACATCCTTCTGGACCTGGTTCATCCTGGGCCACTGCCACTACGCGCAGGGGCGATACCTCGAAGCGGCCGGCGACTTCTCCGTGTGTTCCGCCCGAGGACCCGAATTCGCCTGGACCCACTTCAACCGGGGCCTGGCCCTCGCCCGGACCGGCCGGCTCCTCGATGCGCGAGACGCCTACGATCGGGCGATCCAGCTCGAGCCCGGCTTTATCGAGGCCCTGGTCGACCGGGCACTTGTGGAACTGGAGCTGAATCAGCTTGAAGGAGCCCTCTCCGACCTGACCCGGGCCATCGAGCTCGGACGGAAAGACCTGGCTGTGCTGACGGCGCGTGGCGAGGCCCTGGCTCGCCTCGGCCGTCGAGCCGAGGCCGAGCGCAGTTTCGCCGAGCTGCTGG
>JBKQHM010000444.1:0-5858 GCA_052148775.1 Isosphaeraceae bacterium | reverse complement strand
CGTGCCATGGTGGGGAGCTCCCTACGTAACAATGCCGTCCTTCCATCCACAACGATAGCGCAACAGATTTCCCCGATTCTGCAAGCCCAATCCGAGCTCAAAATGGGCAATTTTCATCAGCCCAGGGTTCGGGGGGGTTCCCGGGTGTGCGCAACGCAATCGTTAGGCGCTCTAGCAGCGGTTTCTTCGTTCTTAGTCAATCGTCACGAGTGGCCGGACCTTCTCCAGCCGCTTCCTGCCGATCCCCTTGACCCGCTCGGAATCGCTCCGCGCGCGGCTGAAGCCGCGGGGCGACGAGCCGGCGACGCTGCTGATCGTCGGCGGCCTGGGGCTCGCCCGGGCCGTGCTGGCGCGGAGGACCGGGCTCACGGCGGGGGCTTGACGCCCGGGAGCTTGGACACGGCACCGACCACCGTGTCGAGCTTCTTGTTCGTGTCGTCGAGCCGCACCTCAACCCGCTCCAGCCGCTGGTTGGTGATGCCGAGCTTCTGCTCCACCGAGCCCAGCCCGGAGTTGATTCCGTCCAGCTTGCCGGTGGTGGCGGCCAGCTTGCCGTCGACCGCGTCGAGCTTCTGGTTGGTACCGGCCAGCCGGGAATCCACCCGCGCCAGCCTCTCGTTCGTCGTCATCAGGGCCCCGAGCACCCCGGCCAGCTTGGTGTTGGTCTCGCCGAGCCGGCCCTCCACCTTGCCGAGGCGGGCGTTGGTCTCGTCGAGCTGGGTGTTGACGGTGCCGAGGTGGTCATTGACCATCACGAGCTGATGATTGGTCTCGCCGAGCTGGCTGTTGACAGCGCCAAGGTGGTCATTGACCATCACGAGCTGATGATTGGTCTCGCCGAGCTGGCTGTTGACCAGGTCCAGCCGCTTCGTCAGCGGGGAGAACAGCCGCTCCTTGAACGACTGGCAGCCGGTCAGGCCGCCCAGCAGGAGCGGTACGAGGAAGAGGCGGGCGCGCATGGAGCCTCCTGCGGTCGGGAGCGCGGGGTTCCAATCCCATGGCTCTAACATCGGCCCGGCGGCGCGGCCGTCTTGAGATAGGGCGCGGGCGTCAATAATTGATATTGGTGACCTTACCACCCTTGATGACCACCTGCACGTCGGTATCCTTCTCCTGGGTCAGTGGGTCGAGGGTGCGCTTCTTGAAGTGCCAGTACCGGGCGTCGTCGTCCTCGGACGTCTCGTCGGGCCGGCCGACGGCCTCGATCACCTCCGCCTCGGACTTGCCCAGCACAAGGCGGGAGAATTCCGGGCGCGAGTAGACCGGCGGCGGGGGCCGCGGGGGCGATTGGGACTGCCGGGCGCGGTTGATCGCATAGTACGCGCCGCCGACCAGCGCGAGCGTGGACAGCGAGCCGAGGGCGAACGCGAACAGCGCGAGCGTCCACCGCGACGGGGCGGGGGTAGACATGGCGGGGTCTCCGGGGGTGATGGGGGCGGTCCGGGTCCGGCGCGAGGACAGAAAACGGGGGACATAGCGCATTTACGGCTGTTTCCCCTTTTTTCTCTCTTCGGGAGACCAGGGGGATGCAGCACCGCGACGCCATCCCATCCCGGAGACCCTGGCACGTGGACGAGAATACATGGAATGGGTCCATAATTGGGGTGAAGATTGACGATGAGCCGCATGGATCGCTAGCAAGGAATGAATTCCGGCCGTACACTCGATCTTGCCCTCGGCCAGCGTCTTGCCGTCCCCGCTGAGCGTGCCGGTGCCGCCCTTGCCGTGAGCGTGGGTGTGCTCGATCCAGGCCAACTTATCAGCGCTTCAAGCGTCCTTCTCTTTCTCCGCCTTGTGAATCGCCCGTACGAGTCGAAGCGCCAGAGCGACCGCGGCGACGAGAAAAACAAGGCCGATCCCGTTCGCTCTGGACCCGACCGTATCTTGAGACGCGCGGCTCAACAGCTGCGCTGCCCCCAGAAAGAGCGCCGCCGACAAGATCCCGATCGCCAACCTGTCAACTGCCTTTTTCAGGCGGAGGTCCGAATGCTTGAGTTCAATGGTCCCACCTCGAAAGCCGGACAATACGTCGGCCAGGCTTTCCGGCAGGACCTTCGCCAGCCGCTCCCAGTCCCGGTACGATCGTTCCATCTTTCGCAGCCAGCGTTGCGGGTCCGCAAGAGTGTGGGCGGCGCTGGCCTGGTAGCGTTCGAGCACCTCCGCCAGGGAGAAACTCGGGTCGAGCTGGCGGGCCGTCCCCTCCAGCATCACCAGAGTTTTTATTAGCAGTGATACTGAAGGGGGCATCACAAGCCCGTAGCGACGCATGATGCCCGTCATTCGCTCGATGGCTCCCGATATGTTCATTTCCCCGATGGATTGTCCCACAAGTTCCGTAGCGAAGTCACTGACCTCGCTCTGCAGGCCTGCTCGATCCAGGTCGGTTAGCCCCCTTCCGAGGCTTAAGGCCCACTCCGTCAATCGCCCGGAATCACCCCGGTTCACCGCCAGGAGCAGGGTGTCAAGGTGGTCTTTCAATTGCTCGTCCATGCGGCCAACCATGCCGAAATCGAGGACGCCAACTACGCCGCCGGGAAGGAGTATGAAGTTCCCCGGATGGGGGTCGGCATGATAGAACCCGTCGCGAAAGATCATCTCCAGGTACATGTCGGCGGCGCGGAGGGCGACCTGGTTCAAATCGATCCCGGAAGCATGCAGTTCCTCGTGGTTCGTCACCAGGATCCCTTCCAGCAGTTCCACGGTCAGAACGCGCCGGCTGCAGAGTTCCGGGTAGACCGACGGGAAATGCACGGTTTTCTCCTCGGCGAAGTTTCTGGTGAACGTCTCGAGATTGCGGCGCTCCGAGGAAAAATCGAGTTCGCACCGCAGGTGGCGGCGAAGCTCCCTGGTCGTGGCCACGGGTTGGTAGTTCCTGAGCTGGGGCACGTGTTTCTGGAGCACCTCCGCCAGCCCCATCATCAAATCCAAGTCGCAGTTGACCTTCCCCTCGATGCCGGCGTGCTGCACCTTGACGATGACGCGCCGACCATCCGGCAGCCGCGCCCTATGCACCTGGGCGATCGAAGCGGAGGCGAACGCTGCCGCTTCAAATTCCTGAAACACCTCCTCCGGCGGCTTGCCCAGTTCCGCCGCCACAGTCTGACGAACGACCTCGGGGGGATCGGGAGGGGTTCTGTCTTGCAACTGCTTCAGCTCGGTAGCGAGCGTGGGTCCCACGAGGTCCTCGCGGGTGCTGAGAATTTGCCCCAGTTTGATGAACGTTGTTCCCAGTTCGATCAGGGCGAGGCGAATCCTCGCTTCCTTCGTCAAGCCACCCAGGCGCTGGCCGTCGAAGGCCACCAGGCGCTTCTGAAACCAGTCGTAGGGCAAGTTGCCGAACCAGTCCGCCAGGCCGTACCGGCCGAGGACGGACAGAATCTCGTTCA
Source organism: Isosphaeraceae bacterium (assembly GCA_052148775.1). Classification (GTDB taxonomy): domain Bacteria; phylum Planctomycetota; class Planctomycetia; order Isosphaerales; family Isosphaeraceae; genus CAVZRC01. The sequence continues at coordinate 2,472 of JBKQHM010000444.1, read as the reverse complement.
GTCGGAGCGCATTCTTCTCGATGCGTGTGATTGAAGCGAGGATCATCGTACACTCCGACCGGAAGTTCCCCGCCCGTAATCGGGAGCCGCGAGGGTGTCAGTAACCTGCCTGCCCGGCGCTTCCCGAAGAATATGGGACTCCGGGTTCGTGGCGACTCTCGGTCACTTCGGACGCAAATTCTTCTCCGGGAGTTCGAGGCGGCGGGTGAGAGCCTCGACCTCATCGGCGCGGGCGATCCCCAACCGCTGGACCTCTGCGGCCAGATGCTCGACCTTCTCGCGGGCCAGGCAGGCGAGTCCGACGCTGCTGAAAATGCTTTGCTTCAAGATGTCCATCATGCTCAATTCTCCTCGATGTAGAAAGCGTTAGTTCGTCCGCTCTCCGGCACGGTTTCTTGGGAGCTATCTGGCACCAGCGGGCGATGGTAACCCGGCCAAGCGGGCGCCCGCCTTACCGTGGCGTGCGTGGCATCGGGACGATGTTGGGCGACGTGCCCACTTGAATCGTGCCCAGTGCCTCAAACTTCAGTTTCCCGTATGACTTCTATATACCATGGTCGGCGTAAATGATAGATCCGGACCGCTCTCGGACGGAGCCCGCCGATGCTCGACCTCCCCGTGCTCAAAGCCTTCTTCGGGGCGCTCCACTTCGGCGAGGCCCGGATCGGTCATGTCGGCCGCACCCGCCGGCTGGTCCGCGCCGCCGATGCGATCATCCAACATCCCGGCGGCACCCTCACCCAGAAGTTCCACGAACTCGCCCCGCTCGATGCGTTCTACCGACTGGCCAACCGCCCGGAGATCACTCACCGGGCCGTCCTCGACCCCCATCGCCGCCGCACCCTCTGCCTCATCGGCGCCAGCACCGACCCCATCCTGCTGATCCACGACACCACCGAGTTGGACTACACCTCGATCACCTCCCTCGCGAGCCTCGGCCAGATCGGCGACGGCCATGGTCGCGGCTACGAGTGCCACAACACCCTGACCGTCCAGCCCCGACCCGCACCGTCATCGGCCTGGCCGGGCAGATCCTCCAACGCCGCGACCATGCCCCCGCGGGCGAGACCCGGCGGGTCCGCCGCGATCGCCCGAGTCGCGAGAGCCGGCTCTGGAGGCGGGGGAGCGAGGCGATCGGCCCAGCCCCCGCCGGCGCCACCTGGCTCGATGTCCGCGATCGGGGCGCCAATCTCTTCGAATACATCGAATTTAAGCATAAAATCGGGGATCCTTTCATCGTGCGCTCGCAGCACGGCCGCCTCTGCCGGGCCCCCGACGGCGAGGGCGAGTGGCGCCGCGGCAAGCTGCGCGCGCACGCGGCGGCTGGAGCCGCTGGGGGCCCGCTCTGCACACGTGGTGTCCGCCGGTCCCGGAGAAAGGCTCCGGGAAGAGGAAGGCACCATGAATGAAGAGCGATTGCCCATTTTACGCGCGGAGGGACGCAGTGGCGAGCCGTCGTCGGCCGCGGCAGCGTGGGTGTTGGCAGAAGGGAGATGGTAAGAAGAATGGTTATGTCAGCCCGACGCCACCACAATCGGGTCCAAGCGAAGAGACGTCGTAACTCATTGTCACAACAGTCGATTAAACGCCATCCCAATGCCAGATCGAGGTCACGCTCAGGGCAGACGCCGAGGACTTAAAATCCGGTTCGTCTGCCAGCCATATGATCGCCTACCTGGTCCTGTTGTGAGTCCAGTCAACCGGCATTCCTGAGCGACACAATCCATTTCCGCGGATCTGTCGTGGGGGAAATTGTGTGGCTTCTGTTTCTGTGAAACACTCCGTCCTCTTCGCGCTGACGAGACCCCGAACTTACGTCGAACCGCTTCTCATCGCACGACGCGACCAAATCGTCCCGGTTTTGCTCGGTCGCTTCGTGAACTCCTTCGCTCAGATCGGTCGCGTCCCCAATCGCCGGCCACCGTCTCGGATGGATCGGACACGCCCGGCGGAAGCCGCCACTCCAGGCGACGGCGAGTCCAACTCCCCTCTCGAATCCCTCCTTCAGGCGGAATCCGGCACCGGTTCGCGTTCGATCGACCTCGGAGCGCCCCGTCCCAATCTCAACGGCCCGAACTCACGTCCCCCGACCAACCCCTTACCGCAAAACTACTTGGGTCGTGTCGAGACAGCGCCGAGCGAGCCATCCTCGAAGGGTCGCGGTCGTAAAATCGATCCATTTGCGAAAATTTATGCAACTGCCAGGTCCCTTTTGCAGATCGTTCTGGGTGTACGGCTTGATCGGCGACGCCGCCGGACCGTCGCTCACCCGGCCGCAAGGATCCGTTCTACCGCCGCTTCCACACCAGGGGCCGATGCCACCATGACCACGACCACCACCACGTCGAAGCGGGCCGAGGCCAACCGCCGCAACGCTCGCAAGAGCACGGGACCCAAATCCCCCGAGGGCAAGGATCGCTCAAAATTCAACGCGCTCAAGCACGGCCTCAACGCCCGGACGCTGGTCCTGCC
>JBKQHM010000443.1:0-3792 GCA_052148775.1 Isosphaeraceae bacterium | reverse complement strand
CTTCGTAGAGCAAGGGACCGTGCCGGGTGAACTTCAATTCGACCTCGACGGCGCCTCGCCCATTGACAGGGATCGTCTCGCGTTCGACCCTCGCCGCCTCCCAGGTGCCGCGATACTTGTACCGAGAGTCGTCGTTGGGATCGGTCTCGTAGACGTAGAGGTCTTCCTGGTCGATGGGGAAGATGGTGAACCCCCAGGCCCCGTGCTCGTTGTGACCGGCCGAGACGCCGGGCAAGGCCGGCTCGCCGGCGCCGATGACGTTCCAACCGGGCGCGACCAGGTGAACCCAGTACCGGAGCGAAGGCAAGATCACGGCCCGATGCGGATCGCTGGCCAGGATCGCGCCGCGATGGAACGTCCGCGCGCCGGCGATCGCCCAGTTGTTGCTCCCCTCCATCTGGGGATCGCCATCGAGGGAACTCGCCTCGGCGAGGGATGGGCTGCCGGTCCCGGATTCGAGTGCCGCCGCTTTCCCGCGGAATTCGGGCTGGACGTCCTCGGGGCGGAATCGGACCGCGGCGCGCGAGGCGGCGTAATACGCGATCAGCCCCTCGGAAATCAGCGACAGATCGACGGCCGGGTCGGGCTTCAGCTCGGGGTTCCCGGGGTGCAAGTTGAGGATGTCGCGCGCGGGGCCAGCTCCCATCACGTGGACGAGCCGGGCATACTCGACCTCCTGGGTGACGTTGCGATACAGCCCGTTGTGCCGCGAGACGACGATCTCGGGCGTCCACTTGCCCGGCTTGATCCCCAGGACGCGGAACTCGATCGGCAGCCGCGCCGGCTCGCGTTCGGTGAGCGCGATATAGGCGTTGATCCCATCAACAAAGGCCCCAACGATCTCGGCCCCGCGGGGATGATAGTGGCTCAGCTCGCTCGTCATGTCGCCCCGGAACTTCAGCAGCCGCGCGCCGATGTCGCCGGGCAGGGCCCGAGGCCCCTGGATCTCGGCCAGGGTCCCCGTGGCCCGTCGCCGCCAGAGTTCCAGTTGGAAGAGCCGGTCGCGGGCGGCATTATAGCCCTGCGCCAGGAACAGGTCGTGCTCGTTACGAGCATAAATATGAGCGATCCCCCATCGGTCGCGCAGGATCTCCACAGGCTGCTGGAGACCGGGGATGACCGGCTTCTCTTCAGCCGCGCAGCCGACCGAGAACATGGCGGTGAATGTGACGACCCACGCGCCGATCCAGAGCGGCGCACGACAGATCCCATATCGATCACGCATCGAGCATGTCCCTCGAGTCCCGGACAACGAAGAGGCCAACGATCATGCTCATCTTGCTGTCCGTTTTCGCTCGGGGGAAGACACCACTGGATCGATCCTCCGCTCAGAGGATGGTCGCCTTGACGTGCCAGTCGTCCGGCAATTGCGGATACCGGGCTGCCTCATCCAGAGTGATGGCCCGCTTGGCACGGATGGTGAAGTGAATCCAGCCGTCACAGCGGGGGCATCGGCCAACAAATCCGGTATCATTCCACCAGGCGAGTACCAGGGGATCCTGAACCGCACGCCCATGGTCCTCCAGGCGGAAATCGATCGCCTGCATCGGCTGATCACAACCATCGTGAGGGCAGGAGGTCTCGCGGTAGACGATGTTCGGTGTTATCTGACGTTCCTCGCCGCCCTGCCGGTAGAGGGCATGCATCTGGTCCAATTCGTCGTTGATCGGAACCATTGCAACCCTGGACATCTTGACCATCGCAAACCTCCCGATCGTCGAGTCGACCTGAACGCCGCTCAGGGAATACCTGATGAGTAGTATACTCGGGTACGAGTGACACTTGAACGGCGTGAGATCGAGCGGACCTGGAAATCCGCCGCGGTCCGGCGATAAACTGACGGGCACAACGCGACCGGTCCGGATGTCTCCATTTCGGTCGGGGTCGTGGGCGGCGAGGAGATCGGACGATGCGAATCTCAGTCTTAATCGAGCCTGTTCCGGGTCATGGCTACCGAGCCAAGGGCGGAGAGCCGTTCGCCATGACGGCCGAAGGGCCGACGCGCGACGATGCCCTGCAAGAACTGCGCAAACTCATCGAAAGGAAGGTTTCCGCCGGCGCCGAGATCGTCACGCTCGATGTGCCCGTGGCCGAACACCCTTGGCTCCCGTTCGCCGGGATGTTCCGGGACGATCCCCTGGTCGAGGAGTGGAAGGAAACGATGTCGGAATTGAGACGCCAGGCTGATGAGGCCGAGCTCGTCTTAGAAAGATCCGCCGAGCCAGGTTCCGCTGGCTTGTCCGGCTCGACATCGAACCCGTAGCTCGACGGCTCCTTTCGTCTTGATTCGGCACATCCCCGTCGCCTCGCCACTTCCGCAGGGAGTCTCATTCGGGCTTGCACCGCCGGCGCCCGACCCGCCGGATCCGCGCCCGCGCCTCGGCTCGCTCCCGATCGAATGGTCCGGTTTTCTCTCGAAAACTCATCTCCGCGCAACGATAATGCCCATCGAAGGTTCGAGCTCGACCGCCGAAAATTTCGTCCGGTCCTGTAACTTTTCTTACGATTCGGGAAGGTTATGAAGTGGAGGCTTCTCGATGATGAGCACCGCGTCAGAACCGGATACGGAGGAGCTGATCGAGCGGGCCGGCCACGGCGACGCGATGGCGCTTCAGCAGTTACTGGTCCGGCATCGCGACCGGCTGAGGAAGATGGTGGCCGTGCGGCTCGATCGCCGGGTCGCCGCGCGTGTGGACGCGTCCGACGTCGTGCAGGAGGCGTTGGCCGAGGCCGCTCAGCAATTCGACGCGTATCTCCGCACCCGGCCGCTGCCGTTCTCCGCCTGGTTGCGACAGCTCGCCTGGGAGCGATTGGTCAAACTGCACCGCCACCACGTCCACGCTCAGAAGCGGAGCGTCCGCCGGGAAGAGGACTGGTCCATGCCGCTGCCGGAAGACTCGGTCCTGCGCCTGGCCCGCCGCCTGCTCGCGAGCGGCACCAGCCCCAGCCAGGCCATGATTCGCGACGAGCAGCGCCTTCGGCTGGGAGTCGCCCTGGAGCAGTTGGCCCCGCACGACCGCGAGATCCTGGTCATGCGGAACCTGGAGCAACTCCCGATCGCCGAGATCGCCGCGGTCCTGGGCCTGACCGAGGGGGCCGTCAAGGTCCGCCACCTCCGCGCCTTGCAGCGGTTGCGGGCCATCCTGGAGGTGTCGCCATGATCGACGCCCCTCGCACCCACACCGATGCCCCCAGCGGGATAGGCCCGATCCTGGCCGACCTGGTCGAGCAGTTTCTCCAGCGACTCCAGGCGGGTGAACTACTCGACCCGAGCGGCTTCGCGACGCAGCACCCGGAGCACGCCGAGTCGCTCCGCCAGTTGCTCCCCGCGCTGAAGATGATGGCCGACATGGGCCGCTCGGCCGTCCGGGATCCGACCGGCCTGCCACCGTCGGAGGACATCGCCGGCCTCGGGCTGGGCGTGTTGGGCGACTTCCACATCCTCCGCGAGGTCGGCCGAGGCGGCATGGGCGTCGTGTATGAGGCCGAGCAGCTCTCGCTCCGCCGTCGCGTCGCCCTGAAGGTCCTGCCCTTCGCCGCCGCACTCGACCCGCGCCATCTCCAACGGTTCAAGGCCGAAGCCCAGGCCGCGGCGATCTTGCATCACACGAACATCGTGCCGGTCCATGCCGTGGGCAGCGAGCGTGGCGTGCACTACTACGCGATGCAGTTCATCGAGGGCCGCACCCTGGCCGACGTCATCCGCGAACTCCGCCAACTCGAAGGCAAGGAGCAGAGGGAGGGCGAGGCTCGGGAGGAACGCGCTGAGCGCGGGTCTCCCGACCCCGCCCT
>JBKQHM010000442.1:0-17672 GCA_052148775.1 Isosphaeraceae bacterium | reverse complement strand
CGCAACACGGCAGATACGTTAGCCGGACCTGGCTCGGCGGCTTGACTCCCAGCCGCCGGCCCACCGAATCGATTGTCGAGAATAACTGCGGGGCGTCGACGCGGGCCAGCACCGGCCCCAGGTCACTGTCGGGATTCTGCGTCTCAACCTGGAACCAGACGCCGCCGAGAGTCGCGACAACCCCCGACCAGTCCTCGACTTCGTTGCGCAACCAGCCCCGGATCACCGGGATCAGTCCACCACAGGCAAGCAGGATCATGGTGCCGGTAAACGTCATGATCCAGTAGAGACGCTCGATCAACCGGAGCACCCAGTTGCGCCATGCTAGCTTCATGCCCCCGAGTGGCGGACGAGAGGCAGAGGCACCTGGAATCTCCCGCCCCGTACTCGGATGACGCTCGCGGCCTTCGCCGCGGGCATGGATCGGAACCAGATTGCCACAACACGGGCAACGCGCATCGGCCGTCGAGCGTCGACTGCCCCGTGAGTCTTCGAGTTCCGTCGCGCATTCCGGGCACAACAGCCCGCCCGAAGCACCGGCTCCAGTTCGGTCCATCGCCCGTCTCCGCGCCTTGTGAATCACCGGCCACTCTAGACGTGTCTTCGCCCCAGCTCATCCTCTATTGACAATCGCCAGTCTATCTCCGATTTTTTTCGGATAATAGCCCCAGCCATCACGCGGGAATGCCCAAAAGGTTGCAAACGTGAGCGACCCAACCAGGTTGCGGGCATTCGAATGGACCGCGCCTCTTCGATTCCAATGGCTGGAATAAGTCCTCATTAGCATCTTCGGGGTTCGTGTCGTATCCCGTCAAGAGCCGTTGGCCATCGCCCATCCTGCCATGCGGCTTCCCGATTCGCGAGCAACGAGGCCCTCGGAGCCAAAGGGTACCCTAACCCCAAGAAGTGTTCGCTCGGGCAGAGCCCCACTCCGTCCTCGTAGAAGCCAGATCCTTCATCCATCTGTCTCCTGTCTCGAGAACTCGTTCTGTCTCCACTCACTGGTGGACTACCATCCAGATATCGCCGGTACGATCCTCGGCATTCGACCGCTTGCGGGCCTCTCACACCAAGTCGCTCCCTCTCGGTCCGGACGATGGAATCACCCCGAGCACGGCACACAATCGCGGATTTTCGGCGAAGGGATTGACCTCGTGAGACATTTGTCTTAGGATAAATTTGATATCGATTCCCTCCTGTGCGTGATGATTTCGATCCATGCCTCCGTCGCGGACCCGACTGACATCGGCAATTCGCGCCATCAATCATAATCGCGAGGATGGGGAGATTCTTAGTCTTAACGTTGAGACGACCGCCGATGGCCAAACGCCCCCCGACCATTCCCGATTCGGAACTTGATGTCTTGAAGGTCCTCTGGGACCTCGGCCAGGCCACAGTCCGCGAGGCGCTGGAGACGTTGCGCTCCGCCGGGCGGCAGTGGTCTTATGCGACCGTGGCGACGCTGCTCGACCGCCTCGAATCCAAGGGGTTGGTCACCAGCGACCGGCGGGAGCTGGCTTTCGTTTACAAACCGGTAATCTCCACCCAGGAGGTCCGTCAGAAGCGGGTCAATAGCCTGGTGGACAAGCTTTATCAGGGGGAGCCCGGACTTCTCGTCCTGCACCTCCTCAAGTCCCATCCGCTCGACTCGAACCAGGCCAAGGAAGTCCGGGCCGTACTGGACGAGATGGTCGGCGAGAAATCGAAGAAGAAGGATAAATAGCAAAGTCGATCGGCCGAAACCGTCACAGGGTTCTGAATTTCTGAATTGAGAGAACTCCTGCCCAGGGGTAGGGTTCGTGTGTCCATCGTCCCTGCCCCTATTCCCTCCGACATCGCTCAACCTGGTCCCAATTTCACTCGCGATCGCGTGGCATGGCCCTCGATGGCCATCAGCCAAGCGAATCCAGACAGTTCCTCACGTCAGTCTCCCCTTTTTCGCTGAAAATGCCTGCATCCTTGATCTGAAGGAACCGGTACAGCCCCACGAAGACGAGGAATCGAATTCGGCAGCGCGCGGCTCGGAACCTCGAAGTCTGGCCTCGACCGCATGGTCGCACGGGCTCTCCATCATCTCCCGAGCTGCGACCCAAGTCTCTTGCCGCCCCATTCTCCGGTCCCGCGTCCGGCTCGACCTGGATCGAGTCCTCCTCCCTTCCTCAGAATACAGAGTTTGGACACGATCGGTAAAACGACTGCAATCGATTCAGTTCGCCCATTACCATCCACTCCATATCACCAGACCCACCCATTTTCACAGGTGCGCGGATAAAGTAGGGTGTAGGCTCCTTGTTCGTTCCTCGTTTGGCATGGGTCTAATAGTCGCCGTGGGTGATTGACTCCTTCGATTACACCCACCAAGAACGGGTGAGAGCCAGTAGACATTCCATCCGGATCACGCCAACAACGATGCCTGTAGTCATGACTGCGTGCAGTTCAGGCCGACCATCATCAGAAACTGGTTGGCATGTTCGATTGGAGTGAACTGACGCACATGAGACGGCCATCTCGGATTCGACTCACAGTGTTCCTGGGGTCAGATCGGCGTGGAATGCAGCGGTTTCAGCCTGGTCGGTTGTCGGGAATCAACGGTAGGGGGCGCTTTGATGTTCGGTTTCATCCGGGGCGAGTCGGCGGGGCGGGTTAAGGGGCGCGGACGACGACATGGGAGGCGTTCGCTCCGTGACGGTGATCGCCGACGTGGCCATCGTCCACACCTGGAAACACTCGAGGTGAGGCTGACGCCCTCCACCGGTTCGGCGACCTGGACCGGTGCCGTCGATAGCGACTGGTCGAATCCGGGTAACTGGTCCGGAGACACTGCGCCGCTGCCCGGCTATGACCTCATCTTCCCGGCCAACGTGACCACCTTGAATGCGGTCAATGACTTTCCGTCCGGTACGAGCTTCAATTCGATCACAATCGAGGCACCCGATTATAATCTGTCTGGAAACGGAGTGGTGATAGCTTCATCACTCGGCACCACGTATACTTCGGGCACCGCGACCGCGCTGGACATTTCGATGACTGGCCAGATCATCTTGGTCGCCTCCGGAGGGACGCTCGATCTGAGTCTTGGAGTTTCCTCCACGCCACAACTGAACCTCTCGGGGGGGGGCACGCTCGATCTCGAGGGTCAGAGTAGCTACTCCGGCACGACAACGATCGCCGGCCCTGCGACCACTCTGCTGGTTGACAACACCATCGGCACGGTAGAGAACACGCAGGGCGTGCTGGGTGGCAACGGCACGGTCGGCACTGTGACCAACATTGGCGGTACCGTCAGTCCCGGCCACAGCCCGAGCCCGGGCGTGTTGACCACCGGGAGCCTGAGCCTTGACAGCAACTCGACGTTCGTCGCCGATCTCGATGGCACGTCCCCGGGAAACGGTAGCACTGGCTACAACCAGGTGGTTGCCGGCGGGTCGGTTTCTCTCGACAACGCCGCGCTGGATGCCTCGATCGGACCGGATTACACCCCGACGCCCGGCGACGCGTTGACGATCATCCAGAACAACAGCGGTACGGCGGTCACTGGGAACTTCGCCGGTGATCTCGAGGGGGGCGCCGTCACCGTCGGTAATTCTCTGTTCCGGATCAACTACCAGGGCGGGAATAGCGGTGACAACGTCGTCCTGACCAACGTATCTTACACCTCGTCGGTCACGATCTCGCCGTCATCATCCTCCACAATCTACGGCCAGTCGGTCACGATGACGGCCACGGTGACAGGTGGCGATGGAGGAACGCCAACGGGCACCGTCGCCTTTTACGACGGCAACCCATCTAGCGGCGGGACCGAGCTGGGCACCCCCGTCGCTTTGAGTGGTGGGGTCGCCACCGATCCGGTGGATTTGGACGCTTTGGGCTCTCCTCACCAGGTTTATGCTGTATACATCCCCGATCCCACAACCGACACGTATGCCGGCAGTACATCGACAACACCTGCCACGGTCATCGTCGCCCCAGCCACGCTGACAGTCTCCGGGATCACGGTGAACTCGAAGGTCTACGATTCCACGACCACAGCCACGCTCGACACCAGCTCGGCGGTCCTGTCGGGAGTATTGAACGGAGACACAGTGAGTGTGAGCCCGAGCGGATACACCGCCACTTATTCCAGCCCTGATGCCGGCACGGGTATCCCCGTCACGGTCACGGGGTTGTCACTCACGGGTGCGGACGCGGGCAACTATGTCCTCACCCAGCCGACCAACCTGACCGGCGACATCACTCAAGCCCCCCTCACTCTGACGGCCAACGACCAGACCATCATTGAGACCAACCCGATACCCACCCTGACGTTCTCCGCCAGCGGCCTCCAGGGTAACGACACGCTCGCCGTCCTCACTTCGCAGCCGAGCCTGAGCACCTCGGCGACCTCGAGCAGCCCACCGGGTTCCTATCCGATCAACATCAACGGCGGCACCGCAGCCAACTATACCATCACCGATGTACCCGGCAACCTGACCATTGTGGCCAACCAGCAGACCACGACCACCGTGACCAGTTCGAGCCCGCTGGCGGTGGCCGGCCAGCCGGTGACGTTCACAGCAGAGGTCACCCCGGTCGTCGCCTCGACAGAAGCCCCGACGGGATCGGTCACCTTCTACGCCAACGCCTCTCCGATCGGCACGGGAACACTCGATGCCGCCACGGGTGTGGCGACATTTACCGACTCGTCGCTCCGTTACGGCTCGTACTCGATCCAGGCGGTCTACTCGGGCGATTTAACCTTCGGGACCAGTACCTCCAGCGCCATATCCCAGTTCATCACCAGCGCGGGCACGCAGCCGATGCTGACGGTCGTGGCCGTCCGGAACAGTCGGGGCAAGATCGTCGCGGCGGAGCTTGTGGCCGATATCGGCGTCACCGCGCCGGGCTCGGGAACGCCGCTGGGTAACGCCGTGTTCTTTGTCAACGGCCGCGCCTCCTATCAGATCGCCCCAGTCGTCGACGGGAAGGCAACGCTTACGCTGCTCCCGCCCAGGGTCGAGAATAAGCTCATCTATTTCCGATACCTCGGCTATTACAACATCTTCCAGCCCAGCGCATCGACGAGCCAGCTCGTCAGCCGGAGGAGCCTGGCATACGGGCCATCGGTGACGGAAGCCGTCACGCGAGCCGCGCTTTCCCGAGAGTCCGCCGACGTCCAGCAGCCCGTCAAAGTGGTCAAGGTTCTCAAGAGCCGTGACCATCGGCGGCATTTCTGACAGGGCAAGTGATGCGTGGCTGAATCGCGCCGGCGATGAACTCACTGAGACTTTCGAGCCTGACCCGGCCCCGGGGGTCAGGCTCGGAAGCCTGACGCACGGGCGCTACGCACCGGTCGAAGTCGGTCGCAAATCCCGAGGATTCCCACTGAACCCTTGCCACTCGGAAGGCGGTCCGTAAGAATCAGTAGATAGGGGTCTGAATGACGGCCAAGCTCTCCAGGCGTACCCCTCAGAAATCGGGGATCGCGCTACGGAGTGAAGCCCCCCTTCCCAGGCGACAGCTCCCGGGCGATGATTGGTCGTTGACCGACGTCGTCGATTGGGGGAGATCGCTTTCCGCGACGCCATCGTCGCCTCCCCATCGACGGAACAACCAATGCCGGGATGGAGCACCGATGGCCCGACCCAAGCGCTGGTATGATCCGGATGCCGCCTCGGCCCTCCAACTGATCCCTCGCACCGATTCGGAGGAATCGTGGAGCGCGATGAAATGGCGACACCCGAGGGTGTCACCGAGCCTGCGTGAATGCCTCGCCTATCCGCTGAGCGACGGTCCCGGCCTGGGTTTGCTGGTCTTCTTGCCGCCCATGCTCTGGGTCTTGTCGCTCCCGGTCTTCGACGTGATTTCGGTACTCCAGCCGATGACCAAGGGGGATTGGGCGCTCGGGATGTTGATCGTGCCGATCATGACCCCGATGATCTTCAGCTTCGCGATGACCTTCGGCTACGCGCTGCTGTTCCTCGGCCACATGCTGGTCTCGAGTGCCCTGGGAGAAAACGACCATCCTCGGTGGCCGGAGTGGCAACCCAGCGAGATCGCCGAGGGAATCGGCCGATGGTTCTGGGCAGTCCTGTTCGGCGGGGCCCTGGGCGGAATCCCGCTGGTCTATTACCGGATGCACTGCGGCGAGCTCGATTGGTTCGACCTGATCGTGTTTCTCAACCTGCTCACCGTGGCCGTTGGTTATGCGCAGATGGCGTTGGCCGCCGCCCTCTTGCACGACAATATCGTCGCCGCCAACCCGATCACCGTCTTCCTGGCCATCTTCCGGATCGGCTGGGATTACCTGCGGCCCTGCCTGGTCGCCGTCCTGCTCATCGTGGCCGCCGGAATGGCGGCGTGGAGCCTCATTTACCAGATGCCAACCATGTGGATGGAGGGGCTCGCGATCTGGTTGTTCTGGGTGCTCATCTTCTACGGCGGGATGGTCGTGGTCCGGATGATGGGGCTAACCTATCACGCCCATGCCCTCGACCTGCACTGGTTTCGTCGTCGCCCACGGTGGACGTCGTCCGCTCGCAAGGGCCAGATCTACGCAAATTCTTAGGTTTGTCATTGGTCATTGGTCATTGGTTATTGGTTGGGTAGACGATAGTGCTCTGGGTTCTCCCTGATCCCGTCATCACACGACCGGCGCCGGCCTGGAGTCACGCAACGTGGCCCAACGACAAGTGACCAATGACAAGTGACCAATGACAAACAAGACTAATGACCACCAAGCTTGATCAGCAGGACGATGGCGACGGTGTAGAAGATCACCAGGCCGGTGGCATCGACGAGCGTGCTGATTAACGGTGCGGAGACGACGGCTGGATCGATGTTGAACCGCTTGGCCAGTAGGGGCACCATCGCGCCGATCCCGTTGGCCCAGACACAGATACCGATGATCGACAGGGCGATGACCGCTCCGAAGGTCTTCGAGTGGCCGAGCAGGAGCCAGACGAAGACGAAGCCCAGAGAGCCGAGGAGAATCCCTAATACCAGGCCGGTGAGAACCTCACGCGCGATGACGCGTACGGTGTCCCCTTGCTGGATCTCGCCCAGGGCCAGGCCGCGGATAATCGTGCCGACCGTCTGGCTCCCGGCGTTACCGCCGGTGCCGATGAGGAGCGGGATGAACGTGTCGAACTCGATGGTCTGGAATCGCGTATCCACCCAGTCGAACAGGTGGATGATGTATCGGGTGATCGTCCCTCCGACGAACAGGAGCAAGAGCCATCCAATCCGCCGGCGCACCGACTCGTGGAGACGCCCCTTCCAGTAGGTCTCCTCGTTGGCCTCGGAGTTGCGCGAGACGCCGCCGAAGGCCAGCATGTCCTCGGTCTGTTCCTGGCGGAGGATGTCCATGGCATCGTCGTGCGTGATGATCCCGAGGAGCATGTCCGAGGCATCCACGACCGGGATGGCGATCAGGTCGTACTTGTCGATCTGGCGGGCAACGGCCTCCTGGTCTTCGTCGACGCGGGCGAAGATGATGTCGCGCTGCATGATGTCTTCGATGACGGCCGATCGTCGCGAGAGGATCAGCCGCTTGAGGGAGACGAAGCCGATCAGCCGACGTTTATGGTCGATGACGTAGCAGTAGTAGATCGTCTCTCGGTCGGGCGCCTCGTGGCGGAGCCGCTCGAGGGCCTCGCGGACGGTGATGTGGGGCGGGAGCGTGACATAGTCGGTCGTCATGACGGCACCGGCCGTGCCGGGTTCGTAGCTCGCCAGCCTGCGGATGTCCTCGCGTTCCGCCTGTGCCAGATACGGCAGGACCGGGTCGAGCACGTCTTCATCGAGCCGATTGACGAGGTCGGCGCGTTCGTCGTGCGACATGACGTGGAGGAGTTCGGCCGCCTCTTGCGGCGGCATCACCTCGACGAGTCTGACCTGACGTGCATTGTCGAGATAGCTGAGGATCTCGGCCCGGTTTCGCGGAGGGAGCATGCGGAACAGGGCGTCCCCATCGCTGGTCTCGAGATCGTCGATCAGCTCGGCAACGCGGCCGGGGTGGTAGTCGGCGAAGAAATCGCGGAGGCCGGCGACCTCCCCGTCATGGATCAGCTCGCGAAGGTCCGGTATCAGGAGCGGATGTCGCATGGAGGACCTTCAGATCGTTTTCGTCCCACCATCTCGAAGAAGGCGGGTGCCACGAAGCGGACGGAGTGTATGACGCCCCCCATCCGGCCCTGTGGGTCACATTCCCCCACAAGGGGGGAAGGGAGCGACGCCGACCTCACGAGGGGAAAAGCTCAGCGAGAGCCGAGGACATCTTTGCCGACGAAGGACCTCAAGACCTCGGGTACGTCGACCAGACCGTCCGATCGTTGATAGTTTTCCAGGATCACGATCATCGCGCGACTGAGCGCGACGGCCGTGCCGTTGAGCGTGTGGACGAACCGCGTCCCTTTCTGGCCCGACGGGCGATACCGGATATTCAATCGGCGGGACTGGTAATCGGTGCAGTCCGAGGTGCTGGTGACCTCACCGTATTCGCCGTGCGCGCCGCGCCCGGGCATCCAGGCTTCGAGATCGAACTTGCGGTAAGCCGGGCCGCCGAGGTCGCCGGTGCAGATGTCGAGAACGCGGTAAGGGATGCCCAGCGCCTGGAAGAGTTCTTCCTCGATGGCCAGCATCTCCGCATGCACCGTACCGGAGGATTCGGGCGTGGTGAAGGCGAACATCTCGACCTTGGTGAACTGGTGGACGCGGTAGAGCCCCCGGCTGGCGCGGCCGGCCGCACCGGCCTCGGTCCGGAAGCAGTGCGAGAGCCCGACGTACTTGACCGGCAGCGCCGTCTCCTCGAGGATCTCGTCGGCCAGCATTCCCCCCAGCGTGATCTCCGCCGTGCCCACCAGGCTGAGGTCGGTATCCTCGACGGAGTAGACCTGCGTCTCGTCGCCGCGCGGCGTGAATCCGATCCCCTCCAGGATCTGATTCCGGGCGAGGTCGGGCGTCATGATCGGCGTGAAGCCGCGCTCGACCAGCTTCCGGACGGCAAACTGTTGGAGGGCCAGGTCCAGGAGCACGGCGTCGTTCTTGAGGAAGTAGAAGCCGGTCCCACTCACCTTGCCGCCGGTCTCGAAGTCAATCAGGTCGAGGCTTCTGCCGAGTTCCACGTGGTCCTTCGGCTTGAAATCAAACGTGCGAGGCGTGCCGACCTTGCGGAGTTCCCGGCTCTCGTCCTCGGTGAGGCCCACCGGCGCATCCGGGTGGGTCAGGTTGGGGATGCGCTTCAGCCGCTGAGCCACCTCCGCCTCGAGGCGACGCAGCCGCTCTTCCTCCTCGGCGACCGCCAACTTGAGCCGCTTGCCTTCCTCGATCAGTGCGGAACGCTTTTCCGCATCGCGCTCGCGTCCGGTCGATTGGGCCACCTCATTCTGTCGGCGTCGGACCTCCTCGACGGTCTGGAGCAGTCCACGGCGCTCGGACTCCAGCGCGACGACGCGATCGACGTCCTCGATCACGTCCGCCGAGACGTTACGGTCCCGGCAATTCTGCTTGACGGTCTCGGTGTTCGTGACGACGAATTTCAGATCCAGCATGGAAGGAACACCTGTAGGGTGGGAGAAACCCACCGGGATCGGGCGGTTGTTCGGTGGGTTTCACCCACGCCACTTGGTTCTCGGACACGGTCGGAGGCGGCTGAACTCGGGATTGAATGGCGCCGTCAGGAAGCCGTCTCCCTCGCGAGCTCATCGAATAGGTGGGCGCTCGACTTGATACCGCGGTGGAAGTCGGCCAGGGAGAACTTCTCATTGGGGCCGTGCAGGTTATCGTCGTTCTGACCCCAGCCCAGGAGCAACGTATCGACCCCCAGGCGCTGCTTGATCAGCCCCACGACCGGGATCGACCCGCCTTCGCGGATGAACACCGGCTTGGTGCCGAAGCCGGTCTCGACGGCACGCATGGCGGCCCGGACCCCCGGTGTATCGACGTCGACCAGGACGGCCGGGGCCCCGTGATGCGTCAAGAGCTCGTAGGTCACTCCCGGCGGGCAGACTCGCGCCAGATGGTCCCGTAACTGCCGCTCGACCGTCTTGGGATCCTGATCGGGGACCAGTCGGAAGCTGAACTTGGCCCCTGCCTTGCACGGCAGCACCGTCTTCGGCCCCGGTCCGGCATACCCGCCGAAGATGCCATTGATGTCGCAGGTCGGGCGAGCCCATTTCCGCTCGAGCGTGGAATAACCGGCCTCTCCCGTCAAGGCGGGTACGGCCAATTCGCCCTGGAACGCGGCCTCGGAGAAGGGCAACTTGGCGAAGTCGGCCCGCTCCCAGTCCGCAAGCGGCTTGACGGAATCATAAAAGCCTTCGATCTTGATCTTGCCATCGGGACCTTTGAGTGTGGCGAGGATCTCACAAAGCACGTTGATCGGATTGGCCACCGCGCCTCCATAAGTCCCCGAATGCAGGTCGCGGTTGGCTCCTTGTACCAGAAGCTCGAAGTAGGCCAACCCTTTGAGCCCATAAGTGATCGCGGGCATGCCGGGGTCGAACTGGCTGGAGTCGGAAATCACGGCATAGTCGCAGGCCAACCGCTCGGCATGGTGGGCGACATATTCCTCCAGATTCGCCCCGCCGACCTCCTCCTCACCTTCGATCAGGAACTTGACGTTCACCGGCAGCTTTCCCGTCGTCTTCAACCAGGCCTCGGCCGCCTTCACGTGAGTAAACATCTGTCCCTTGTCGTCGGTCGCTCCGCGAGCATAGAGGTTCCCATTTCGGACCGTCGGCTCGAATGGAGGAGAAAGCCAGGGCTCGAGCGGCTCGGGCGGCTGGACATCGTAGTGGCCGTAAATCAACAAGGTGGGCTTTCCGGCCGCACCCAGCCATTCGGCATAGACCAGTGGATGCTTCTTGGTCTCGATCAACTCGGCCGGCAGCCCCATCGCCGACAGATGGTGGTGGATCAACTCGGCGGCCCGTCTCGTGTCCGCGTCGTGATCGGGCTGGGCGCTGACGCTCGGTATCCGGATCAGCGTCTTGAGCTGCTCCTCGAAATCGCCTCGATGCGCCTCGAGGTAGGCGTCCACCCTCGCCATATCATCTAGACTCATAACTCGTTAATCCTTAGCGGCTCGGCGCACTTCGCGTCACCCATCACCGGAGAACCGCGTATCAGTATAACAAGGGCCTCGGAAAAGGACGACGCTCCCATCATTTGCTCCGTCGAGACCGATGACCGATTAACCGCGAAGGAGGGGGGCACCGATTCAAGGACGGACGCGTCGCCAGGTTCTCCGGCCGCTTCCGCCATTATCACCATCCAGCAATCACCTCACCCTCGGATGGTGCGAAGCACGGGGTTCAGGTCATGGCGAAGACCGATGTTGCTTTCCCGAATCAACACAAGTGGCTTTTTGGATCGGAAGTCTTGTACTTTCGGGGAAATCTCTTACAAAATGGATATGGTTGGACCATCCGGTTGACTTCTCGCGGAAAGAGTCCATATTTTTCAAAACTTGACTCAAGTTTCTGTCACGTCGGGCCGCACGATGCGTTCGCATGAAGGAGTTCCCGAGAATGGTACCGAAATTGCTTATGCACGTGCACAACGTGTGGCGTGTGCGGTGAGCTGGGTCGGGGGCATCAATGCGTCGTCTCATCTCGAGTCGGCGCGGGTGAGCCGCAGGGTTCTGACATTCTGGACCAAGTTTCTTCGAGGAGCCCGGTTGCGGAGACCACGCATGGTATATATGAAAGAACAAGATTGAGGAGTTGCCAACGGAAAGGCGACCGTCCCCGGGGTGGGTTTCGGCTCCCTTGGGCGCGGTGTCAAGCGGATGCCTGGGAGGCGCGGCTTGGGGGTAGACCCAAGACCGCTTGACGCAGTGGCCGGGGGCTTTCATCGAACTTTTCCCAGTGCTCGTCGCGGTTTTAGGAGGGGAGCCTTTCCTATGAGTTTTCTTCAGCGCTTCCTCGAGCGTGTGCTCCGTAATAACCCAGGCCGGATGGCCCGGACCAGTTTCGACGACCTCAGCGAAGACCAGTTGGATGCCCACCTACGCGTCGGACGCTACGGGAGCTTCTCGTTAACGGATGCGGTCCGCCCCTCGATCGGCCTGGAAGTGGTCCCTCGCGAGGGTTACCGCCGCGATACCTACTGCGACCCGGACAGCGGGAACAAGATGCCCGTGCTGGCAGCGGCCGTCTCTTCGGAGCGGCTGTTCGACGTCTTCATGGACCTGCTCGACCCCCTCGGCGAAGTCGTCGATGTAGTCATGGAATCCAGCCATGATTCCGAGCCGGGATGCCATGCCGATCTCTATCGCGAGCACATGGACACCGTCATCCTCAAGAGCACCCTCTACGACTATGAGCCGCTCCTGCTCCACGACGGTTGCACCGGCCTCGCCGCGCTGAACCCCCACGGGCCGATGGAAGTCCAGTTCGACGAACACAAGTTGCTTTTTGTCTACGCACATGATCTCCAGCCATTCGAAGACATCTTGCGACAGTACGGATTGAAGCGGGACGATACCCTCAAATTCATCTCCGAGGCCGAGCACCTGCACTCGACCGACGACGTCTACCACGAGCAGTTCGAAGAGATCTTGTATCGACTCGGTATCGATCGTTGACCCTTGGCCTTTTCTCGGTTAAGAAGCGAATCTCCACGTACCGGCTCGAACTCCGGCGTATGTCCGGGTCTCGTCTCCACCGCAACTCGACTGATGGCCTCCCGGTTACGTCTACGAGTGATCGCTTGAAACGACGCGTCAGGAAGGGATCATCAGCCCGGTCCCTCCCTGACGCGTTGTGTTTTTGTGGATCAGTCCCCAGTCGGACTTATGTGAGGTCGGGCGACCGATCGCAGTTTTTCTCGAAGGTTCCCTCCTGATCGAGTGTGCGTAACGATTGGATCGGGCACGCGACAGCGGCCTCGGACGGTCTTGTAGGGTGCTCGCGAGCACCATCTCGGGATGGGCAGAGGGAGCGGTGCTCGCGGAGCACCCGAAGGGCCTGTGCGCAACTCGATCTGGGGTCACCACGGTCGGCGACGCGAGTCGAGTCGCTCACGATCGATCTTTCCCACGGTTTGACCCGCGCACCGGCGATTTCGTACGATAAAACCTCGGTCGCATCGGTGGATCGGACGACAAGGGGCGGGTCATCGCCAGGATTACGGGCTTGCCGGAGTGATTGATGCGGACGTGTCGCGCAATAATTCTCGTCTTGAGAGTCTCGATCGGACTGACGGCGATATCCGGCTGCGGGGAGGGGATAAAGGCTCCCCAGCCCTCCCAGCCGAGGTTTCCGGGACTGACACTCACGATCGGTGCGCTGGGCAACTCCGCATTGCTTGCAGGTGCGAGGGCGCAACGCGGTGAGTGGGTGGCCTCGCGGGGCGGGGAGATCGCGATCCACGAGGTGCCCCTCTCGGTCCAGTCCGTCGGGGACGTGGATATCCTTCTGTTTCCGGCCGATCGGATAGGTGAGCTGGTGGACGCCAACGTCCTGGCAAAGATCTCGAATGAGACGGTCATGCCTCCGAAGCCGGTTGAAGCCGGAGATGGTTCCGGCGAACCGGACCGATCGAGCGAGGAGCCGAAGCCGGAGGATACGTTCCGGTACATGGACATCGCGCCCGGTTATCGCGATCAGGTCACCCGCTATGGTAGCGATCGCCTGGCCTTGCCATGTGGCGGCTCGGCACTGGTCTTGATTTACCGGCGCGACGCGTTCGAACGCGACGCGAATGTCGCGGCGGCGAAAGACAAGGGGCTGACGCTCCAGCCGCCGAAGACCTGGGATGAGCTTGATGCGCTGGCCCGGTTCT
The DNA here is from genome assembly GCA_052148775.1 of Isosphaeraceae bacterium. Classification (GTDB taxonomy): domain Bacteria; phylum Planctomycetota; class Planctomycetia; order Isosphaerales; family Isosphaeraceae; genus CAVZRC01. The sequence goes on along the minus strand of JBKQHM010000442.1, from coordinate 3,908 downwards.
TCCAGGGCCGCGACTGGGATGGTGACGGCAGCCCGGATCACGGGATCAGCGTGGTCCTGGGAGCCGACGCCGAGGGCCTGGGCAACGCGACTTTCCTGGCCAGGGCCGCCAGCCTGGGCCAGCATCCCGACCATTTCTCGTTCCTCTTCGACTCCGAGAAGATGACCCCTCGCATCGACACGGATCCGTTCGTCGAGGCGTTGAAAGCAGCGATCGTCTGGAAAGCATCGGGTCCGCCGGGCATCGAGAGGTTCGACGCCGACGAGGCGCGGGCATCCTTCCGTTCTGGCAAGGTCGCGATGCTGATCGATCGTGCCGAACGCTTCACCACCTGGTCGAAGGGCAAGCGTGCCGGCGTGGCCCCTCTGCCGGGATCGGAGCAGGTCTTCGACCCGGGCGCAAGGACCTGGGTCTCGCCGCCCGGCCGCAACGCGCCGAGCTATCTGCCCAACGGGGGCGGATGGCTGATCGGCGTCCGTCGCGGACTCTCGGGCAGCCAGCAGGACGCTGCGATCGACTTGGTCAAGTACCTGGCCAGCCCCGAGATCTCCCGAAATCTCTGCGCCGAGAGGTCTTTCCCGATGCTCCCCTTCCGGATCGGCCAGATGAGCCAGGGCCTGCCGGATCCCACCTCGGCACCCGACATCGACAGCCGGCTCTGGTCGGACGCCGTCAGCCGGACTCTGCTCACCGATCGCGTCGTCCCCGGATTGCGGATTCCCGGCGCCGACGGGTATCTCGACGATCTGGCCAAGGGACGCCAGGCCGCACTTGCCGGCGAAGATCCGCACAAGGCCCTGGAGGGCGTCGCCCGGGCCTGGACCGTGCGAACCAAGGCACGTGGGCCCAAGCGGCAGCTCTGGCACTATCGACGCAGCCTCAACCTCCGGGCCACGGCCGCCGAGCCCCCGGAACCCGGGACCTGAGGGCCAAATCGCGGGTCGTGTGGAGATTGGCCGCGAATCCAGGACATTGACCGGTGGGCCGAACCCACCCGACTTCAGGAGGTGGACTCTCGTGGACGAGACGGACGAGTCCCTGACGACGGTCAGCGGTGATGTCGAGGTCGAGATCAAGGAGATGATGGGGCTCTTCGACTCCCCGGCCTTTGCACGCCGAGGCCAGGAACTCGAAGAGACGCTGCGTCGCCTCCGCGAGCGCTGCCGGCAGGCGCGCGTCGAACGGCTCGACATGGTCCACGTCCGGCTCCGACAATGGGCGCGTGCCGTGACCGGCCCGATGGCCTGGTCCTCGGTCTTCGCCGCGACCATCGAGCCGCTCTGGTCCCTCTCCGAGGCCGAATCGCCCCAATGGTCCACCGAGTCAGCCCCGATCCGCCAGCAACTCCAGATCGCGCGACCTGACCTCCGCCGTGGTCCGCTTCAATCAACGATGGCTCCAGTTCCTCGACGGCCTGAAACTCGAGGCGGCCAACGCGGTGATCGAGGATTACAATCGTTATTATCTCCTGGAGAAGGAGTGCGTCCTGGGCTCGGCCCGACTCGCCGCCCGCTTCTTCACGCCCGTGGCCAGGCTCTCCCGCGACCAGCTCGTTTGCGACCATCCGCTCTTGCCCGTCCCGCAGTTGATCGATCAAGGCTCCTGGGGCGGCTGGTACCCCCTCAACAAGCCGCTCTGATACCAGACTCGACCGTCACGCATCGAATCTGACTCCCCGATTGAAAACCGCGTCCCGCACCGTCCGAACGAGGCCGACACACATGGTGGATTCCCCTGGTCCATTCGCGCAAACCTCGACTCCATCCGGTCTCATCGAGATCCGCCGGATTATCAAGCGGGCCTTGCTAGTCATCGCCTGGACCTCGACGATCGTGGTGGGATTCTCCGCGGATTCTCCAGGCGACGCGACTCGGCCTCAACCGAAGGACAAGGGACTGGCGTTCGAGGTGGTATGCGATCCCACGCTCGGGATCAAGCCGATGTCGGCACGCGTCTACGTGATGCTCGACCTGGACCGAACGACCGCCGAGCCTCGACTCGGCCCCGACTGGTTCCGGCCCCAGCCCTTCTTCGCGTTGGATGCCGAGAACTGGAAGCCGGGCGAACCGGTGCGGGTCGACAATCGGGCCGCGGGATTCCCCAGTCCACTCGGCGAACTCCAACCGGGACGCTATCGCGTCCAGGCCGTGATCCGACTCAACCGCGATACGCACCGGATCGGCGATGGCGAAGGGAACGCCTTCGGGCCGATCGTCCGCGCGGAGATCGACCCCAAAAAGGGGGACACGATCGCCCTGAAGGTCAACAAGATCGTCCCACCCCGCCCATTCCGGGAAACCGACCGGATCAAGTTGGTCGAGCTGCCGAGCCCGAAGCTCTCGGCTTTCCATCACCGGCCGATCAAGCACCGCGCCGCCGTGATCTTCCCGCAAGACCTGGTCAATGCCGACCATCCTGCCCGGCGGCCCACGCTCTACATCATCCCCGGCTTCGGCGGCGACCACTTCGCTGCGCCCCGGTTCGCGACCGGTTCGCGCATGGCCGCCGGCAAAGACTTCATCCGCGTGCTGCTCGACCCGGATTGCGGCACGGGCCACCACGTGTTCGCGGATAGCGCGACGAACGGACCCCGCGGTACGGCGCTCGTCGAGGAGTTCATCCCCCACCTCGAGAAGACCTTCCCCGCGATCGCCGACCCGCGTGCCCGCCTGCTCAACGGCCACTCGTCCGGCGGATGGAGCAGTCTCTGGCTCCAGGTCGCCTATCCGGACGTCTTCGGCGGAACGTGGTCGACGAGCCCGGATCCGGTCGATTTCCGCGACTTCCAGCAGATCAACCTCTACGCCCCCGGTGAGAACATGTTTCTGGACCGCGATAGGAAACGCCGGCCGATCGCCCGCATGGGCTCGACCCCGGCCCTCTTTTACGACCGGTTCTCGCGGATGGACGACGTGATCGGCTGGGGCGGTCAGCTCGGCTCGTTCGAGGCGGTCTTCAGCCCGATCGACCGCAACGGCCGCCCGCGCAAACTCTGGAATCGGGCGACCGGCGCCATCGACCTCGAGGTGGCCAGGGCATGGGAACCCTACGACATCCGCCTCGTCCTCGAGCGGGACTGGCCGAAGCTCGGCCCGAAACTCAAGGGCAAGCTCCACGTGATCACGGGCGGGCTGGATACGTTCTATCTCGAAGGGGCTGTCAAGCTGTTGAAGGAATCTCTGGCCAAGCTGGGCAGCGATGCGGTCGTCGAGATCATCCCGAACCGCGATCACAGCACAGTGATCGACTCCGAGCTCGCCCAGCGACTCGACTGGGAGATGAAGGAGGCCGTCAGCAGCCTCTGGCGCGGTCCTGCCGACACGGCCAACACCCGGCCCGATTGACCCCGCCCGACACCGTTTCAACATCGCCGCGAACGAGGAGGAATCCGATGCCTGTTCTGGAACGCGAGGAATACATCGAGCAGGCGTACTTCTTCCATACCTTCCGCGAGCGCCTCGTCGACGGGCTACCGTCCCAGGACATCCTGGCGCGGATCGGCGAGGAGTTGCTCTCGACGACCCGGCTGCCGCTGGCGGTCTCCTTCCTCTGCTCCGAGGTCAAGGTCTTGGGCCTGATGGGGCCGGCCATGGCCCGGATCAGCCATTACTTCACGCCGTTCCAGACCCACGTCGTCAGCCAGGCCGAGCACGACACCAGTCGCTTCGCCATGGAGCAGGCCCTGCTGGTCCTGGAACGGGAGGCGAAATTCAAGGCCGAGAGTCCTTCGCTCCCGGCCTTGTTCGTGTTCCAGTTCGAGGCCCTGGCGCGCAACCGACTGGGTTACACCCAGGGCCTGGCCGCCATGTCCGCCGACCCCATCTACACCGAGGATTGGAAGGACTACATCCTGACGCTCCGCACCCGGCTCGGCGACGTCGATTTCGCCGACCTGATCTACGTGCGAT
>JBKQHM010000441.1:0-4643 GCA_052148775.1 Isosphaeraceae bacterium | reverse complement strand
ACGGGAGGGCTCCTTCGGGGTCTGGATGGCTGGTTACTACCACCAGATTGCCCGGAGTCCCTCTCGTCCTCAAGATACTACAAAGTGTTCAGATGGCGGGGTTTGTGCACTAAGTTCGCGGCATTCGGGACTCTCCTGCCATTGTCAGTGCCCGTGCGGCCTGGAGAGGAGTTAAGACGATCGTCCGGCGACGGCATGGATGAGCGCGTGGTCGGTGAGATGCGCACTAACGGCGAGGCGACGCAGCTCCCGATCCGCAGCTCCAGCGGCGGTCATTTCTTTGTTGGACTTGACGGCGCCGTGCAGTAACCCTTGGGTATGCCAAATAACGAGCGAAGACCGAAAGCCTGCGCCACCCGATGACGCGTCGCGTGCCCGCGCCCGCAACACTGGTCAAGGAGCTGCGGAAATTGATCCACGGCCCGCGCGCGTCGCGTAGGCTGTCAACTCAGCGAATCGCGCATCTGTAGATTTACGGATTTACGACAGGGCGGGTCGCTCGTCCCGGCGTTGGCGATCGATCGCGATGCGTTCACGGAACGACATTGGTGGTTTCATAAATGAACGCTCCGCCGCGGCTTGCGGCAACGTCTCCTGGGCTCCGTGTGTGGCATCTTGCTCAATTGGTTGCGTGGAAATCGGACTTGCCTCGTGCCTGCGGCGAATGCGGGCGGTGATCGGTTCCTCCGCGGCGGAGTGTTTCTGTCGGTCTCGCTGTGGTGTCGCCTCGATGCAATACGCGGCCTTAAGAGCCTTGATCCGCTCAGCCAACTCGGACACGCTGGGCTCTTCGTCTTTGCCTGGCTCGTGGGCCGCGCCGGAAAGACCCGCTTTGAGCTGATCACGCAACGCGGTCAGCTCGGCTAGGTAGCCGTCGTGCAGGAATGGCTTGCCAAGACGGGCCTGATAGTCCCGAAGCTGAGACTCGGCGATTCCGAGATCACGCTGGACGCGGTCGCGTTCGGTGCCATAGCCATCCGCCAGCCGTTCCAGGGCGTTAAGGACGGCCCGAGGCCCCTGGTGGTCGCGGGAAAGTGTCGTTTGGCGAGTAGCGGTGCCTTCGAGGTAGACGTCCGGCGGGAAAGTGGGATGGGTCACCAGGCCGAACTGGAGGCCGCGATAGGTGCCCAGGGGGATGCGAGTCCGTTCCATGGTGTGCTTGGGCAAGCCGTCGAGCTTGCCACCGAGAATGTCCGGGACGTCTTCGCGTGGGTACGTCCTGCCGCCGATTGCGATGGGGTCGTCAGCGTGAGTCGTCGCGGTCGCCTCGTCCTTCGCGAGCTTGGACAGTCGCTCCGAAACGCTGGCGATGGTAGTGGGCAAATCACGCACGGCGCGGCGGGCGACGTATTGTTCGTCGAGGTGGTTCTTCTTGAGCAAGTTCAGGCGTTGAAGCTCGGCGTCGGCCTCAGCTAGGGTGAGGACCGCCGGATTGCCGGACGCGATCGCTTTGACCTCGGCATAGGAGAGTTCCTGACTGCCGATGTCCTCGGCACGGCGAGAGGAGTTGTCGCCCGTCATGACCTGCGAGATGAACCGCGCCTTGGTTTCGAGGGCTTGCCACATATAAGCGTCGAATGATCCTTCGGTGACGTAACGATAGATCGCGACTTCCTTGTTCTCATTGCCCTGGCGAAGGATGCGGCCGTCGCGCTGTTCTACCTCGGCTGGCTTCCACGGGGCGTCGAGGTGATGAAGCGCTACGAGGCGTTTCTGGACGTTCGTCCCGGTGCCCATTTTCTGCGTGCTGCCGATCAGGACGCGCACGGAGCCATTGCGGACCTTCTCGAAGAGGGCCTGTTTCTTGGCGTCGGATTCGGCGTCGCCCATCGCGGCGATCTGGTCGCGAGGGATACCCTGAGCCACCAACTTGGTGACGACCTCCTCGTAGGGCGAGTAACCCCACGCGGTCGGGTTTACGCCCATGTCGCAGAAGATCATCTGAGTCCCGCGCGTGGGCGCGCTTCGTTTCCAGATCGAGACGACGTTCTCGACGAGTCGGTTGATCTTCGATTCCGGGAAATCAGGAGCCGTGGGCGACAGCATGCGAGCGTCGGTCGCCAGTTTGCGGCCGTCGGTCGTGATCGCCAGGGCGTTGTCCTCTCTCGGGTCGACTTTCTGTGACCGGATGCGCTCGTAACGATCGACCAGTTCCTGCTGAAGGGCTTGCTGCTCTTCAGACATCGGGGACGCGATAACGATCGGCTTGCCCGTCTCGAGGTTGGGTCGGGGAAGGTTGAGCATCTCGGCCGTCTGAACGTCGGAGAAGGCTCGGAACATCTGTTGGAGTTCCGGCAGGTTGGTGAATTTCGCGAACCGGCTGCGGGGACGCAAGCCCGCGCCATCCGGGCTGATTTCCATTGTGTCCACAACTTCGCCGAAGGTGGCCGCCCATGCGTCGAAGTGCTCGATGCCGCGACTGCGTAGGCCCTCGGGATCGAGGAATCGCTGCATCGTATACATCTCCATCATCGTATTCGATATCGGCGTGCCCGTGGCGAACGTGACGCCGTGCCTGGGGTGCTGTTCGCCCAGGTAGCGGGCTTTCATGTAGACGTCGAACGCCCGTTCCGAGCCGCCGGTCTGGATACCCGCGACGCGGTCCATCTTGGTCGGCGTTTCGAGGTTTTTGAAGTAGTGGGCTTCATCGATAAACAAATGATCGACGCCGAGTTCATCAAAGACCAGGCCGTCGTCTTTCTTGTCCTCGGCGAGCAGGGTTTTCAGACGTTCGACCCTCGCAGCTTTCTGCTTCTCAATGGTTTTGATCAGGTTGCGATTCGATCCCTTGGCGCTCGCGTGTTCGCGGAGCAAGTCGTCATATTCGGCGATTTGTTCCAGGAGGAACTTCTCCTGATAATCACGCGACATGCCGATTCGTTCAAAGGAAGAATGGGTGACGATGATCCCGTCCCACTCGCCGCTGGCGATCTTGGCGGTCAGCACCTTGCGACGATCGCGGGTCAGGTCCTCCTTCGCGGCCACGAGAAGCTTGGCGTTGGGATAGAGCTGCATGAATTCGAGGGAGAACTGTTAGAGCAAGTGGTTGGGGACGACGTACATCGGTTTCTTGATCAGACCGGCCTGTTTCATCTTCATGCCGGTCGCGGCCATCGTATACGTCTTGCCTGCTCCGACCGTGTGGGCGAGCAGCGTGTTGCCCGAGCTCATGCCGCGCCAGACCGCGTCGTCCTGGTGGGGCCTGAGCTTGATCGCTTGATTCATCCCCGGAAAATCGAGGTGCGAGCCGTCGAAGAGACGAGGACGCAAGTTGTTGTACGTGTCGTTGTAGATCCGCACGAGCCGTTCGGTGCGATCGGGTTCGGCGAACACCCAGGAGCGGAACCGTTCCTTGATGAGCTTCTGTTTTTCGCGCGCGGCCATGGTCGATTCCTGGTTGACGACTCGTTCCTCGCGGTCGCCGTGGTCGATGGTGTCATAGATCGTCGGGGTTTTCATGTTGAGGGCGAGTTCCAGCAGCCAGGTCCCGTTGGCGCGTTGCGTTCCGAATTCGGACGTGGCAGCCACGGAGACTTTTGCGGAGTAATCAGCATCGAGGCTCCAGACGGCATCTTTCTTGAGGTGGCCGACCGGGACGGATGATGGATCGACCTTAAACAGGTCCGCCGCGAAGGCTTGGATGTCGCGTTCGGGTATCCAGGGGGCACCGAGATTGGCGTCAATATCGCCGGGGAGAACGTCGTCGGGCTGGACTGAACGCAAGGCCACGGCATTACGGACATACTCTCCTCCGGCCTGCTCGGCGGCGGCCAGCTTGGCCCGGACGTTCCCCGAGAGATAAGCATCGGCGGTCTGCCAGGTCTGCGATTCCGGGTCGTGAAAGATCAGATCGCCCAACTCGTCGATCACCTGTTGCTCGGGCTTGGAATAGAGCGTGGCGATGAACGGCAAGTCCACCGTGCCGCGTTGGTTGAGAGAGACGAGCAACCCCTCCTCGGCGCTACGGACATGGGTGACGGGCGGGGTCTTGCCGACGACGTCCTTGACCATGATCGCGGCTTTCGTCGCCTTGCCCGCGCCCTCGTCGTAATCCTCCAGTGACATGACCAACATCGCGTCAGGGTCTTCGCGGAACTTCACGAGGTTAGGTATGCGGCGGATGATGCCGCCGTCGGAGGTCTCACCGAATGTTGTCTTGTTGATCGGGCCGTAAGCGGTCACGAACTGGTCGTAGGCAAGACCCAGCTCGCGGCGTGCTTCATCGCGGTTCGCCTCGGGCCAGCCTTCGTTCTGGGACTGGAGGACGCGACGGGCGCGGTCGCGTAAGCCCAACAGGCCGGCGAGCCGCTTGCCGACCATGGTTCCGTCGGCCCTCAGCGTCGTGCCGCCGTAGACGACCGGCACTCCCGATCCGCCTTGGATCTGGTGGATGACCTTGTTGTCGGCGACGAAGAAGCTTCCCTCGTCGAGGTGGCGTTCTTGCGGCGGGGGCGTGAACGTCGGAGTGGGCTCGTCGTTGGCGGGCGTCGTTTGAATCGGCTCGAACCTAGGGAGCCTGGCCACGGCCTGCTTGAGTTGCTGGCTGAGATCGCCGTTGCTCAGGACGCTGAAGCCTTCGCCTCCGTAGAGCGTGTCTTTGCGGGACCATTCGCCCAGGACCATTTCGGGATGGTTGAGGAAGT
>JBKQHM010000440.1:0-10770 GCA_052148775.1 Isosphaeraceae bacterium | reverse complement strand
GCCCTCCGTAACCGTCCGCGAGCTCGAGCCACTCATCACGGAGGCCTACGCTGCCAGGCCCCGAAGGATCTCGACGCACGATCGTCGACGAACCCGTACGATTCGGTGTAGAAGGAAGAAAGCTGATACAACGAGTTAGAGAGTGTACCATGAACGAAAGACCGCGATCGGCGTTTCGCCAATTGATGCTCGCGATCGTCCCGGATCGACCAACGCGGCCCGAATCGGGCGTTCAACCAAGGACTCGAACGGTGCAAGAGCAAACGAGAGTCGCCGTTGGAAGCGATCGGTTGGTCGATCGGCGTTTCTTGCTGAAGGGCGCACTGGCAGCGTGGGCGGGCGGATCGTGCCGGGCCGGGGAGCCGGATTCGTCCCAGTCCCAGGAGGACCAGGAACGGCGGGAGGTCGAGGCCATCGCCGCGAAGGCGAGGCTGCGGGCGTTCGCCACGACCCGAAGCGCGCACTATCTGGGTACAGGCGATACGTCCGATGCCTTGCGATCGCAGGCGTTGCGCGACTGCGAGGCGGTGGCCGCGGATTATCTGGCTCATTTCCAGTCCCACGGATTCAAGGTCGCGATGCCGGCGACACGATTGACGGTGGTCATTCTCACCGATGACCGCTCGCGCGGTGCGTTCAATGTCGGCATCGGAGTGCGAGGGATCCCGATCGAGATGACGCAGCTTCTGATCCCCGCCGGCCATTACGAGCCACAGACGAATCGGGCCATTCTCGGCTTGCACGCGAGGGCCAACAAACGCGCCGAGCGTTTGGACTTGCGGCTCCTCGCCCACGAAGTCACACATCAGTTGACCTTCAACACGGGACTGCTTGACCGCCGCGGTGATGTGCCGCGATCCATTGCCGAAGGATTCGCCGAGTACGGTGCGGTGCGCAAGACCGGCCGACAAATCGCGCCGGGGTACCCCCACGAGAGCGTGATCACCTTGATGACGGCGCGGCGGTCGCATACCCCGTGGTACCCGGTCGCCCAACTCCTGGCCGATGATCGACCCTTCCTGCTCGGTTGCTTCAAGCGGCTTCAGTCGCTCGCCTACGCGCAGGCCTGGCTGCTGATCCACTACCTGATGATCGATCGATCGCGGAGCGAGGGATTTCGGGCCTATCTGGAGGCGATCCGGCCACGCACCGATCAGGAGCATCGACTCGACGATGCCGAGAAACATTTGGGAGATCTGGACCGTCTGGACAAAGACCTCCTGGCTTACTTTGTGAGACTGAACATGAGCGCTTGATGGAGGCCACCGTTCAGGATCAGTCCCGCCTGATCGCTCCGTCGATCATTGTTCAAATTGATCGGTAGGAAAGGGTGCCGAGATGCGAAACCTTGCCCTGGTACTAACCGTTGTGTTGATCGTCGCGGCGCCGAACGCGAGGGCCCAGGACACCAAGATCTGGCTCGGCAAGAAAGTGGTGTTCAAGGACCCGACTCATTGCCCCATCGCTGCCACAAAAGAGCAGGGAACTGGGTCCGTCCCGGTGTTTACTGTCAAGCGGGCCAATCGCGACATGCTGTTCCTCGTCGCCGGTCAGGCTGGCTTCTGGGTGCCGTCGCACGAAATCCTCTTTCAAGAAGAACTGAGCGACTACCTCGCGAAGCAAAGGCAACTCAATCCCCCGCAGCAGAGACGCCCCGATCCCCGCGACGAGACGGTATACATCGTACGGGCATTCTTCCGCATGGAGCAGAAGGACTACAATCACGCCATCGCCGATTTCGACGAAGTGCTCAAGCTCAACCCGAAGAACGTCCGGGCGTACTACGGTCGAGGCCAATGCTGGCAGCGCGAGCGAGAATTCGCCAAAGCGATCGCCGACTTCGACCAAGCCGTTCAACTCAATCCCCGGTACTGGGGAGCCTACAACCAGCGGGCGTGGATCTGGGCGACCTGTACCGACGCCACGGTCCGGGACGCATCAAAGGCCATCGAGTCGGCTCGCAGCGCGTGCGAGTTGACCTCGGCGTCGGGAAAGGCCAGTTGTCTGGACACCCTGGCGGCGGCTTACGCCGAGGCAGGCAATTTCGCCGAGGCAGTGAAGGCCCAGACCGAGGCAAACGCCCGCTTCAAGACTGATGGAGTGCGCAAGAGTTGGCAGGCGCGGCTCAGCCTTTACCAGGCGAAAAAACCTTATCGTGAGTGAGCTCGCGGAGCAGAAGTCTCGCAAAGAACTGGGATGACCGGTCACTTCGCGCCGCGAATGGCTCCCCGTCCTGCGACTCGGTCGACCGGCCGGGCGTCCCAGAAGGTCAAGACTCCGTCCCATCCGGCGGCGACGAGCTGGAAGCCGTCGGGCGTGAGGGCGGCGGCGGCGAGCGGGCCGGCGCACCGGAGCTCGAGCGTCTCTTTCCCGAGCACGGTGTCCCAGATCTTGACGCTGCCGTCGCCGCTGGCGGTGATGACGCGCTGGCCGTCGGGGCTGAAGGTCGCGGAGTAGACCGGGCCGACGTGTCCGGTCAACATCAGCGGAGTGCCTCCCCCGCCGACGTTCCAGACCTGGGCGAACCCACCCGTGCAGGCCGCGACGATCTGCCGGCCATCGGGGCTGAACGCCACGGAGAAATACGGCCCGCTCGCCGGCGAGTCCGGGTTGCGACGAAGGGTCTGGCGGATCCGGCCGGTGCCGGCGTCGCGGAGCTGGATCGTTTGGTCGCCTCCCGACGACGCCAGGGTCGAGCCGTCGGGGCTGAAGGCCATCCCGTGGATTGGCGCCTGGTGGGCCCGGGGAATCGCGAGGTCCTCGGCCCTGTCGGCCAGTTTCCAGACCTTGAGTGTGCCGTCATCGCCACCGGCGGCCAGGCGTCGGCCCTTCGGATCGAACGCGACGCAGAGTGCCTGGACGTCTCCGATGGGTAGGTCGTGAATCGCGCGCCCGTCCGATGGATTCCAGACCCGGACGTGGCCATCGGCGAACGCCGCCGCAACAAGTTGGCCGTCGGGGCTGAATGCGACGCCATAGATCGGAATCCCCGGGCCCTTCAGCGTTCGCACCACGCTCCGGCTGGGCAAGTCCGCCAGAATCAACGTTCCGTCGTGTGCGGCAGCGGCGACAATCCGGCCGGCGGGATCGAGCGCCAGGCCGTGGAGGTACTGGCCGCCGGCGGCTCGAGGCGAACCGGCGCGGAGGGTCGAGACCTTGTGCCGACCGAGCAGGTTATACCAGAGGAACACCCGCCCGCTGCCGGACGAGAAACCGAGGGTCTGCCCGTCGGGGCTGAGTCCGAGGGCGATGAGTTGCCCGGAGTCCGAGGGGACCGCGAGGATCCGCAGCTCCCGCCGGTTGGGAAGGTCCCAGATCCGGATCTGGCGTTCGTTCTCAGACCCCGTCACGACCAGGTCTTCCCGATCGCTCACATGAATACCCGAAAAGCCCTCATGGTGGCCCAGGACGACGAGCCGGCCCACGAGCTCGATGGTTCGAGCATCGTAGATCCGCAGGCCGTCCTTCGCGTGGAGGATGAACTGCGCGTCGTCGGGGGTGAAGATCCGAGAATCGTACGCATTGCCCAGAACTGGATTCGTCACGGAACCCCTGGAATTCGGTAGTAATCGACCCGTGACGCCGTCGAGGATCCAGGACTCGTAGCTTCCGTACTGCGCCGCCGCCACGATCAGCCGGGTACCGGCATGGTTGAAGGCGATGGACATTTCAGTCGGAAGGGTCTCCCGTCGGGAGGGGGCGGGAAGATCCTCACGGTGTCGTTCCAGGCCCGTCTCGGGATCGTGGAAGCGGAGCTTGAAGTCGTTGCACGCGACCACCAACGTTCGTCCGTCGGGGCTAAAAGCGATCGAGGTGACCGTGGAGGGAAATGGCCCCAGGGTCCGGATCGTGCTCCCGGTTTCGACCTCCCAGATCCGCACCGTACTGTCGTAGCTGCCCGAGGCAAGCCAGGTGCCTTGCGGATGAAAGCTGAGAGAGCTGAGGACGTTGGTGTGGCCCTCGAGGGTACGCAGCTCGCGACCGGACTCCCGGTCCCACAGCCGCACGACCTTGTCCATCCCGGCGGTTGCCAGCAGGGCGCCGTCCGGGCTGAATTTCAGGTCCTCGACCGCGCCCTTGTGGGCCAGGATGGTCATCCGCTCGGGGTCGGAGACGGCGTGGAGGTAATACCACTCGAAGCCACGGAGGTCGTCGGAACCGCGGGAACGCCCTGGTGAATGGTCCAGGAGAAGGTCTTCGATCCGAGGGAACTGCTGGTTGGCGAACGCCTGGGCGCCGAGCTGCATGTCGGCAACGAAGAGGCTCCGCCTCAACCGCCGCCGTTCGAGATCGGCCTCGCGCCACTGCCAGATCACGCCCGCCAGCCCGAGGACGAAGACGACGAGCACCGCGCCGGCGAGCAAGGCGATCTCGGGACGACGCCGCGCCCATTTCCTCAGCCGCTCGACGGCGCCGGATGGCCGGGCAGCGATCGGCCGGCCGTCCAGCCAGTTCTCGAGATCATCGGCCAGCGCCTCGGCCGAGCTGTAGCGCCCGCCGGGCTGCTTGTCGAGGCACTTCAAGCAGATCGTCTCCAGGTCGCGGTCGACCCACGGGCTGAGCGACTGGGGTCGGGGCGGATCGGAGTCGAGCACCCGAAAGAGGATATCGGCCGGGGAATCGCCCTGGAACGGGGGGCGGCCGGTGATCGTCTCGTAGAGCGTCGCGCCCAGGCTGTAGACATCGGCGGCGGTCGTCAGGGCCTTGGTCTGGCCCCGGGCCTGCTCCGGAGGCATGTAGGCGGGTGTACCCATGATCGCGCCCGTGAGTGTCACGCCGCCCGGCTCGGGCTCTCCATCGATCCGCTTGGCCAGGCCGAAGTCGGTCACGTAAGGCTCGCCAGCCTCGTCGACCAGGACGTTCGACGGCTTGAGGTCGCGGTGGAGGATGGCCCGCTGGTGGGCGTAGTGGACGGCGCGGGAGACCTTGGCCATCAAGGCCGCCGCGGCGCGGGGATCGCTCTTGAGCCGAGTGACGTGCCGGGCGAGGTTGCTCCCCACGATTAGCTTCATGCTGAAGTAAGGCTGGTCCTCGGCCTGGCCGACTTCGTAGATCGGCACGATGTGAGGGTGGTCGAGCTGGGCGACCGCCTCGGCCTCGATGCGGAAGCGGCGGATCTCGGATTCGGTGGCCAGCGCGAGGTTTCGGACCAGCTTGAGGGCGACGATCCTGCCGAGGCTCATCTGCCGCGCGCGATACACCACCCCCATGCCGCCGCGCGCAATCTCGTCGAGGATCTCGTAGTCGCCAAGCATCCGCGAGTGCCGGGCGATTCCCTCGGTCGCCGAGGCGGGATCCGTGTGGATCTCGACGAATTCACACGAGGGGTTGAGCCCGAGAGTTTGCCCCTCGATATTGTCGAATTGGACATCGACGGTCAGGCATCCCTCTCGAGTCGGATCCGGTACGACGGTCTCGTCAGCACGAGTCGGCCCGGGAAGCAGGTCGGGGTGCGCGGGCACGAATTCATGGGGAGTTTGGGATTGCGACATCGAGTCGGGTCCGGCGGAGGGGAGGGCCATCGTTCCCCACTTGATCACCAGGGCCCCTCGCACGGCCGGCCCGTCCGGGTGTTCTCCCGGAACTGTGACCGAATCATAACCGGTTGCGAAGAATGATTCGAGGGGGATGTGTCCGGGACCGGGCGCAGATGACAACACAAGGCCGCGCCCCGTACGTCTCTCCCGGCGTGCGATCCCGCTGTGCAAGGCCATGAGTTCCTCGCGTCAGCCGCCACCGTCTCGGCTTCCGTCGCCGGTCCGGAGACTTTTTCCCGCCGAGCTTATAGGTTTCGCCGCCCGCGAGGGTATATGAACCGAATCGGGATCCCGACGAGATCGGTACTTACCGAGGGACCCAGGTCTGCACTCCGAGCCTGATGGCATCAGGCGTTGCCCGTTCTTCCGCAGGAAGATCGGGCTGCGCGGCTGGTCCGAGACCGCCCTTACTTCGGTCGATTGGACACTCCGGACTGCCCCGAATCGGACTGATTTTCGGCGCGAGAGCCGATCCTATCTACTGCTTCCAAGGAGCAACGTATCGTGAGACTTTCCCGTGTCACAATCCTCACCCTGCCCCTGGCGTTGCTGTTAGCGGCGACCGTGACCCCGGCCCGCGCCGGCTTCACCATCCAGCAGGCGTTTGCGATCGGCCCTAATGGGGTTAGCGGCTCGCCGAGCTTCCCGGCCTGGCAGCTCAACGCCATCCAGGGCATCAGCAACGGCTTCACCGCCGTCGGGAACCCCGCGACCGACCCGACGGCATTCAGCACGGTCACAACCGCCAGCGTGCGGGATGTCATCCCCACCGGCGACTTCAATTCCTGGGACGGCCAGGCCAACCCGACCGGTGCGTTCGCCAACGAACTGGGCAACCTGCTCTACGCGCCGGTCATCATCTCCGGCACCGACGGGACGAAGTTCAGCCTCTCGCAGGTCGTGTTCACGGGCGTCAGCAGCGACCTGCCCAATAACCCGGCCGGCTCGCTGCTGGGCAACGTGACCGACCTGAATAACTACAACTACAGTCCGGGCCGAGTCGGTGTAATCTTCAACCCTGACGGGTCGACGACATACATCACGAGCGGAGCCCCGACCCAGTCTGTCGATGAGCTGATCTACCGCGGAGTCGGCAGCTTCGATTCGGTCCTCACGGTCGCCGGGACGGGCGAGACCGGGCAGCAACTGCTCGACCAACAGGCGGCGCAGTTCGCGTCGTATAACCCGCTCTCATTCAGCGCCACCTACTCGATCTATGACAGCTCGACGGACCGGGATCCCGGTTCGCTGCTGTACTCCCATTCGGATGTCCTGCTCCTGTCGGTGCCGGAGCCCTCGAGCTTGGCCCTGCTCAGTCTGGGTGTAGTGGGGGCTCTGGCCGCGTCGCGCCGTCGCCGGCATCCCCGCGCCGCGGCGGAATCTGCTCGCGTCTCGCCGACGGGCCGGTCAGACTGAAAGGCGTCGGTGTTGGGCTCGGCGGGGTGACTCGCCGGGCTCGAGTGCCGGTCGGCGGGGTCGTCCGAGGGATGATCGGGCCAGGTCCCTCTGCGGATTCTCCCGGTGCCGACATCGATGGATAAGCTGTATGAACCGAACCCACCGCAGGCAGTTGGTGGGTTCGGCAGTCGACGACACGCCTGCCTCTCAGAGCTTGTGAAAGAATCGGATTGCAGATCCCGGATTCCCAATTCCAGAAGTCATAAACCCTTGACATGCCGAGCTTAATATGTATCTAAAATCTGACATATGTTATCTGGAATCGATTCTTTCATAGCCTCTCAGATGTTGCCCGGTCGGGCAGGCAGCCTCTGCATCCTCAGCGGCGAGGCGGATGAGAGGTCGCCGGGGTGCCCGCTGGAAGGATGGCCACGTTCCCCGCTGAAAGGACGGTGATCGATGACAACTCGGCAGCTCCATCTGTTCAATTTGATCTACCTGTTCGTCACGGTCATCGTCGCCATCCTGACTCGCGCGACGCCGAGGCGCATCGCGGGGGCCTTGGCCGGCGGTGCGATATTCGGCGTCGTGGCGCTGGGGATCATCGCCGTCGGTGAGCGTGTGGGTTTGTGGCAGATGGCGATCGACTGGGAGCCATATTTCTTGACGCTGCTGCTGATCGACTTCACCCTGTCCGCGTTCGTCTTCCTCATCACCTGGCGGATCGCGCGTCGGTTCGGCTGGCGTGGGCTGGCCGTAGTCCTGGTCGTCCTGGCGGTCATCGGCCCGCCGCGCGACTACGCGTACATGAGGCGGTTTCCGGAATGGGGCAGCTACGCGCCGGGGATCGCCCCTGCCCTGGCGATCTCCGCGACCTACGTCATCATGGTGCTGGTGGGGCACGGGGTGATGCGGCTTGTGGCCGGACCGGCCGGCGAGGACCGGCTGGGACGCCGCCCCTGGGAGTTTTCCTGAAGCGGGCCCTCCTCGAGCTCGCGTTCCCGCGATGAACTCATCGCGAAACCGTCGGAGTGCGACCCGAAACCTCGGCGTCGATTCCGGGGATGCGGAGATGTGTCGACGGTTTCGGCCAATCGCTATGGCAGGTCCCCGAACGAGCCATCGGGCTGTCGAGGACCCACCGCCGTCAATGGCCCCTTACTTCGCCATCACCCATCGCGCCAGCTCGCGGAAGCTGGGGGCCTTGCCCTGCATCAGGAGCCCGGTACGGAAGATCTTGCCGGCCGCCCAGATGCAGAGGATGGCCGTCGAGGTGGTCCCGACGACCGACAGGCCGACCTGCCAGGCCGGCGGCGCGGGGCGCATCCCCAGCCGCATCAGCATCAGGTAGGGGCTGGCGGGCGGGAACAGCGACAGGCAAACCGACAGCGGGCTCGCCGGGTCCTTGAGGATCGCCGGCCAGACCATCACCGGGAACGTGGAGATCAGGATGACAGGCATCATCAGCGACTGGGCGTCCTTCAGCTCGCTGCACGCCACGCCCACCGCCATGTAGAGCGAGCCGAAGAGCAGGATGGCCAGCACCAGATAGAGCGCCATCGCCGCCAGGAGCGGCACCGAGATGACGTCGGCGTATCCGTAATAAATGGCGACTCCATAGCCGCCAGAGATGTAGAGCATCCCCAGCAATCCGGCGACCGCGGTCTGGCCCAGCAGCTTGCCCATCATCAGCTCGAACGGCGTGATCGAGCCCAGCAGCACCTCGCTGATCTTGCTCATCTTCTCCTCGATCACGCTGTTCAGCAGCGGCGGCGTGCTGGTCATGATCACGAAGAACATGACGTACATGAGCACGATGGGCACGGCGGCGGTGCGCACCGGGTCGATCTTCTCGGCGGCCTTGATCTCGGTCCCTCCGCCCGTCGCGGACGCCCGGCGATCGACGAGCCCGAGGTTGTCGATGCCGACCGGCTGGTTCAGGCGGTCGGCGAGCGCCTGGTCGAGCCCGGCCGAACGGAACCGTCGCGCGCGGACCTCGCCGTTGACGATCGCGACCAGCCAGTTGCGCACCACGTCGTCGTTGGGGTTGTCGGAGTGATATTCGATCGCCCGAGGCGGGGCGGTGGCCGACGTCGGGCTCGCGACAGCATCGGCGGGGATCACCGCGTAGGCGTCGAGCTCGCCGCGTCGGATCTTGTCGGAGAGGTCCAGCGCGACGGCCAGGTCGACCGGGCCATCGCCCGGCATCGCGGTCATCGAGGGCTGGATCCGCGGGCGGACCGTCTTGCCCTGCGCGTCGACGGCCTGGTCATTGTAAGCCCGCGCCGCCTTCTCGATCGCCGGATAGAGCACCCCGGTGCGGTCGACCACCGCGACCGTACGGGTCCTGGTATCCACCCGCTTCATCACGAACAGTTGCAGCAGGATCGACGAGCCCACCAGGACCGGCAGGAGCAGGAGGCCGGCGATGAACGCCTTGGTGCGGACCGACGAGCCGAATTCGGTCGTCGCGACGACCCAGATCTTTCTGAAGTCAGGATGCATGGGACGCGACCTCCGGCGTGTTCTCGGGTGCGGCGATCCGGACGAAGATGTCGTGGAGCGAAGGGCGGGCGACCTCGAAGAGGGAGATCCGGGTGCGGGACATCAGCGTCTCGAGCAGTGCCTGGGGATCGCCTTGCCAGCGCACCTCCTGGTGGTTCCCCTGGTCGTTGATCTCCTCGACGCCCTCCAGGCCGTCGAGGGCATCCATCCCGGCCTCGGTTCGCAGCCGGATGGTGTCGTAACCGTAGGCCGACTGGATCTCGTCGAGCGTGCCGTCGAGGACCTTGCGCCCCTTGAAGATCATGAAGATCCGGTCGCAAAGGCGCTCGGCGACGCTCATGTCGTGCGTGGAGAAGACCACGGTCGTCCCCTCCTTCTTGAGGTCGAGGACCGCGTCCTTGAGGACCTCGGCGTTGACCGGGTCCAGGCCGCTGAACGGCTCGTCGAGGATCAAGAGCTCGGGCCGGTTGAGCACCGACGCGATGAACTGGACCTTCTGGGCCATCCCCTTGGAGAGCGCCTCAACCTTCTTGTCGATCCAGGCCGAGAGCCCGAGGCGTCCCAACCATCGGTCGATCTCGCGGTCGAGGTCGGGCTGACGCGTCCCCTTGAGCGCGCCGTAATAGCGGAGCAGCCGTCGCACGCTCATACGCTTGTAGAGCCCGCGCTCCTCGGGCAGGTAGCTGACCCGATCGTGGGCCGCCCGCGTGCCCCGCTCGCCGAGGACCTCGATCTCCCCCTGGTCGGGGAGCAGGATGTGCATGATCATCCGCAAGGTCGTCGTCTTGCCCGACCCGTTGGGCCCGATGAATCCGTAGAGCGATCCGCTCGGCACGGTCAGATCGAGGTCGTCCACGGCGGTCGTGCCGCTGAACCGCTTGGTCACATTGCGAATCGTGATGGCATCGTTCATGTTGTAAAGAGGCCCATCGAACCAGGGTGTCGGTCGGATCGGTCCGCGATCGCAGAGGACATTCGTCGGCGTCCGGGGAATATTCGTCGATGCGCGATCGCCTCCAATCGGACGCGGGCGCGACCCGGGATCGCTGATTGGCGCCCCTCCGAGGATAACTCGTCCGATCACGCTCGGGTATGATGGAGTAAATCCGCTTGCACGATTCGGGGAGGGCGAGCCTCGTGGCGGGGGACGGGAGCCGAAACGGGGGGAGCCGAAACGGGGACGGAGCCGAAACGGAGCCGGGGGAGCCGAAACGGGGACGGGAGCCGAAACGGGGACGCAGCTAGGGGAGCCGTAACGGGAGCCGAAACGGGGAGGGAGCCGAAACGGGGACGAGGGAGCCGAAACGGGGACGCAGCTAGGGGAGCCGAA
>JBKQHM010000439.1:0-37086 GCA_052148775.1 Isosphaeraceae bacterium | reverse complement strand
CGTCGACGGCGGCGGCCTGTATGACGCCAACGGGGCCGGCGCTGTGATCACGAACGTCTCGATCACCTCGAACAAGGCCAAGACCGGGGTCGGCGGCGGTATCTTCACGAACCACGGGGACCTCACGTTCAACGCTGGCTCACTCTCGGACAACGAGGCCGCGGGGACGTCGGCCGGCAGCGGCCTGGGTGGCGCCATCTACATGACTGGCGGCAAGGTTACGATCGCCGGGACCGCGAACGCACCGTTCGATATCAGCGACAACGCGGCGGCCCAGGGCGGCGGCATCTACCTGACGAGCGGGACGATCACGCTTTCCCTGGCACAGCTCGCGCACGACACGGCGGCCCTATCCGGCGGGGCTATCCTCAACTTTGGCACAGTGGTGCTCTCCAATTCCACGTTCTCCGATGACGCGGCCGTCGCCGACGGCGGCGCCATCGACAACACCGGCAAGTTGACGATCAACAGCTCGACCCTCTCGGCGAACAGTGCAGGCCAGGAGGGAGGGAGTATCGACAACGCCGGTGCAGGCAACGCGTCGATCACCGCCACCACCATCACCTCGAGTGCGTCGACCGAGGGCGGAGACATCTGGAACGCGGCCACGATGGCCATCACGACCAGCACGGTCTCCTACGGGACCGCGTCGCTGAACGGCGGCGGCATCTACGATTCGGCCGCGAGCACGCTGAATCTCTCCAATTCCACCATCGCGGATAATTCCAGCGTGGTCGACGGCGGCGGTATCTACTCGGACGGCAGCTTGACGTCGGTCAACGCGACCATCGCCCTGAATAACGGCGATATCGGCAGCGGGCTGGACGTCGATGCGGGCAAGTCGTTGCTCTACAACACAATCGTGGACGGCAATGTCGGTGGGAATGACGTCGCCGGTACGCTGGCGGCGGCCAGCTCGAACGACATGTTCGGCTCCGGGGCCGACAGCCTCGGCGGGGCGACGAACCTCTTCGATATCTCGAATCCTGACCTCGGCACGCTCGCGGACAACGGCGGGACCACCCTGACAATCGCCCTGGAGGCCGGTAGCCCGGCCATCGACGCCGGGGCCAACACGATCGCCGGGCAGACCGTCCCGACCCTCGACCAGCGTGGCGCGCTCCGCGGGACCGCGGGGATCAACGCCGGTGCGAATGTGGACATCGGTGCTTACGAGGCCAGCTCCTCCTACATGATCACCTCCGCGGCTGATTCGTTGACGATCGCCGGGACGCTGCGGTCGGGCATCGAAGGATGGGCCCAGTTCAGCGCGAACGCCAACCCCGAAAACATCGCCAACCCCGCCCCCAATACCCTGGTCTTCAACACCGCGGGCACATTCGCCAAGCCCCAGACCATCACCCTGACCCTCGGCACGCTGGTGATCCCGACGGCTCAGCCGGTGGCGATCGATGGCCCGGGTGGGGGCGTGGTCACGATCAGCGGCGGCGGCATCTTCCAGGTGCTCGATGTCCCCGACGGTGCGTCGCTGACCCTGGAGTCCGTAACGATCACGGGGGGCAAGGCCAGCATCGGCGGCGGCGTCGAGAACGACGGCGCCCTGTCGCTCATCAACACCATCGTGAAGAACAACCAGGCCACGACCGGCGGTGGCCTCTCCAGCACCGGCACGTTGAGCATCACGGGCGGCACAATCGAGGATAACTCGGCCCTGAACGGCGGCGGCGTGAACAGCGTTGGCGGCCTGGTACTCGACGGCGCCACCATCGAGGCGAACACCGCCTCCGAGGACGGCGGCGGCGTCGATTATTCGAGCGGTACCGGCTTCAAGCTGACGATTACGGGGACCACCTTCACCGAGAACCATGCCGTCACCGGCGGCGGCCTTTATATCACCTCGGGTGCCGTGTCGATCAAGGGCGGCGCTTTGACGGGCAACACGGCTACAGGGGGCGATGGCGGCGGCGGCCTGTACGACGACGGGGGCGGCGTGACGATCACGGGCGCGTCCCTTACGGGCAACAAGGCACTGACCAGCGCCGGCGGTGCGATCGAGATCGCTGCCGGGGACCTGACCGCACTCGAGGTCACCCTGGAGAACAACGCCGCGAGCGTCGGCGGTGCGATCGACAACGTCGGTCAGGCGACAATCAGCGCCAGCACGATCTCCAACAACTCAGCCACCACGTCCGGCGGCGGCCTCAGTAACAGCGGCACGCTGAACCTGTCGAGCTCGTCCGTGGCCTCCAACACGGCCAGCGGCCTCGGACAGGGTGGCGGGCTCGTCAATTCCGGCACGCTCACCGTCACCAACAGCACCCTCTCCAGCAACTCGGGCGTCCTCGGTGGTGGCATTGCCAACTCCAGTGGTACCGCGTCGCTGACGAACACGACCATCGCGGACAACACCGCGACGACCGGCGGGGGCATCGACAACGACCTCGGCACCTTGACGACGCTCAACACCACCATCGCCGACAACAGCGTCGGCACGTCCGGTTCAGGCGCCGGACTCTATACGACCAATAACGGCGCCACGCTCTATAACACGATCGTGGATGCCAACACCACGTCCGGGACCGCCAACGTCTACGGGACGCTGTCGTCCAGCAGCGAGGACAACCTGATCAACGTCGCCGTCCCGGACCTGGGTCCGCTGGCGAACAACGGCGGGCCGACTCTGACCATCGCCTTGTTGACCGGTAGCGGGGCGATCGACGGGGGGGCCAACAGTATCAGCGGACAGACCGTACCAAGCACCGACCAGCGGGGAGCCCTACGAGGGTTGGCGGGGATCAACGCCGGTACGAGTGTCGATATCGGTGCCTACGAAGCCAGTTCATCGTATGCCGTGACCGGCTCGAGTACGGTCGATACGACCCTCTCGGGCACACTTCGCTCCGCGGTCGGTTGGGCCAATGTCAGCACCAACGACAACCCCGAGAATCTCGCCAACCCCGCCCCGAACACGATACAGGTTAGTTCGAGCCAGAATCTCTCCTTCACCCTGTCGCCGACACTCGGCACCTTGGTGCTCTCGAATACGGGTACGGCGGAGGCCATCGAGGATACCGGCACGAAATCGGTCACGATCAGCGGCGGCAACACGATGGGAGTGTTGCAGGTCAATAAGGGTGTGACGGCGGACCTGAGCAACCTGATGATCACCGGAGGCTCGGCGACGTCGGGCGGCGGGATCAATAATGCCGGTACCCTGACCCTCTCCGGCACGACGATCATGGGCAACACCGCCAGCTCCGGCGGCGGGATCGCCAATGCGGGCACCCTGACCCTGGGCAGCTCGACATTCAATAGCTCAACCGTCCCCACCACCATCGCCGGGAATCAGGCCGTCGGGAAAGGCGGCGGCGTCCTCGACACGGGCACGCTGACCTTGAACGGGGCTTCAATCACGGGCAACACCGCAGCCTCGGGCGGCGGCATCGCCGTTACCGGCACGTTGACCGTCTCCGGTAGTACGCAGATCACGGGCAACTCGGCAACCGGCAGCGGCGGCGGTATCCTCAGTACGGGCACGCTCGCGGTCACCGGTTCCACCATCTCTGGCAACACGGCCGCGACGGGCGGCGGCATCGACAACGCCGGCACACTCACGTTGACCGACGCGTCGATCATGACGAACTCGGCCAGCACGGGCTCCGGGGGCGGGCTGGACAACGAGTCGGGTGGCAGCACCACGGTCTCGTACTCGACCGTGCAGGGGAACAGCGCCAAGGCCGGCGGCGGTGGCATCGATAACAACAGCACGCTGTCGATCTCGATCTCGACGATCGCGTCCAATACCGCCGGCGTCAACGGCGGCGGGATCGGCGACGAGTCGGGTGCCGCGTTGACGCTCACCAACTCGACCGTGAGCGGGAACTCGGCTACGGGTTCCGGCGGCGGGCTCTCCGTCGCGGGCAGCGCCAGCCTCAGCGACGCAACCATCGCCAACAACAAGGGCGGCACCGGCGGCGGTGGTGTCTACAGCACGGGCATCCTGACGGTGGTCAACGCGACCATCGCCGACAACAACATCTCCAGCAGCGGCTCTGGCGGCGGCCTTGATGCGGCAAAGGGAACGGCCGCCCTGTTTAATACGATCGTCGCCTCGAACACCTCCGGGACCAGCACGAATAATAATGCCGCCGGCTCGCTGGCCCCGACCAGCGTGAATAACCTCTTCGGCGCTGGCGGTTCCGGAGGGCTGGGTGCCTACAACGGCAATTTGATCAACGTCACGTCCCCGGACCTCGGCACCCTGGCGAATAATGGTGGTCCGACTCTCACGATCGCACTCACGGCGGGCAGCCCCGCGATCGACGCCGGGGCCAATACCCTCATCGGCCAGACGGTGCCGGCCACCGATCAGCGCGGCGCGTTGCGGGGCTCGGCCGGGCTCGACGCCGGGGCCAACGTCGATATCGGGGCTTACGAGGCCAGCTCCTCGTATCTCGTCAATACGGCGACCGACTCCACGAACGTAGGGACCCTCCGTTCCGGTATCGAATGGGCCAACTACAGCACCAATGCTAATCCCGAGGCCCTCGCGGCCGCCACGGCCAATGGCGGTATCGCACCGGCGAACACCGTCGTCTTCCCGACGACCGGAGTCTTCGCCACCCCGCAAACGATCACGCTATCGCCCTCCCTGGGACCGATCGTCCTGGCGACCTCGACCGAGACCACGCCGGTGTCGATCGACGGGACATCCTCGAACGGTCTGACGCTCAGCGGCGGCGGCGCGGTGGGCGTGATCTCGGTCGCCAGCGGCACGACCGCCACCCTGACGGGCCTGACGATTACCAGCGGCCACTCGACCACCGGCGGTGCCATCGATAACGCCGGCAATCTCACGGTCACCGACTCGACGCTCACGGGCAATTCGGCCGTCAACGGCGGTGCGATCGCCAACTCGGGCAAGCTGACGCTCTCGAGCTCGACGCTCAACGACAACATCGCATCCACGGACGGCGGCGGTATCGACAACCTGGCGAATGGCAACCTCACCATCACGAACGACACTCTCGCGTCGAATACGGCCGCCGATGGCGGCGGTATCTTCCAGGCCGGTTCGCTGACGGCGGTCAATGCCACGATCGCCTACAACGTCTCCGGGGCCAGCTCGACTGGAGGCGGGTTGGATGCGCCCTCGGGGACGAGCCTCTTGTACAACTCGATCGTCGCGCAGAACACCGACGGCACCGGGAACGACGACGTGGCCGGCACGCTGTCCTCCTACAGCGCCGACAACCTGTTCGGCACCGGGGGCTCCGGCGGGCTGACGTCAGCCAACGGCAACCTGCTCGATGTGACCAGCCCGGGCCTAGGCACCTTGTCCGACAACGGTGGCCCGACCCTCACGATCCCGCTGGCCCTGACCAGCCCCGCAGTCAATGCCGGTAGCTCGAGCCTCCCCGATGCTCCGGAGGTCGATCAGCGCGGGGCACTTCGCGGCGTGGGCGATGTCCTGCCGAATACGTCGATCGACATCGGAGCTTACGAGGTCAGCTCGTCGTACCTGGTCACCTCGCCGGCCGACTCGTCCGTCCCGGGTACGTTGCGGTCCGCCATTAACTATGCCAACATCAACAGCGGCACCAGCCGGATCTACGTCCTCTTCGACACCAAGGGAGCGTTCAGCTCGCCCCAGACCATCACCCTGACCCTCGGCACGCTCGACGTGACCGAGACTGCCGAGCCGATCACGATCGAAGGGCCCGGCGCGAACATCGTGACGATCAGCGGCGGCGGGGACTCAGGCGTTTTCTCGGTCGCCAGCGGCGTGACGGCGACCTTCAGCGGCATCACGATCGCCGATGGATCGGCCGGGGTCTCTGGAGGAGGTGCCGTCAACAATGCGGGGACGCTCACGGTTGCCAACTCCCTGCTGACAGACAATGCCAGCGGTGCAGGCTCGGGCGCCGGCATCGTCAATACCGGGACGCTCACGGTCACCGGCAGCGCCTTCTCGGGCGACGTCGCCGCGTATTACGGCGGGGCGATCTACAACGACGACGGCACGGCGACCGTGTCCGACACCAACTTCGTAGACAATACCGCGGTCTATGGCCTCGGTGGTGCCATCGATAATCAGGGCGGTATGCTGACCGTCAACGGCTCGACCTTCCAGGGCAATTCGAGTTTCCAGGGGGCCGCGATCTTCAACCGGGAAGGCACCGTGTCCATCACCGACACGACCCTCTCGGACAACTCAGCCTATCAGGGCGGTGCCATCTTCAGCGATGGCACGGTGGCAAGCCCGGGAATCATGACGGTCACCGACAGCACGATCGCCGACAATTCGGCCTTCCAGGGCGGCGGCGTCTCCAACAATTACGGCGGCACCCTGACCATCGTCGATAGTACGCTGGCGAACAACTCGGCCACCCAGTACGGCGGTGCGATCGACAACGTCGGTACCTTGACGATCACCAGCGGTACACTCGCCTACAACACGGTCGCCGCCGGAGGCATCGGTGGCGGCATCGACGTCTATGGCGGCACGGCCGCTCTGTACGACAGCATCGTCGTCCTCAACACCGACGGCACCGGCACCAGTGCGACTGCCGACGACATCAATGGCTCGGTGTCCTCGTCCAGCTCGTACAACCTGATCGGCGTCGGCGGGCTGACCAACGGCGTCAATGATAACCTGGTCGGCGTCACGAAGCCGGGACTTGCCGCGGGCCTGGCCAACAACGGCGGCCCGACCCAGACCATCGCGCTGCTCGCCGGCAGCCCGGCGCTCGGTGCCGGCAGCGCGACCATTGCCGGGGTCACCATACCGGACACCGATCAAACCGGTACCTTCCGACCGGCGGACAAGTTCGATATCGGTGCCTACCAATCGTCTCTCTTGCCCACGCCCGTCGTGACGACATCGGCAAAGTCGATCTCCGCGAGTTCTGCCGCGAATTCGACCGTCGCCAGCGTGGCGGCTCCGCCGACCACGGTCATCACCAACGCGGTCGTCTCGTCGATCGTGAGCGCCCCCAGCCCGTTCGCGGGAAGGAAGCTCGGTTCCACCAAGCATCACAAGGCGGCCAAGGTCAAACCCACGCCGCACACGGCTGCCCAGCACTCGGTTCGGACCGTCTCGGTCAAGCCGAAGGGTACCACCAGCGTTCGGATCGAAAAGAGGCGCTGAGATCGTCCCGGAATCCGCTCGCCCGCGACCCCGATGGCCGCGGGCGAGTGGTTCTCCCGGTTATCCTCTCCCTTTTCCGCCAGGTCGGGTTTGATCGGTAATGGCCTCCAGCAGCTCGTCGAGATGCGAGGCCACGTCCGGGCTGGGGGCTCCGCCCGGGGAAGTTTGCCGCGCTTCGATCGTGTGAATCATCACGCGAGCAGGAAGCCGATCCAGGGTCTCGGCCAGTTGGAGCGCGTCGATCAATCCCAGGTCATGAGTGCCCGTCGGATTGCAGGCGGCCAGCTCGGGGCATGGCCAATCGAATGACCGGATCGTCCCGGCCTTCCCGCCCGGAGCGACGGCATCGATGATCACTCCCACCTCTTGACCCGCCAGGCATTCCAGCAGCTCGATTCCGCCCCGGACCTTGTGGGTGGCGATGGCTTGGTCGCTCGGCAAGCGCGATCGCAGCCGGTCGATCGCCATCCAACCCAACTGGTCATCGCCGTGGGGGCTGCCGATTCCCACGATGACGGTCATACTTCCTCAACTTTGAGCTTCAGGGAGTGGGTCGCACAACTGATGCAAGGGTCGTAATTGCGGACGACCTGCTCGCAACGCCACGCGGCCTGATCTTCCGGAAGGCCGAGCACGCTCGGGGCGAAGCGAATGAGGTCCTCTTCCATCTGCCTCTGGTTCTGGCTGGTGGGAGGGACGATCGTGGCCATCGTGACGTGCCCCGTCGCGTCCGCCTCATAGCGCTGGTAGAGGATACCGCGCGGAGCCTCGGTGATCCAGGCGCCCGCCCCGGCTTGGTGTTCATAGGGCAGGAAGGGCACATCCGACGGATCGAAGGCATCGATCACCCGTAGTGCTTCCTGCACCGCATAGGCCGTCTCGAGGGCGCGCACGACGATGCTGACCGATGGGTTGCGGCAGGGCCAGGTGATCCCCGTCTCTCGGGCCAGTTCCCGGACTTCGGGCGTGATCCGATCGGCGTTGAGGTTCCATCGCGCCAGCGGGCCGACGAAGTAGGCCCCGCCCCCCTTGCGACGGCACTGGAGGGCGTTCGAGTACGGCACCTGATATTCCTCGAAGTGTTCGGGGAACTGGTCGAGCGCGATGTCCAGGCCGTGGCTCGAGACCAACCGGCCCTCGTTCATCGGGTAATCCGACTCGTGCCGCATCGCCACGAATTCGTAGTCGTGCTCGAAGGGCGGGAAGTCGAGCCCGGCGGTCCAGCGGACCAGCTCCCGGGCGAGCTCCTGCACGCCTTTCAATTGCTCCGCCAGCGCGGTCATCTCGGCCCGGCGCGGCAGGCGATAGAATCCGCCCAGCCTCACGTTGACCGGGTGGATCGCCCGTCCGCCCAGGACGTCGACGATGGCGTTGCCCGCCTTCTTCAACTTCAACGCGTTGCGCACGCGGGCCGCGTGCTCGGGGCGATCCTGGGCCATCGCGATGGCGCTCTCGTAGCCGAGGAAATCGGGGGCATGCAGGAACATGACGTGCAGTACGTGACTCTCGATCCACTCGCCGCAGTAGAGCAACCGGCGCAAGGCGCGCAGCGGAGCCGGCAGGGAAAGGCCCAGAAGCGATTCCAGGGCGTGGCAGGAGCTCATCTGGTAGGCGACCGGGCAGATGCCGCAGATCCGGGCGGTGATGTCGGGCACTTCCGCGATGTCGCGGCCGCGCAGGAACGCCTCGAAGAATCGAGGTGCCTCGAAGATGCGCAGTTGTACGTCGTCCACCCGGCCGTCGCGGAGGCGGATCGTCAGGGCGCCTTCGCCCTCGACGCGCGCCATCGCCGAGACCCGGATGATCTTCTCGTCCGACCCGGCCGGGGCGCCCTGCTCGCCGGCTTCATCCGATGATGGGGAGCGATTCACCATAGCTTTGACCGGCCTCCTTGAAGGCGGGGGCGTTGGCGTAGAACGTCTGGAAGAGCCTTCGGATTTGCTCGCGATCGAGTCCCAGTTGCTCGAACCGACCCGCGAGCGAAGCCGTGTTCGGCCGGGCGTCCGGCCCGAAACAGCTATAGCACGGCCGGTCGTGCGACGGACAGAGCACCCCGCAACCCGTCGAGGTGATCGGTCCCATGCAAGGGACGCCCCGGGCCACCAGGACGCAGACCAGGTGTTGACGCTTGCACTCCAGGCAGAGCGCGTGATTCGGGACCTTGGGCCGGCTGCCGACCAGCAACTGTCCCAGGACTCCCAGGAGCTGATTCTTGTTGATCGGGCAGCCGGGAAGCTCCAGGTCCACGGTCACGTAATCGCTGGACGGCCGGGAACATGCCAGCGTCTGGATGTACTGTGGCGACGCGTACACGATTGCCAGCGATTGATCAACGTCCATGCCGCCGAGATTTCGCAGGCCCTGGATGCCGCCGTGCGAGGCGCACGCGCCGAGCGTGATGAGGAATCGGCTGCGACGGCGGATGTCGCGGATCTCCTCCTCCTGGCCGGGCGTCGAGACGGATCCCTCCACCAGCGCGACGTCGAACTCCCCTTCGAGGGGCCGTCGGGTGGCCTCGAGGAAGTAGGCGATCTCCACGCGGTCGGCCACGGCCAGCAGCTCGTCCTCGCAATCGAGCAGCGAAAGCTGACAACCGTCGCACGACGCGAACTTGAACACGCCCAGTCTTGGTTTAGTCATTGGTTATTGGTTATTGGTCATTAGTCATTGGTCATTGGCTCGCGATTGCATACCGGCCGAGACATTCCTGAGAATAAGAGGTCTCCGGCACAGTGAGTGATGATGAGGGAACGCGACTGGGTTCGGCAAGTGACAAGTGACCAATGACCAATGACCAGAAATCAAAAATGGTCCTGGCGGAAGAACAGGGCGAGCTCGGAATGCGGGAAGACCGGACCATCCTTGCAGATGAACGCCGGCCCGAGCTGGCAGTGGCCGCACATCCCGACCGCGCATTGCATGTTTCGCTCCATCGAGTAGTAGATATCCCGGTCGGCGACACCGTGGTTCAGGGCCTCGGTGACGGCGAATCGCATCAGGATCTCGGGGCCGCAAGTCATCACGACCGTTTGCTGCGGGTCGATCCGGATGCGATTGAACAGGACGGGTACGACGCCGACCCGTCCGCGCCAGGATTCGTCGGCATGGTCCACGGTCAGGAGAAGCTCCATCCCGCGCCGCTCCCAATCGGGATACTCCGAGGTATAGAGCAGATCGGCCGGATGCCGGGCACCGTAGAGGAGCGTGATTCGCCCGTAACGGTCGGGATCGGCAAGCAGGGCCTTGATAGCCGGTCGTAGCGGCGCGAGTCCCAGGCCGCCGGCCACCAGCAGGACGTCGCGTCCTCGGGCTAGCTCGATGGGCCAGCCGCGGCCGTAGGGCCCGCGCATGCCGACGACGCTGCCGGGCCCCAGCTTGCCGATCACCTGAGTCACCCGGCCCACGAATCGGATCGTGTGGCCGATGCCCGGTCCCTCCTCGGGCGTGCCGGAGACCGAGATCGGCACCTCGCCGACTCCAGGTACATAGATCATGTTGAACTGGCCGGGCTGAATTCGGTAGCCTTCCTGCCGATGTCGATCCTGAAACTCGATCGAGTAGGTCGCAACAGCCGGGATCTCCGATCGGACCGCCCGCACGACGGCCGGATGGGGACAGAGTGGATCCTCTTGCGTGACGGATGGCGTCATGCCTCGATCGCCTCCCCGCGGATGGCGGCGACTTCCTCGGTGATGTCGATGGCCACCGGACACCAGGTGATGCATCGGCCGCAGCCCACGCAGCCCGATACCCCGTACTGATCGATCCAGGAGGCCAGCTTGTGGGTCAGCCATTGCCGATACTGCGACCGGGTATCGGGCCGCATGTTCCCCCCGGCGGTGTGGGAGTGCTCGAGGTTGAAGCACGAATCCCAGAGCCGGACGCGCTCGTTGCGTTGCCCGTCCAGGTCGGGGACGTCCTCGATCGCGTGGCAGAAGCACGTCGGGCAGACCATCGTGCAGTTGGTGCACGAGAGGCATCGGCCGGCGACCTCATCCCATCGGGGATGGTCGAGATTGTTGTAGAGCAGGGCGGGCAGGTCCGAGGTATCCATTCGACGATGGATCTGAGCCTCGGTGGAATGGACCACGCGCACCGACTCGTCCCGCTCGTCGATGGTAGCCTCCCGGCCGGGGATGCCGGCCATCATCTCTCGGCCGCGCTCCGTGGCCACCTCGACGAGGAAATGGTTGGGGAGCTCGGTCAGTGCCAGGTCGAAGCCTTGCGTGGCTTTCGGTCCGGTTTTCATGCTGGTGCAAAAACAGGTGGCGGCGGCCTGGGTGCAATTCACCGCGATGATGAAGGCCGGCTCGCGACGTGCCTGGTAATGCGGGTCAATGTAGGGGCCCTCGAGGAAGACTCGGTCCTGGATCGCGATGGCGTGAAGGTCGCAGGAGCGGACGCCAAGGAACGCATATCGGGGGACAGGCGTCGGGCTCGGGCGGACTGCGAAGGAATCCGGGCTCATCTCGATCGAGAACAGGGTCAACCGCGAAGGGAACAGGTACTTCTTCCAGGAATGGGGCCCCACGGCATAGCCGAAATAGGCATCGTCGTCGCGGCGGCGGAGTCGATAGGTACCCCCTTCCTGGTCATCGGTCCAGCCGATGGGCAATTGCTCCGGCGATGTCAGCTCGTCGAATACGATTGCTCCATCGCCGACGGTCGGCCCCACGACCGTGTAGCCCTCCCCCCGGAGCCGATCGATGATCCGTCCCAGGTCGGGCTTTGCGAGGACGAGGGCCTGGCCCATCGGGGCGACCCCTTCGGATGTCGGCATCGCCGAATGCCTCCGTTCTCCCGCCGGCCGGCTGGCGGTGGTCCGTACCAATCCTTAGTGATGATATACGTCTAAAAGTTGAATACGAGTGGCCTTCAATCGCTCGGCGACAACTTCCAGGATGCGCCGCGTCAGCACGTATCCGAGCCGGGGATCGGCGTCGCAGAGCGCGCCGAGTCGGGCGGCGTCCAGGGCGATGGCCCGGGTCGGTTCGATCGCGCGCGCCGCGGCCGTCTTGGGCCGATCGTGGAACAGGGACGACCAGCCGAAGACCTCGCCCGGCCCCAGAGTCAGGATGGTCACCCGTCCGCGACCCGGTACCGATACCTCGATGGCGATGCGACCCGTCTCCACCACGTACAGGACGGGATCGCGATCCCCCTCCCGGAACACGGTCTCGCCCGCGGCCCACTCCGCCCGGGTGGCGAGATCCGCGACCAATTCGAGTTGCTCCGGGGCCAGGCCCCGCGTGAACGGCAGGTCTTTCAAGGGCGAAATATCGCTTTGCATCATGGATTTCAAGGAGACTCAATTAATAGAACAGGAACACGGGGATCGAGCTCTCCTCCAGGATCGTGCGCGTGACGGAGCCCACGAAGAACTCGCGCAAGTTCGGCTGGCCGTAGGCCCCCATCACGAGCAGCCCGGCGCCCGATCGGTCGCACTGTTCCAGGATCACCTTGGCGGGCGAGGCGGAGGATTCGAGTACGAGGGAGATTGCCTCGATCTTGTGGAACCCGAGGAATTGTCGCGCGAGATCCGCATGGCGCTCAGCCTCGGCGTTATTGGTGCCCACGCAGATGATCTCGACGCGACCCGATTCCGCCAGACCAGTCGCCTGGAAGGCCCACAAGGCTCGGGCGGCCTGAAGGCTGCCGTCATAGGCGACGGCAACCGGGCCATCCGGGATCGGCGTCTCGGGGACGAGGACGACCGGGCGTGGGCTCTCCCTCAGGATTTTTTTCATGATCTCCGGGCCTTCGCTGTCCTGGCCCGTGAATCGGAAGTGGAACCCTTGAGCGAGGAGGATCAGGTCGCACGACTGCGACTCGGTCGTCATCAGCTCGTAGGGCGGTCCCACCAGTTTTCGCTCCGCATGGGCGACCCCGGCCTCTTCGCATCGCGCCGCGAATTGTTCGAGAAGTTGCCCGACTTGCTGATGGACATCGGCAAGTCGAGGCTCGTAGCCCATGTAATAGACGGGGTCCTTGCCCGGGCTCCCGCCGACGGCCCAGGCCGGCTCGATCGCGCGGATTCCCGGCTCATCGACGAGTCCCAGGCCCACCAGAGTGGCGCCGGTCCGCTTGGCCCAGCGGATACCCAGTTCCGTGAGGATGGTGCCGTGCTCGGGCCCATCGAGGCCGATCAAGATACTGCCAAGCACGCGAATAGCTCCCTTTCCCCATGACCGGCGGCTGGCGAGTGTGACCGCGAAATTGCGGGCCGCACTCGGATTCGGCGACCCAGCTCTTGAGCTTCAGGTAAGTTGCTTCCTCTTCAGGGCCTGTTTTACCCAAGGAATGAGCCGAAATTCCGCAGTTTTCCGTGAAGAATCACCGACAGACCAGAAGGAACTTACCTGAAGCTCAATAAGTCGGTCGGGCGTATTGTGTATCGGGGCACATTCCAGATGTTACCACGTTTCATCCTCGCGGGGAATCATCGGGACGAGTGCCGCGCCGGGTGTCAAAGTGGCCGGCTCGATGGGAGCAGAAGACAGGGACGCGGCTGTCCTTCAGGATGGTGGATGTCACGGAGCCGATCAAGAACTCTCGCAACACCGGCTGGCCATGCGTGCCCATGACGATCAGTCCGGCGTTCAGGCGCCGGACTTCGTCCAGGATCACACCGGCTGCCGTGCGGACGGTGGCGACCGGGTGGGCGTGGGCTTCGATCCCTCGGGATCGTAGGGACTCGACCGCCGTATCGGCGTGCCGGCTCGCATCGGGATGATCGAGGGCGACGCTGACCACGTGGACCTCTCGGGCATGGTCCAGGATCGTCGAGTCGAAGGCCGCGAGGGCATGCCTCGCCTGGATGCTCCCGTCGTAGGCGACGACCACCGACTCGCCCTCGCCGGGCGTCTTCGGCACGACGACCACCGGGCGGGGGCTGCCGCGTAAGACGTTATGAAGCGTCTCGTCGCAACGGTCCTCCCATCCCTGGTAGAAGTGGGTCTGCTGTCCGAGCAGGACCAGGTCGTGGTTCCGGGCCTCTTCGATGATTTGCTCGCAGGCCAGGCCGCCGGCCCTGAGCGTCTGACAGGCCACGCCGAGCCCGTCGCAAGACCGGGCGAGCAGGTCCAGGGCCGCCTCGATGCGGTGCCGGTTGCTGGGGCGTGCCGAGGTCATGGTATTAAGGTAGAAGCATTCGGTGAACAGGGTCGGTTCCGGGACCAGCACTCCGAGTTCATCCACGACCCCAATTCCGGTGACCTCGGCCTGGGAACGCCTCGCCAGGTCGATACCCATTGCCATGGCGGCGGCCCCGTCGTCGGTCCCGTCGATCCCGATCAGAATGCTACGGATCATGCCCTCGTCCTCTATCCTGAAGTTTCGACCTCACCACGGGAAAGTTCCATGACCTGTGGTGAGGTCGAGCGGTTTCCGGATCGGCACCTGACCGACCCGGTGGTGGCGACCTCCATCGTGCGCTAGCAGGAGGGCGCGACGGCCGCCTCTATCTTAGAGCGCTCCGCGCCCGCGCGATCGCGAAGTTCTTCGCGGAAGATACTCACCGAATTCGGGGCCTCGATTCCGAGTCGAACCTGGTTGCCATGGATGCTCACGACGGTGATCCGGATGTCGCCATCGATGACGATCGATTGATCTCGCTTGCGGCTAAGAACTAACATCGTTGCGATCTCCTCTCGTCTCTGAGGTGTTCGGGGAAGACCATCCTCCCCATTTCCTTCGGGAGCGTCGTTTCAGTTCGATGGGTTGTCGAAGGTCAATCGGTCCAGTTGCGCGCGGCGTGCCGGCGTCGAGACAAGGATTCGATTGATGACACGATAGACGCCATCGACCCTCGAGGCGATCTCCTGGGCGACCTGCTTGAGGTAGTGGGAGGGGAGGCTGCCGTGGAGATAGAGCCCATCGTCGCTGGCGATACACGAGATGTGGCGGAGCGCCCGGTAGTCGCTCCTTTCGAGTCGTTCCTGAACCTCGCGGGCGGTGCCCGGGAGCAGGGTACTCGTCGAGGTATCGGATGTTGCGTGTGAGAAGTCCTGCAGGCTCATGACGCAATCTCCTGGGTCTTGCGATGGATCAACCATCGTCGAAACCTGAGACGCGGCAGCCGTTACCGCAGGAATAGGGCCCGGACGGATGAAGTCGCGGGTGTCCGATCATCGGACAGTCTGGGTGTCAGGCGCAAAGAAAAACCCCGTTTGAGCGATGATTCGCACGACGGGGCCGCCATAGCCGGAATCCAATTGCCCCTCATGAGCAAGGATGGCCGTACTTTAACGGAACCTTGCCGGGCGGTCAACCCAGATTTCCGGAATCCTGCCAAGATGCCAAGAAGTCTCGGGTTTGTCGGGCATTTCTTGCCGAAATGTCGCAAAGTCCGAGAACCCACTTCCCATCGACGACTCTCTGGAAGTATGATGAAACCATGTCGGCCGGATTGCTCGCGTACGGGCCATCCGACTGGGTCTTGATGGCCCACGCAACCACACGCGTCGTTGCGTGGGCTTTTTTTTGGTCCGCGTGACCAGGCGAGCAGCTTGGGGGCATCATGGACGTGGAGCGACTCTTCGACCGCTATCGCGAGCTGCAGAGCTATGTCGGCTGGACGGAAACCGACGCGATGCGAGTCGCCGCCGCCGCCTCGTTCCTGGAACCCGACCTCCATGGACTGATCGATGACTTCTACGAGGAGATCAAGCGACACCCCGGGGCGAGCAAGGTCATCACGGGCGGGCCGGCGCAGATCGAACGCCTCAAGGGGACCCTGGTCCAGTGGATCCGCGACCTCCTCTCGGGTCGATATGACGCCGACTATGTGGCCCGTCGCTGGCGCGTGGGCTGTCGGCATGTCGAGATCGGTCTGGAGCAGGTCTATACCAACGTCGCGCTGTCCCGGTTGCGGATCGGAATGATCCGCGCCCTCCACGAGTGCTGGCGGGGTGATGCCATGGTCTTGAAGGAGACGGTCAGGGCGCTCAACAAGCTGCTGGACCTCGACCTGGCGATCATCGAGGACGCCTACCAGGCCGAATACATGGCGCGGCTCCAGCGCACCGAGCGCCTGGCGACGCTCGGGCAGGTGGCCGGCGGGGTCGCGCACGAGCTGCGGAACCCGCTCAACGTGATCCGGACGTCGGTCTATTACCTGCTCAATGCCCGCAATCCCACGGCCGAGAAGCATGCCGACCACCTCGGACGAATCGAGCGGAACGTCGAGCTGGCCGACAATGTCATCACGGCGCTATCGAATTTCGCCAAGATCCCCCTGCCGGAATTGAAGCCGATCGATCTCGAGTCGCTGGTGCGCGGGGTCCTGGAGATCAACCCGCCGGGCGATCATATCACGATCACAATCGAATGTTCCGACGGCCTGCCAAAGGCCCTGGGTGACCGCGATCAACTCCAAATCGCACTGGGCAACCTGGTCCGCAACGCCCGCGACGCCATGCCCCAAGGCGGGCAGCTCTGCATCACCGCCCGAGATGGGGTCGGCCACGTCGATGTGTCGGTCGCCGATTCGGGGACCGGGATCGATGCCAAGGAACTGGCCCGGATCATGGAGCCGCTCTACTCCACGAAGGCCCGCGGATTAGGCCTGGGCCTTGCAATCACGCGATCGATCGTGGAAAAGAATCAGGGGACATTGCGCGTGACCAGCGAGCCGGGGCGCGGCAGCGTTTTCACGATCCGCCTGGCATCGGCACCCGGCGACGGAGCATCATCATGACCAGCCTGGAGAATCACCGGATCCTCGTCGTCGACGACGATCAGGACATCTGCCGCAATTTGAGCGACATCCTCACCGACCTGGGGTACCAGGTCGACTTTGCGTTCGATGGCTATTCGGCCCTGGAGCTGGTGCGGCGGCGTGCTTACGATATCGCACTGCTCGACCTGAAGATGCCCGGCATGGATGGGTTGACGCTCTATCGCGAGATCAAGAAGCAGCGAGCCGGTACGGTCTCGCTGCTGGTGACCGCCTACGCCAGCCCCGAGACCGCCGCGGAGGCGCTCGCCGCCGGGGCCTGGAAGGTGGTCTCCAAGCCGGTCGACTTCCGCAAGCTGCTGGGATTCGTCGACGAGGCGCTCGGCCAGCCCCTGGTCATGGTGGTCGACGACGACCACGACCTCTGCGCTAACCTGTGGGACCTGCTCCGCGATCGCGGTTTCCGGGTCTGCCTGGCCCACGATGGCCGGGACGCGGCCGAGAAACTGACGGAGTCGACATTCAAGGTCGTCTTGATCGACATGCGGATCCCGGACGGCGACGGCACCGCCGTGTTCCAGGCCGTGCGCCGGGCCAACCCGCAGGCCCGGACCATCCTGATCACGGGCTACCGCTCCGAAATGGATCAGCTCATCGAGCGGATGATCGCCGAGGGGGCCGACGCGGTCTGCTACAAGCCATTCAACGTGGCCGAGTTGATCCAGAAGCTGGAGCGGCTGGCCGATCCGATCGAGGAGGGCGCCGGCGACGGCCCGCGCTGATCCATGGAGGCCGCGCCGCCGCTGGACATCCTGGTCATCGAGGACGACGCGGACGCGCGGGCCAACCTGCGAGACATCCTCGAGCTCGACGACCACCGGGTCGCGACCTCCGCGACCGCCGCCGAGGCGCAGGCCCGAAAAGACCTCGCGCGGTTCACGGTGGTCATCCTCGACCGACGCCTTCCCGACGCGACCGCCGAGCAGCTCATGCCCTGGCTCAAGGCCAAGGCGCCCGGCGCCGCGGTGATCGTGGTGACGGGCTACTCCGACCTCCAGGGCGCGATCGCCGCTCTGCGGCAGGGTGCGACCGACTATCTCCTCAAGCCGCTCAACGTCGACATCCTCCGCACGAGCCTGGACCGAATCGCCGAGCGTCGTCAGCTCGCCCTGGCCAAGGAGCGGAGCGAGGTTACATTCCGCCACCTGGTCGAGGCCGCCGAATGCATGATCGTGATCCTCCGGCCCGATCATACCATCGTCTACTTCAGCCCGTTCGCCGAGCAGCTCACCGGCTATTCCGCCGAAGAGGCTCGCGGCCGCGACTACCTGGAGCTCCTCCTCGCCGAGGCGGATCGACTGACCGTCATCGAGGAGTCCAAGCGGGTCATCGCCGGCAATCCCACGCGCGGATTCGAGAACCCGGTCACTTGCCGCAACGGCACGCGGCGCTGGATGGTCTGGAACGCACGGTTCCTGGCCGACTATGATGACGGACCGGCGATCCTCAAGGTCGGTCACGACATCACGTTTCTCAAGCAGGCGCAGGAGCGAGCGATGCAGTCGGAACGGCTCGCCGCGATCGGCCAGATGGTGACCGGGCTGGCGCACGAGAGCCGCAACGCCCTCCAGCGCAGCCAGGCTTGCCTCGAGATGCTCGCCCTGTGCGTACGCGACAATCCCGAGGCGCTGGACCTCATCAATCGGACCCAGAAGGCCCAGGACCGCCTCCACGCGCTTTATGAGGACGTCCGCGGCTACGCG
The DNA here is from genome assembly GCA_052148775.1 of Isosphaeraceae bacterium. GTDB lineage: Bacteria > Planctomycetota > Planctomycetia > Isosphaerales > Isosphaeraceae > CAVZRC01. The sequence continues at coordinate 18,536 of JBKQHM010000439.1, read as the reverse complement.
GCGCCGATCAATCTGGATAAGTCCCCCTGCGACCTGCGACTGATCTGGCGGGAGGCCTGGGCGCACCTCGAGCCCGCCCGCGCCGCCAAGCGGGCGATCCTTCGCGAGGGCGCCGATGGCATCGATCTGTGCTGTGCCGTGGATGCATTCCGCATCGAGCAGGTGCTCCGCAACATCCTGGACAACGCCTTGGCGGCCGGCACCGAGCCGGTGGAGGTCGAGATCCGGGTGACGGAAACGCGCCTCGAAGGCCAGCCCGCCCTCCTGATCGCCATGAGCGACAACGGCCCGGGGATCCCCGCGGAGCTCCGATCGAAAGTCTTCGAACCTTTCTTCACCACCCAGGCCAAGGGGACCGGCCTGGGCAGGGCCATCACCAAGCGGATCGTCGAGGCCCACGGGGGCCGGATCTCCGTCGGTGAGGGCGACGGACCGGGCGCGGTCTTCCTCATCACACTTCCCAGAGGGCGCCTATGAACCGTTCGCTCAAGATCGCCGTCGCCGACGACGAACTCGACATGCGAGACTATTTCCAGAAGATCCTGCCGATCCTCGGCCACCAGGTCGTCGCCGTCGCCCAGACCGGACGCGAGCTGGTGGACCTGTGCTCCACGACCCACCCCGATATCGTCATCACCGACATCAAGATGCCCGACATGGACGGCATCGATGCCGCCTCGCTGATCTACCGCAAGGAGGCGATCCCGGTCATCCTCGTATCGGCCTACCACGACCCCGAGTTCATCCGCCGGGCCGAGGCCGACCACATCATGGCCTACCTCGTTAAGCCGATCAAGCAGGCCGACCTCGAGCCGGCGATCGGCATCGCGATGCACCGATTCGAGCAGTTCCAGGCCCTCCGCAAGGAGACCTCCGACCTCAAACAGGCGCTCGAGGACCGCAAGATCATCGAGAAGGCCAAGGGGATCCTGATGAAGAAGGCCGGGCTCAACGAGCAGGATGCGTTCCGCCGACTCCAGAGACTGGCCAGCGACAAGAATCGCAAGCTCATCGAGATCGCCCAGATGATCATGACCGCCGAGGAGGCCCTCGAGCCACCCAGTCGTGGCTAGAGCGTGTGATGAGCTGTTAACCCGCATTTTCCGGCATTTCTTGCTGGAGGCGGGGTCTGTGACCCTGCGATCGGACGCCGCGGCCTCACAGAGGCCGCCTACAGAAGAGCGGAAGTTCATAACACGCTCCAGGATCCCGGTCATCCGTTTTCCCGGGAAACGGAATAAATCTCTTTCTCCGGTTTGCGAGGATGGGCGCGATCACGGGGGTCGCGACGAGCGCCGCGACTGCCCCGGTAGCCGAACTGGTTGCGGGGGAGGCCCTCGCCAAGCCCTTGGGGTACTATTATAGTGGAAACAAGTGCGATCGAGGGGCAACCCGGGGCGTCCCGACCAGGCGTTTCGTTCACGACTCCAGGTCGCTGACGCCGAGATTTCCCGCGGATTCCAGAAGGGCAGGCGACGATGGACTCACGACCTCCTCATCGCGTGACCCCGCTCACACGCCGCGATTGGTTAGTCGGGGCCGGCACCGGCTTCGGTGCGCTGGCCCTGGCCGACTTGCTGGCGCGCGAGGCGACAGCCGCGCCCGAGTCAGAATCCCGCTCCTCGGCCGTTGCCGGTGCCCCGTGGATCCGGCCGGCCAAGGCCCGGAGTGTGATCTTCCTGTTCATGGAGGGCGGCCCGAGCCACATCGATACGTTCGACCCCAAGCCCGAGCTAGAGCGGCTCGCCGGCCGGCCGCTGCCGCCGAGCTTCAGGCCAGTGATCACGCCGATGGGCGAAGGGCGGGCACCGTTGATGGCCTCGAGGCGGAAGTGGCAGCAGCACGGCCAGAGTGGGATCTGGGTCTCCGACTGGCTGCCACACATCGCCACCTGCGCCGACGACCTCGCAGTGATCCGGTCGTGCTGGTCCAACGGCCTGAACCATGTTGGCGGCGTCTGCCAGATGAATACCGGCTCGACACTGGCCGGCCGCCCATCGCTGGGGAGCTGGGTCAATTACGGTATGGGGACGGAGAACGCGAACCTCCCGGCGTTCATCGTGATGCAGGACTTCCCCCGCTCTCAAGTTGCCGGCGGCCCGAGGAACTGGGGTACGGGATTCATGCCGGCCGTCTATCAAGGGACCCGTCTGGAAGGGGGTGAGGAGCCGATCGCCAACCTGCGGACGCCGGCCGAGGTCGGCCCGGACCGGCAGCGCAGCAAGCTCGAGCTGCTTGACCGGCTCAACCGCCGCCACCTGGAGTCTCGGTCCGACCAGTCCGAGCTCGACGCCAGGATTCGCAGTTACGAGCTAGCCTTCCGGATGCAGGCCGAGGCGCCCGAGGCCGTTGACCTCTCGGCCGAGAGCGACGAGACACGGGCACTCTACGGTTTCGACGACCCGGCGGCCGAAACGACCGGCCGGCTCTGCCTGCTGGCCCGCCGACTGGTCGAGCGCGGCGTGCGTTTCATCCAGATCTATTGCGGTGCCGGGAGCAAGTGGGACGCCCATAGCGGTATTGAACTGAATCACGCCAAGACTTGCCGGGCCATGGATCAACCGGTCGCCGGCCTCTTGAAAGACCTCAAACGGAGGGGGCTGCTCGATCAGACCCTCGTCGTCTGGGGCGGCGAGTTCGGCCGCACGCCCATGTCCGAGAAAGGCGACGGGCGCGACCACAACCCCTATGGCTTCACCATGTGGATGGCCGGTGGCGGCGTGAAGCCTGGCATCGTCGTCGGCAAGACCGACGAGGTCGGCCTGCACGCGATCGAGGACCGTCTGCACGTACACGACATCCACGCCACGATCCTCCACGCCCTGGGCGTCGATCACTCGCGGCTCGTCTACCGACATCAGGGCCGGCCCGAACGACCCACCGTCAACGAGGGACAGGTCTTCCGTGGCCTCTTCATGGCGTGACGCGCCATGTGGTGAGGAGGTCGGTCGCGAGCTTTCGCCACGCCGAAGGAGGGGCCCGATGGGGCAACGCTATCGGTTCTCGATCCGCGGGCTGATGGCCCTGATCGTGCTGCTGGCCTTCGCGTTCGCGGCGTTGCGGTATCCGTCACGGTTGTGGGCGAACGCGTGGTTCACCCTGGCCCTCGGGGCGGTAACGCTCGCGGTCCCCGCGGCCATCGGCGGCATCGGCAGCGAGCGGGCTTTCTGGTGCGGGTTTGCCGTCTGCGGATGGGTTTACTTCTTGGTCTCCTTGGCCCCGTGGATCCATGCGGAGACCGGCTATCAACTCCTGTCGACGACGATCCTGGATGTCGGATCTCCCTACATCATCGATAATCGGTATCTCGTTCAGAGCTATGTCAGGGGATTCAATCCGCCGAGTGCACCGGAGTCGCCGACGCCATGGCAGGTCTGGAACCTTCCGGATTTCCCCCAGGAAGCCAACTATCGCCAGGGCTATGCCACCCTCCATTGTCCATGGCTCTATCTGCGGATCGGTCACGCGGCCTTCTGCCTCCTGGCCGCATTCCTCGGCGGCGAGGCCGCCCGCTACCTGTACGCGAGGCGTTCGCGCCCGGGGGCCGCGGACCGATGACCGATCGAGCGGTTGTATCGCATCGGCTCCAGTTCTCGATGAGGTCGCTCCTGATCGCGACGGCAATCCTGGCCGTGCTGCTGGTCCCCCTCGCCTGGGTCGCCAGACAACGACAGCAGATGCAGCATCAGATGGATCAGATGCAACAAGCACGAGAGGAAGCGATCCGCGCCGTGATCCTGGCCGAGCGATATCGCAAGATCGAGCATCGTTCGGGCAATCGGGGTCCCTCGGTCGTCGGGGCCGAGCCTCGCGGTTCCTCGTGGCGGAACGACCCTGTCCCCGCCGAGTCGGCAGCTCGAATCGAGCGGCTGGAACGCGAGAATGACGAACTGAAGGACACGATCGAAATCCTCCGAGGAGAGGTCGAACGTCTCAAGGATCGGATCCGTTGAGATCCGTGTCGAACCGCATGGCCGGCGTATTTGACAAGCGAATCACCCGGCCGTATGATCTCGGATGCTACGGGTGTTGGTGGCCGGACGTCGCGGCCTGCGACGGTCGGCAAACAGGGAATCCGGTGTGAATCCGGAACGGTCCCGCCGCTGTAACCGAGTGTCCACGGGCTCTGCCCCTCTATCGCCATTGTCGAGTCGGCCCCGGATCGAGGCCGGAACGATGAGAAGGCCACGAGCCCCAGCTCGGGAGTCAGAAGACCTACCAGCACCGACGTCGGCGCGACTCCGCGAGGGACGGAGCGCCCGGAGCGAACCCCTCAACCCGAGGAACCGGAGTTGGCGTTGAGACGCGGCTCCATGCGATCCCCTGCCCAGTGCTGGATGTCTCGCATGGCCCGGTCTTCGATGCGCCGGCTGGCCCATCCATGAATCGGAACACCATGAAGCGTATCAGTGCGTGCGCATTGATCCTCTCGTCTATGATTCTGCCCGCATTGGGCCTGGCCGGTTGCGGTCAATCGTCCGAGGTGATGGAAATCCCCGAAGCTGCTCGCAAGTCGGTGCTCCAGAAGAAGGTGGACGACCAGCCGCGCACTTCCCGTGCGTCGAAGGCCCGACAGGGTTACCCCAAGGGCCGTTGAGCCGGCCACTGACCCTGTGCGATCGATGCCCAGCGATGCCGGTACCTCACGTTCGAAAGACCGAAAGACGATCCGATGAGAATTCCACAAGCACGCACCGACCGTGTGCGGTCCCCCGAGGCCGCCGAGAATCCCCGTTCCGCCACGCGCCCGCCCGGCTTCACGCTCATCGAGCTGCTAGTCGTGATCGCGATCATCGCCGTCTTGATCGCCTTGTTGCTGCCCGCGGTCCAGGCGGCGCGAGAGGCCGCGCGTCGGGCCCAGTGTGTCAACAACATGAAACAGCTCGGCCTGGGGCTCGCCAACTACGAAAGTGCCAATGGGACCTATCCCTATGGCATGGCGCGGGAGAACTGCGGGCCGAATTGTTCGTACTCGCCCAACGGCTATTACATCGGCAGCAGCCTCTTCGTCCGGATGCTCCCCTACCTTGAGCAGCAGCCCCTGGCGAATGCCTACAACTTTAGCCTGATCAACTGGGTTGCCGATAATGGGACGGTCAACGCGACGGGTCTCAATGTCCTCTGGTGCCCCAGCGATGGGGCGATCGCCGGCCTGAGGTCAACATTCGCGGGATGGGGCTGGGACGGATCGGCGCAGACTTTGGTTTACACCAGCTACGCGGGGAACATGGGGACATTTTGCAAGGTCCCGATCACGAGCCCGTCGCCGGCTCAGCTCCTGCTGATTCTCAACCAGGCGAACGGACCCTTCTTCTACCTCGGCTGGCCGGCGGGAAGCCCTGCGCCGAACGACCCTAATGCCCCGATGAATTCCGGCAGCATCCGGCCCGCGACACTGGCCTCGGTTACGGACGGGCTGAGCAACACGTTCGCCTTCGGCGAGAAGGCCCACGGCAAGTTCCCCCAGACCGCCGACGCCTATTATTCGATCGACTACCAGTACAACGGCGCCTGGGTCTCCGGCAACTTCGGCGACACGCTGTTCACCGCCCTCTACCCGATGAACCCGTTCGGCCGGATCGGCGACAACCTCAACCCCAACGGCGACTACTTCTACGGCTACGACGCCCAGGAGGACGTCTTCTCGATCGCGGCGTCGAGTTTCCATCCCGGCGGCTGCAACTTCGGCTTCCTCGATGGCTCGGTCCGATTCGTCAAGGAGACGGTCAACACCTGGCCGTACAACCCGGGCAACGGCGCCCCGACGAACGTCACCTATAATCCATCGACCTGCCTGTTCTCCGTCGGCCCGCCCTCCGGAGTCTATCAAGCCCTCTCGACGCGGTCCGGGGGCGAAATCGTGGGTTCCGATCAGTATTGAACTCAGTGGCTAGTGGCAAGTCAGGTATGGCATTGGTATTCTCTTGCCACCAAGCACTTGCCGCTAGCCACTCGAGGTGGGTCATGCAAGTTCGAGCGTTCCAGCCGGGCGATGAGCACGCTCAGGCCCGGATCTATAACACGGCCACAAGTTCCCTGCCCGGATTCAAGCAGGCCACGGCCGAGGAGATCTCCCGGCGCCACGCCGCCGCCGATGCCGATCCGGGCTCGCGGTATTACGCGGTCCAGGGCGGTGAAGTCGTCGGCTATGCGGCCTTCGGTCCCAACGGACGGGTCAGTGCTCCCTGGTGCCTTCCCGGGGCGGAGTCGTCGCGGGAGCCGCTGCTGCGGAAGGTCCTCGCGGTGATGAGCCAGCGTGGCATACCCGAAGCCTGGGCTGCCTACCGCGCCGACTGGTCTCCGGTGCTGGAGATCTTACGCGAGCACGGCTTCCTCGATAAGAGGCATATGATCAACTATGTGGCGGAAGTGGCCGCTTTCCCGACGGAACCGGTCATAGCTCCGGGTCTGGTCATCGAGCCCTTGGGTGCCGATGGGATTTGCGAGCTCATGAAGCTGGCGCCCGACCTTTATCCCGATGAAGAGCCGACAGCTATCGAGCGATTCTTCCGCGATCATCCCTCGCACGATTTCGCGAAGAGCCTCTTCGCCTTGAAGGATGCGGACCGTGGGGCGATTCGCAGTGTCGGCCTGCTCATCGTCGACGACCGATTCGCGGACCCGACCAAGATCGACCCTGCGATGCCCTGCTTCCGCCTCGGCGCATTCGGGAGTGAGCAGGAGCGGCACAAGCGGGTCAACGGGCTATTCTCGGCCGTCTTCGCGGAACCGGCCGAGGCCGACTCGCTGCTCTCGTGGCTCGTCGCAACGCGAGCCAGGCAGGCCGGGCTGACCCACATCGCGGCCCAGGCACCTTCCGACGCCATCGGGTTGTGCGACTGGTATGACCGATTCTTCCGACGTCAGGGCGCGTTCCCGATCCTTTCGCGGCCGTTGGGGGGGCGAGCGACCTCCGGTTGAACACGGACCCCTCGATACGGGATGGTATGCGAATTGCCGGCTAGGAATGTCGGCTCGAAGAACGGTGACGAACTGCATCCCACCCGCAGGAGGTCCCGATGTCCACCCAGGCTCGACCGATTTCTCCCGAACAGGAGCATTGGACCGGAGACGGGGAATACTACGAATACAGCACGGCCGCCAACCCGGTCGGCTCGGGCCTGACGAGCAAGGTCCCGCTCGCCGATTTCCCCGCCAGCCTGCACCAGGAGGGTCCGACGCGGATTATCCCTTTCGACTTGAGCGAAAAGCTGTGATGTCCGGGCCCGGCCACGAGCCCCGCCTTGTGCGCGAACTTCGTCCGGATCAAGCCGGGTGAAGAGATCGCGACGAATCCGAACGCCACATCGGAACTCTTCTTCGGCATCCGGGGGAACGGCCGGACCCGCATCGACGGCGACGTCCTCCCGTGGAAGCAGGGCGACAGCTTCGCGCTGCCTGTGCGGATCGAGGCGCGACACCACGCCGAATCGGACTCGGCCTTCTACTGGATCCACGACGAGCCGTTGCTCCGCTACCTGGGTGTCGAGGCGACGACAGCTCGGTTCAAGCCGACGCTCTACCTTCGAGAGCGCGCCGACGCCGAGTTGAAGGTCGTCGAACAGGACCCCGAGGCCGCGAAGCGGAGTCGCGTCAGCATCCTGCTGGCCAACAAGGCATTCCCGCAGACGCGGACCGTCACCCATGTGATCTGGTCGATGTTCGGAGTCTCGCCCGCGCGGAGCGTGAAAATGCCCCACCATCACGAGTCGGTGGCCCTCGACCTGATCATCGACTGCGAGCCCGGGTGCTACTCCTTGATCGGCCACGACATCGACGACGACGGCAATATCATCAATCCCAAGCGCGCGGACTGGAAACCCGGCTCGGCCTTCGTGACCCCGCCGGGACTCTGGCATTCGCACCATAATGAGACCGACTCGCCGGCGCACCTCCTGCCCATCCAGGACGCCGGGTTGCATACCTACCTGCGTACTCTCGACATTCACTTCTATCACAAGCACAAGGATCCGACGGTTTATATCTCCCAGAAGAAGTGATTCCGGCTATTTCCAGCCCGAGGCCCGTCCTATTCCCGATGGGATTCATACTCATCGTCTTCGGGGAGGACCGCCGTGGTTGCCTGGATGCTCGTCGGATGGGGCCTGGTCGTTGTCCTCGGCCTGGGCGCAGTGTATGGATTGCACCGGCTCGCTCTGTGGATGGAGGACCGAGGGTACATCTATTACCTGCACAAGAAGCCGAAGAGCAGCCCGCTCGGCTCCTTGATCGCCTTCCAGAGAGCGATCGAACCGCGTGCACATTATGTTGTCCAGGCGGAGCAGGTGAACCAGGAGATCGGCGAGGAGGGGGCCTCGGGGCAAGGCGATCCCGACGACGAGAACTCGGAATCCATCAAATTGGAGTAGATTAATCGTCGAGAGACATGCCGAAGGGTCGGCCGATCTCGTCGAGCCGTGCGCGGATCTGCTCGGGGCTTTGGCCCATGGCTTCAAGTGTACCCACATAGTTGGCGATGGCGTTACGGAGGAAGGGATGTTGGAAACCTCTTGTGGTGAACTTAAGTAAGATTTCCAGCATTCGCCGAAACAGCGGCTCAGCCTCACTCAAACGGTGCTGAGATCGGAGCAGCTCCGCCAGATTCTGTATCGCCGACGCCATATTCAGGTGGTCTATCCCTAGGTTCTTCTCCCAGATATCCAGCGCCCGGCGATAAAGCGATTCGGACTCACTGGATCGATTCGAGGCAAGGAACAGATCCGCTAGATTCTTTAGAACGCTAGCATTATTAGGATGGTCGGGCCCGTATGCACGCTCGTTGATCTCCAGGGAGCGGCGAAAGAGCGGCTCGGCCTTTCGTAAATTGTTGGACTCTACTTGGACGAGCGCCAGGTTATTGAGATCCCGTGCAACGACAGGGTGTTCGGAGCCATAGACTCTCTCATCGATCGCCAGTGCTCGATGGAGAAGCGGCATGGCTTCGCTCAAACGGTTCGTGTTTTCGAGCAGGAAAGCTAAATTGAGAAGGTCAATTGCAACATCGGGATGATCCGTGCCGTAGAATTGTTCGTCGATCGCCAGCGCTCGGCGGAAGAGCGTCTCGGCTTCACCCAAGCGCTTCGTGCCACACAATAGAAACGCCAAATTGCTGAGGTCGTTCGCGACGTCGGGATGGTTCAGGCCGCGGACTCGCTCGTCGATCATCAACGCGTGTCGAATTAAGGGCTCAGCTTCCTCAAACCGGTTTAGGCCCTTGAGCAACCTTGCTAGATTCCTGAGGTCACGAGCAACATCGGGATGTTCGGGGATAGCGTGCCCTTTGACAATTGCGATTTCATCCTGAACGAGTTGTTCACCTTCTCTTGTTCTCCCCTGAGAGAGTAGCAGAGCGACAAAGCTGTTGAAACTCCGCAGGGTCGTGAAATCGTTTCTATGATTCTCGAGAATTGTTGGGACAGCATCCCTCAGAAATCGATCTGCGAGTTCTTTGGTCAGGTTGGGCGCGCCGACCTCAACGATTGCATCGGCTGCCGAGGTCGCCAGGCCAATGAGATTCGAGGTACTCGAACCGACCTCCTTCGCGCGAAGGAATCGCTCGACAAGGCTGGTCGCGCGTCGCATTGCTTCGTCGATCCGGTACTTCGACCCTTCCGATCGAATGGGTTCGATGGTCTGCGGCCCCTGGATCGGAGGTATGAATTCCTCGCTAAGGGTCAGGCGCACCATGAACCAGGACGCCAAGTCGGGGACGGTGTGGATGAACGCATCGACGAAGCTGGGTGTCATCCACCAGATCTGTCGATGATTATATCCGGCGAGCCTTTCGCGGTTCCAGGTGAGGTGCCCGAGGAACTCGGGCAAAGAGTCATCAGGGACAGCCGTGACCAAGCCCGTGATCGAGACGACCGCCGGTTCCAACCCTTCGAGTCGTGCTAGAAGCGTTCCCATCACCTCAGAGGGACCGCGATGGACCGGCAATTCGATTCGATGGTAAGCAACCCCCTCTCGCTGTAGGATCTCACCAAGTCGGTTGTCTACCTCGGATCGGGCAGATTCGGAATGGTATTCGACACGCGCGAAGCCCCGATGGGCACGCCTAGCCCACAAGGCCAGACGGGCCACCGTATCGGCGATCGTTCCGGGTTCCAATGTCTCGCGACTACTCCGTGCCACCGGGCACCTTCCCATTCGCGTCTGCGATGAGTCTGCGCTGCCTTCTCAGGACATCCACAACGAGTGGATGGACACCGAACCAGCGCTCGCCGTTGAACTCCTGGACTGCCCGCGCGTTCAAGAGGGAATAGAGCACTGGGTCGGGGATATCGTGATCTGGGTCCTGATTGTATACTGCGACGAGCCGGTCGGCCTTCTGTTTATAAGTCAGTTCCGCGGGGTCATAAGGCCCCACGCCGAGCTTTCGCGTGTAGTCAGTGCGAAGTTCATTGATGGCACGATCGACCTCCGCTTTACCAATCATGTTTTTCGCCGGACGGTGGAGGAGCGCCAGGTCGGCCGCCAGATTGACCATCGTGAAAAGATCACGCAGGTTTCCCCCCGATGCGATAATCAATCGCTTCATCTGGCTCTTTCCGAACAGCTTCGGCGAGGCCCTCGCCTCGAGAATCTCCTGAAGCGCGGCGCGACCCTCTCGGCAATCATTGTGATTTCGATCGAAAACCGGCGTGTCGGGAACGATCTGTATCCGATCGCTGGGGCAAGGCAATTGCGTCGCCCTCTCGGAATAGGCCAGGCCGATAGGCACAGTGAAGATCGTGTGAACCTGTATATCTTTGAAAATATTACCGTAATTCAAGAAAAAGTCTTCCACGAGAGTGATGGGTATTCCGGGCCTATCGAATTCCTCGCCGATGAACATCCATTCGAGACCGGTGACCTCACGGAGCCGTTCATTGCACTCATTCAGGAGCTTATTCACCATGTCGAGTAATGAGGAAACGAGCTGAAGCCGGTACTCGATCTTCTTCGTGCTCCGATCGGAAGCATACTTGATCTCTCCCTTGACACTCGCAAACCACCCGAGAACTTTTTGCCAGACGCTCGCGGTGGAGGGGCCCATCCCTGCTTCCAAGTCGATACCTGTCTTTACACTTGTCGTAATAACCGCCTCTTCTTTGTCGAACCAATCGTTGATCTGTTGAAGTAACCCTTCGGAAGGCACCTTACCCGAACCTCCTTCGCTCACTGGTTTCGCCGTCTCCTCGACTACCTTGATCATCATCAACAGCAAGACGTCGAATGGCTTGAAGCTGCCCGGATCGAGATCCTTCGTAACCTGAAATCGGATCGCGCGGAAGCGGTCGCTCACCCTCTCTACGAGTCTGGTCAACTCGGTAGACTTGCCGACGCCGGGATGCCCGCCGAGAAAAGCCTTGTAGTAGTCCGCCTGCCATGAACGACCGAGGCCCATCGCCATCCGATCGACTTTGTCGCCCCCTCGCACATCGTTGATGCCGCCACGGTAAAATGCCTGGATCTGAGGCGGTGTTAGCAATGGCTCGGGGGACAAGGTCTTGTAGACATCCCCGAGAATTGTGGCCGGCTCGAGCAGCGTGAGCGCCGACTTTTGAGTCATAAAGGAATACCCGTGAATGGTGAGATGAACTGCTATTATGAGGGAAGACCCACGCTTCGCGGTTCACCTCCCCGGATCAGGCGAGGATCCCCATCACTACCTTACCCGCGACATCCGTGAGGCGGAAGCGCCGGCCGTTGTAGGTATAAGTCAGTCTCTCGTGATCGATGCCGAGCAGGTGCAAGATCGTCGCGTGCAGGTCGTTGATGTGTACGGGGTCGACGGCGGCCCCGTAGCCGATCTCATCGGTGGCCCCATGGCTCACGCCTCCCTTGACGCCGCCGCCGGCCAGCCAGACCGTGAAGCCATTCGGATTGTGATCGCGGCCGGGCTTGTCGCCGGTCTGGGCGACGGGCAGGCGGCCGAATTCGCCACCCCAGATCACCAGTGTCTCGTCGAGCAGGCCGCGCTGGTCGAGGTCCTCCAGCAGGCCCGCGACCGGCTGATCGGTCTCACCGGCGAACTGCTCGTGGTTCCCCTTGATGTCCGCGTGGCCATCCCAGGAGAGCTGGTTGTCCATCCCCCCGGAGTAGATCTGGACGAAGCGTACCCCACGCTCGACCAAACGTCGGGCCGTGAGGCACTGACGCGCGACATGGTCGGACCGCGGGTCGCCGATGCCATAGAGCCGCTTGACCGAGTCAGGCTCGGAATCGATGTCGATCGCCTCCGGCGCGGAGGCTTGCATGCGATAGGCCAGCTCGTAGCTCTGGATCCGCGCCGCGAGTTCTGCCTCGGCGGCGAATCGCTCGCGGTGCAACTGATTGGCCTGATTCAAGAACGTCAACTGGGCTCGCTGGCGGTCGTCGGTCAGGCCGGCCGGGCGATCGAGATCGTCGATCGGCGGCCCTTTGGGATGGAGGTGCGTCCCCTGATAAGCACCGGGGAGGAACGCGGCGCCCCAGTTCGCCGCGTGGCCCTTGGGAAGCCCCCGGCCCTTGGGGTCGCTCATCACGACGAACCCCGGCAGGTTCTCGGCCTCGCTCCCCAGGCCGTAGGTCACCCACGAGCCGAGGCACGGGAAGCCCATCCGCGCCATCCCCGTATTCATCATGAAGAGCGCCGGCGAGTGATTGTTCGACTCGGTGTACACCGAGTGGAGGAACGCCATCTTATCGACATGTCGCCCGAGGTTCGGGAAGATCTCGGAGACCATCTTGCCGGTTTCGCCCCGGGGACTGAACCGGAACGGGGATTTCATCAGAGCCCCGACCTGGTTCTTGAAGAATCCCGTGGTGTCCTTGAACGAGGGGTCGAACTCCCGGATCGAGCGGCCGTTCCAGCGCGCCAGCGCCGGCTTATACTCCCATGTGTCCACCTGGCTGGGTCCGCCGTTGGTGAAGACCCAGATGACGCGCCTGGCCCTGGCGGGGAAGTGCGACGGCCGGACGGCCATGGGATTGAGCGCCGACCCCGCGACCACTCCCTCGGCGCCGAGCAACCCATCCCCCTGGAGCAGGCCGGCCAGCCCGATCAGACCAAATCCGCCGCCGGCACGCTGGAACCAAGTCCGTCGCGTCAGGAACGCCTGCGGGTCGCCGGACGTCGGATGGCTCATTGCGATTCCCCCGGTTATATCACTCATGGAACGTAGATGAATTCATTCATGCCGATCAAGGCTTGGCAGAAGTCGACGAGCGCCGACCGGTCCGGATCGGGGCGGCCCTCACGTGCGTAGGCCGATCGCTGGCCGTCCAGGAACCCTGCGGCGAGCCGGGCCTCCGATTCGGTCGGGTCGCGACCGAACGCGATCCGGTAGGCGATCGCCACCGTGGCGCGAGGTTCGGAAGCGGATGCGGCCCGGACGGCGAGGCCATCGCCGCAATGGCGGGCCAGCTCGCTGTTGAGGAACGAGAGGGCCTGGGGGGCGGTCGTGGTCGTGCCCCGCTGGCCGATGCTCACCAGGTGCTCGGGCCAGTCGAATAGCATCATGATCGGGATGAGGCGGCTCCGCTTGATGAAGAAGTAGACGCTCCGACGCGGCATTCCCACGTCGAGCGAGCCAGGGCCGTACATGCGGCGATCGAGTCGGCCGGCCGCCGCCAGCATGGCGTCGCGGATCGGTTCGGCCTCGAGTCGTCGCGGAGTGTATCGCCAGTAGAAGGCGTTCTCGCGATCCATGGCCGAGCGCGATTCCTCAAACCGGCTGTCCTGCATGTAGGCGGCACTGATCACGATCATCCGTTGGATCGGCTTGAGCCGCCATCCGTTGGCGATGAGGGTGTTCGCGAGCCAGTCGAGGAGCTCGGGGTGGGAGGGCCGGCTCCCCTGCGTGCCGAAGTCGTTGGGCGTGGCGACGATCCCTCGGCCGAAGTGGTGCTGCCAGAGTCGGTTGGCGATCACGCGCGCGGCCAGGTAACCGGCCCCGTATTTGGGGTCCGTGATCCACGCGGCCAGGGCCGAGCGGCGGTAGCTTGCCGCGGGCCGTCGGTCGACGCTCGGCTCGACCTTCCAGTGCGTGGCGTCCATGCCCCGGCCCACGAGTATGCTGAGCACGCCGGGCGACGCCTCGCCCACCTTCTGGGCGACGTCGCCCCGGCGCAGGATGTACGTCTTCGGGTAGTAATGGGGAAACCCGCGGTCGTCGGCGTTGTGCTTGGTGTGCGGGTAGCCCTCGGCCGTGACCTGCACCTTGACTGGTCTGGCACCCGAACCGGGAGAGACCTCGACTTCACTTCGGATCGTCGTCGTGAAGACGGCGGCCATCCGGTAGTAGTCTTCGGACGGGATCGGGTCGTACTTGTGATCGTGGCATCGGGCGCAGCCGACCGAGAGGCCCAGAAAGGCCACGCCCGTGGTCGCGACCATGTCGTCGAGCTCGTTATATCGGGCCGACTCGAATTCGGCCTCGGTCAACTGGGTCGGGAACGCACCGGCGCCCAGGAATCCCGTGGCGGCCATCGCCATCGGGTCGCCGGGCGCCAGCTCGTCCCCCGCGAGCTGCCAGTGGACGAACTGGTCGAAAGGCATGTCGGCGTTGAAGGCACGGACCAGGAAGTCGCGATAGTGGTAGGCGAAGGGACGATCGTAGTCCTGCTCGTATCCGTGCGACTCGGCGAACCGCGCCACGTCCATCCAGTGCGGGGCCTGGCGCTCTCCGTAACTGGGAGAAGCCAGCAGGCGATCGACGAGGCGATCGTAGGCGTCGGGGGCCGGGTCGTGGACGAATGCGTCGAGCTCCTCGGGGGTCGGGGGCAATCCGGAGAGGTCGAAGGCGACGCGACGGATCAATGTGCCTCGGTCCGCGATCGGATTCGGCTTTAGTCCTCGAGACTCGAGCGCCGCCAGGATGAACCGATCGACCGGCGTGCGGGCCCACGCCGAATCTTTCAGAGGGGGTGGCGGGACAACCTTGAGCGGCCGGAACGACCAGAGGCTCTTGTTGGCCTGCGTGGGACCTGATGCCGTTGAGGCCGCGTTTCCACGATCGACGAGCGGCCGATCGAAAGGGGCGCCCAGGTCGATCCATCGGGCCATATCGGCGATCGTCGCATCGGGGAGTTTCGCGGACTTCTGAGGCATGTGCGGATCATCGTCGTGCCGGATGAGTATCATCAGCCGGCTGTCCTTGCTCCCGCCTTCGAGCACGCCGCTATCGACCATCGGCTTGCGATCCGAGAGGTCGAGGCCGCCTTTCTTCGCCTTGCCGCCGTGGCAGTCGAGGCAATGCTTCACGAGCGCAGGGCGAACCGACGACTTGAACAGGTTGAGGCCCTGCTGCATTCGCCTGGCGTGGTCGGCCGGTACGCGAGGCGGATCGTCGGCTAGCAGCGAAGGCGACCGAAGCATCAGGGCGAGGAGGATGAGGGCAAGACGGGGGCAAATCCGGTATTTCATGGCGGGTGATTCGATTTCTCCCCTGCGGCAAGGCGACTAATCCGACTCTCTTGTGGATGCCCGCCTATCGCTCCCGGACGACGGCGACTCGACGTATTCCCTCACGCTGCGGGATCAGCCGTTCAATCCGATGAGCGACTCGGCTTCTCGGTGGCCGCCTTCGAAGAGTTCGTGGAATCGGAGGACCTGAGGACATACCAGTGAGTGCCCCCGCCGGTGGGGAGATCGAATGTCAGGACCTCGCCCTGACGTTTCGGGATCGAACGGCCCAGTTCCTCTCCATCCGTCCCGAGCGCCAGGAGCTGCAACGAGGGATTCTGGGTACGCAAGGAGATCCTTGCCAAGACCGGCTCTGACAAGAACGGCATGCGATTCCCCTCGCTGGTGGCGACGCGCGCCACGGCCGTGATCATGATGAATCGGGAGGTATTCAGCGGACGGTTGTCGACGCTGGAAAGCGCGATCGCGGCCTTTGGCGTGGAGGTCTCGAAGGTCGCGTCGCGGGTCTTTAGCGCCTTGCCGCCGACCCAGCCGACGACGGCCTGCGTCTTAGGTGTGTCGATCGTCTGGATCCCCAGCTCCCAATCTCGAGTCAGCTCACCGGTATCGGATCGGACATAAGATTGGCCCTGAGGGATGAAGTCGCGATCGGGGTCGGTCAAGATGGTCGCCTCCTTCGAAGGCCGGGTCGGTCTGAGCCAGGGCAGTTCCTTCACCGGGGGAATGCCGATGGTGAGCTTACTCTGCTCGGCGAGGGTCCGGATCGTGGCCGAGGTATCGGGATTCAGGGCACGATCGAAGAGCTGGCCCGGGTTGAGCATCAGGCAGTATGTCGTGTTGGCCGGGCTGACATGGCCTTGGCGGTAGACCAGTGCCGCCGCGGGGAGTACCCCCGCCATGGCGGGATCGTGAAAGGTAGACCACGTCTCGGGGCGGATATTCGAATTCAGGGGGATCTGCGAGTAGTTGTAGACCATGGGCGCGTCCCAACCTTGCAACGAGGCGATGCTCGCGACATACAGGGGGGACGTGAATCGGTCGGTCTTGGGATACTCGACGTTCCACTCGGTGATGGTCAGCGGCTTGCCGTAGATCTGCGCCCCGGCGATATAAGACACGTAGTTCCCCTGATAACGCGCGTTGACGTCCATATCCTCACTATTGCCGTAGCTGTGGACATCGATCACATCGCCGTCGGTTAGCGCCGGGAGCGAGAAGAGCGAATCATCCCCCCAGAAGCTGGTCGTCGCGATCGGGGCCTTGACCCCCATGGCCCTCAGGTCCTCGATCATCGTCGCGTTGAATTTGTGCTCGGCATCGTTGAGATAGAGTTTGCTCGGGCCAGGCAGCCATGTCTGGAAGACGCGGCCCGGGGGCAGCGAATACTTCAGGGCGAACTCCTGGTAAGCTCGGGTCCTGAGGGAATTATGCACCGGGTTGTTCTTGTCCGGCAGCATGTTGTTGCCGCCGTGTTGGGTCAGGTCGGTCTCATTGACGAGGAGCACGCCCATCAACGCGGGATCGTCCTTGTACCGCAGCTTAGTGTACGGATTCATATGACTCAAGTAGTTGTATTGAAACTCCTTCATTAGATCCTGGATCTGCCGGTTGTAGTAGCAGAAGCCGCCGAACAATCTCGACCTGGCGACCTCGTCAAAACCTTGGCTGATCCCATCCGCCGGCTTGAACACCCTCCCGATATACATGTCGAGCCAGACGTAGATGCCCTCATCCTTGAGGCATTTGATCCACCAGTCGAGGCTATCCAGGGACTTGGGGTCGAGGTGCCGTGTATCCTTGTAACGGCGGTCGAAGAGATTGGGATTGACCCAGTCGGAGTCGTGATGGGCGATCCGCATGAGGTTGAAGCCGAGCTGGGCCATGCGGTGGGCCTGGCGGGCGACGTTCTGACGGGGGGTCGCGAAGATCGCGCCGGCGGCCAGGTTGCCGCCCCAGAAGCGGGCCGGGGTCCCGTCGCCGTGGACGAGTCGGTCGCCATCGGCCCGGACGAAGCCGCGCCGGCCGGCGGGCTTATCGTCCCGGTTGAGGAAGCTGAGGTCCACGGGAGCCGCGTTCCAGTTCAGCGCGCCACGGGACCATCGAGTCGTATCGGACGGGCCGTAGCGCTCGCTCGCGTTGGGGACACGCCTGCCTCCCTCGGGGAGCTGGACTGTCATGCGTAGGCGAGTCGCGCCCGGCTTCAGGATATCGTTGACGAATAACGTCATGATGTTCGACTTCTGATTTTTCTCGAAGTAAGCCTTCGGGATTCCCGGCTCGAAGCGGACGCCAAGCTCCTGGCCCGGGCCGGTCTGCCAGGTCCAACCGGTCCCATCGTCGAGCAGGTGCGGGTCCGGCAGTCTTCCTCCGAATGACGGTGAGTCCAGGTTCAGTTTCCAATTCAGACCACCGCCGATGATATTGCTGGAAGCCTCGGATGCGCGGAATTCGAAGTCGATCACGAGCCGTCCGGGGGATGGCCACCGCGGCAGGCCGATCACCTGGAGCTTCAGGCCGGGGATATTGCCCACGATCACGGGCTGTCCGTTGGCGGCTTTCTCGAGCCGGAAGGTCGGGTTGGCCCATGTCCATCCTTTGGGTCCCCAGTAGAAATTCTTCATCGTGATGACCGGTACGCCGAGGTGGAACACTCGCAAACTTGCATCAGGATCGAGGGTCAGTGACCAGTCGGTTCCTCTGGTATTCGGAACGCGAGCCTCGATGGCGGGCGCGGGTCCCTGATCGGAAGGGAGGACGGGTAGGGCGAATCCCGCGAAGACGGCCGACACCAAGATCATCGCTCGCGATGATACGTACTTTGACAAAAGGTTCATGGTGGTCCTCCCCCGTCGTGAATCTTGAGAGCCGTATCGCCTGAAAATCGATCGGACCATAGTCGCAACGAGTCAGTCAAGTGCCACCGTTGTTGCCGCGTCAATCGTCAACCATCATATGAGGGATACGTCGCGAGGTGGATACACAGGGCGGAATGCAACCCGTTTCGGGTCTCTCGGCCGGTTCGTCGCCCTGTGTGGGGACGAAGATTGCATGCTACTGTTGACGAAGCGGAGCATCGTTGCGAGCGAATCGCGAGTCCTCTCCGGGCCTCGCCGACCCTCGAGTTCAGGCCGAGTGTTCCCTTCCA
>JBKQHM010000438.1:0-15972 GCA_052148775.1 Isosphaeraceae bacterium | reverse complement strand
CCCGGCTGGCGGTCTGGTCGATCCCGGGAACCCGCCGGGGAAGCTCGGCGTCGTCGCGTTGGTGCCCGACGTGGTTCCACCGGACATTCCGGGGAAGCTCGGCATCGTCGCACTGGTGCTCGAGGTGGTTCCACCGGACATTCCGGGGAAGCTCGGCGTCGTCGCGCTGGTGCTCGAGGTGGTTCCGCCGGCCATTCCGGGGAAGCTCGGCGCCATCGCGCCGGAACCTGTTGTGGTGCTGGCAGTCACAGGACTAAACGCCATGTCGCTCGAGGTATTTGTCGAGGTCGAGGTGTTTGGCATCTGCAAACTGCCCGAGGATTGGAACAGGCCCATCGGCGGGCTCGTGAAGGTTGAGCCCGTACTCGCCCCACCGCTACCCGAAGCCGAACCACCCGAATTGGTCACGCCCTGGCTCTGTGTCGTCGTACTCCCTTGCATCTGTGCCATGTCGGCCCACCGCGATTCCCATCCCCTCGGCCCGGCGGCCGGCGCCCCGGCCATTGGCGCCATCGTCGGCATGGCGGTCGACAACAGTCGCCGGCCCTCCAGTTGCTCGCAACAGACGGCTAGCCTGACCATCGCTTGAGTACGGTACCGGCGTCGGGCCCCTTCGTGCTTCTTCGTCGTGAACATCATCGATTTGCCCTCCTTGGCAAGTAAGAACGGCTCTCTCCTGGATCGAGCAGACTTGGCAGGCGGCTGCGGCAGCGTGAGGGGTGCTGCCGTCGCCCGGGGAGACATTCTTCGGGCATCCACCCGAGAGGCATTCCGCCTCCCTCCCTAGCTGAGAATCGTAAACGCCACCGATGCTCGCCAGCGCCGCCACGCGATTAACAATCCTTAACAATCACTCGAGAGGGCCGATCGCCTGGGTGGAATTCTTGAGTTTTTTCTCGGAGCAAAGGTGGACCTGCAACCTCGAACTTGACACACCTTTACGGCCCGACCCCGGACGTGATCCTAGAATCGGACCGTGACGCCAAGGTGACCGAGGCAGACGCGTGCCGGCCCGGGCTGGGACTGAGGCCGAGGCGTCAAGGATCCGAAAGATGGAGATCATGGCTACCTTACAGGCAACGATCGATGCGGTGAGTGAATGTGATCCGGATTATGCGGCGAAGGCCGGACCGGCGTCGTCCCTCATGTTGCCCGGATCTCTCGAGCGAGCGGGCGTTATCGTCGTGATCGTGCTCAGTGCCGGGCTCCGCCTGGTGTGGCTCGACCAGAACGGATACGGCAACTCCTATTACTCGGCGGCGGCCCGGAGCATGCTCGCGAGTTGGAAGAACTTCTTCTTCGGCTCGTTCGATCCGCTCGGTGTCATCACGGTCGACAAGCCGCCGGTGGCCCTCTGGATCCAGGCTATCAGCGCCCGGCTGCTGGGCTTCAGCGGGTTCAGCCTGCTGCTGCCGCAAGCGCTGATGGGCGTCGCCTCGGTCTGGCTGATCTACCACCTGGTGCGCCGGGTGTTCGGCGGGGCGGCCGGACTGCTCGCGGGCTTGATCCTCGCGATCACGCCGATCGGCGTCGCCATGGATCGGGACAATCTGCCCGACCCCGCCCTCGTCATGGTCCTGCTCCTGGCGGCCTGGGCGCTCACCCGCGCGTCGGAGACCGGCCGACTGCGACCGCTACTCCTCTCGACGGCCCTGGTGGGGATCGGATTCCAGATCAAGATGCTGGCCGCGTTCGTTGTCCTGCCGACGTTCTATCTCGTCTATCTGCTGGCCGCGCCCGTCGGCTGGCGGACGAGGTTCGGACACCTGGCCGCGGCGACCGCGGTGCTCGTGGCGTCGTCGCTGGCGTGGCCGATCGCTGTCGAGCTGACCCCCAAGGGCCAGAGGCCGTACATCGGCGGTTCGCGGAACAACTCCGCGCTGGAACTCGCGATGGGCTACAACGGAGTCGCCCGGATCATGGGCATGGGCGGTTTCGGGCCGGGTGGCCCTCGACCCGGGCCCAATACCGGACCGCCCGGCACGGATGATGCGGCGGACGCCAAGGAACCGACGAAGCTGGCACCGCCGGCCGAACCGGGCGATCCCGACTCCGATGAGATCCCACCACCGCCGCCGCCGCCCGGTGGGCCGGTTGCGGGCTTCCCGCCATTCCCCGGCGGGCCGGGCGGCATGCCCGGCTTCGGCGGCCGGCCGGGCCTCCTGCGATTCGCCAACGCGTCGATGGCCGGTCAGATCACCTGGCTGTTCCCGCTGGCGATCGTCGGTGCGGTGGTGGCCGCGGCTCGCGCCCCTCGAAGCTGGCCGATCGGGCCGGAACATGCGGCGCTGTTGCTCTGGTCCGGCTGGTTCGGGACCCACTGGGTCGTATTCAGCTTCGCCCAGGGCATCTTTCACGACTACTACACCTACATCATGGGCCCGGCCGTCGCGGCGATGGCCGGGGTCGGGATCGTCGCCCTCCGGGATGGATCGCGGGTCGGCGGATGGAGGCGCCTCCTCCTTCCCGCGACCATCCTTCTGACTGCCGCCTGGCAGACCTTCATCCTCTCGAGGTATCCCGACTGGAGTCGCTGGCTCCTGCCAATCCTCCTGGGAGGGGCCGGAGCCGGTTCGCTCATGCTGCTCGCGGCACGATGGCTGGCCGCGAGCCGGGGCTCGATCCCCTGGGCGCCGATCTCCGCCGCGACCGGGCTCGGGGCGCTGCTGATCGGGCCGTTGGTGTGGTCGTTGACCCCCGTGCTGGCCCGCGGGAATTCCCTGTTGCCGACCGCCGATCCGTCGCTCCTGACCGGGAAGGGACCGGGCGGCGGCGCCATGTTCTCCGGCCCACCGCCCATGGCGATGGAGCCCCGCGAGGCGAAGAGGCTGCTCGACCTGCTCCATGCCAACCGGCACGGCGAGCGAATCCTCCTGGCGGCGCCGGCCAGCATGGAGGTCTCGTCGATCATCACCGAGACCGGCGAGCCCGTGATCTCGCTCGGCGGCTTCATGGGTGCCGACCGCGTCTTCACCAGGGAACAATTCGCCGAACTGGTGGCGAGCGGACAGGTCCGTTTCGTCCTGATCGGCGGCGGCCCGGGTGGCGGCGGCGGCCCACCGCCCGGAGGCATGCCGGGTGGGCCGGGCGGACCTCGGGGCGGATTCGGACCGCCCGGCGGGTTCGGACCGCCCGGTGGAGGACCGCCCGGCATGGGCAACGCGGAGCTGATGGCCTGGGTGCACGAGCACGGCAAGGTCGTCGATCCGGACCTGTGGAAGGTCGACGAACTGCCCGCATCGCCCGAAGAGGCCGGCCACGACGATGCCCGCGACCCGGAGGGTTTCGGCCCTCCCGCCGACCCGGCCGCCATGTTCGCCCGGATGCGCCGGCTGTCCAAGCTCTACGATTGCAGGCCCGAGCTGGGCCTGGTCACACCGACGTCTCGATGATGCCAGCTCATGCGGATAGATCGATTGAACGACGGGGACTCTTCTTGGTGGGGGAAGGACCGATGCTGCTATCCCTGGTGATCCCGATCTACAACGAAGAGGAGGCGATCCCGGCGCTGCTGGCCGCACTCCGTCGCGTCCTCGACACGATGGACTGCGAATATGAGATCGTGCTCGTGGACGACGGAAGCCGGGACGCCAGTCGATCGATGCTCGCCGCGGAGGCGGCCCGCGACGGTCGGATCCTCGTGCTGGGCTTCAGCCGGAACTTCGGCCACCAGGCGGCGATCACCGCCGGGCTGGACCTCGCCTCGGGGGATGCCGTGGTCGTCATGGACGCGGACCTCCAGGATCCGCCGGAGTTGCTGCCGCGGATGGTCTCGCTCTACGAGGAGGGCTATGAGGTCGTCTCCGCCCAGCGGGTCGGGCGAGAGGGCGAGGGGCCGTTCAAACGCGGGACCGCCGCGATGTTCTACGCCCTGATGCGCCGGGCCGTCGACGAGCGGCTCCGGCCGCAGGTCGGCGACTTCCGCCTCTTCAGCCGGGCGGCGGTGACGGCCCTCCGCGGCCTGCGCGAACAGCATCGGTTCGTCCGCGGGATGGTGGCCTGGCTGGGCCTGAAGGAGGCGATCGTCCCGTTCCGCCGCCCGGCCCGCGTTGCCGGCGAGACCAAGTACCCGGCGTGGAAGATGGCGCGATTCGCTTGGACGGCGATCTCGTCGTTCTCCGCCCTACCCCTGAAGCTGAGCCTCGGCGCCGGGCTGCTGCTGACCGCCCTCGGGATCATGTACTCCGGCTACGTCGTCTACGAGACGATTGTCCTCCAGACGACGGTCCGTGGCTGGAGCTCGCTCGTCTGCCTACAGCTCCTCTTCTCCGGCGCCACGCTGACGGCGATCGGCCTGGTCGGCGATTACGTGGCGCGGATCTACGAGGAATCCAAGGGCCGCCCGCTCTACATTATCGCCGAGGCGATCAACCTGCCGACGGTCATCACGCCGCCCATCCGAGGCGTAAGGTTATCCGCCCGGCCCTCGTCCGGCGCCGTGGACGTCTCGAACGAACCGCGAGAGGAGGTGCACGTTGGCAACGGACCCATCCGCTGAGCCCGTCCGAGCGGACGACCTGACCACGATCGGGCGGCCCGTCCTCTCGCAGCGCTACCACGCCCTCGACCGGGTTCGCGCCGCGGCCATGCTCCTCGGGGTCGTCTACCACGCGATCCTGTTCCGGATGTTCGTGGGCGGTTTCTCGCTCAGATCCATGGGAACTCCCGACGGCTCGCGCCTATCTTCGGAGTGGCTCCATAGCTTCCGCATGCCGTTGTTCTTCCTGATCTCCGGCTTCTTCGGCCGGATGATGCTGGAGAAATACGGGGCGCGTAACTACCTGAGACGTCGATGGCAACGGATCGCCATCCCGCTCGCGATCGGGATGTTCACATTCAGCCCGCTCTATATCGTGACGCGCGACTTGATGGCCGGCGCGCCGAGGCCGGGTTTCGGCCCGATGGGGCCTCCGCCTGGGGGCGGGCCGCCAGGAGGCGGAAGTCCTCCGGGCGATTTCGCGAACATGCCCCCACCGCCCCCGGGGTTCGTGCCGCCGCCCTTGCAGCGCTTCGACGAGGATGGCAACGGGACGCTGAACGACGCGGAGTGGAAGGTGGCCCGCAAGGAGTTCCGCCCGCCCCCCGGCGGCGGACCGGGCGGACCCATGCCCGGACCATTCGGGCCGCCAGGCGGAGGTCTGAGCGAGCGGCTATTCGGGCGTTACGCGAGATACTTCGATCTCCACCACCTGTGGTTCCTCTGGTACTTGCTGGTCTTCGTGACGATCGCACCCTGGGTGACGAAGGCGATGGGTTGGGTCCTGCTCCGCCCCACGCCCGAGGCGGCGGACCGGATGAGTCTGCAGCTCATCCGATCCGGCGTCGCACCGTTGCTGTTCGGCCTGATCGCGACCCCGGCGCTGATGTTGACATCCAGCCCGTTCGGCTGGTCGCTGGGCCTCGCCCCCGCGATCTTCCGGGGATTTCCGGATTTCCTCCTGCATTACGACCCGGACATGCTGTTCTATGGGATCTTCTTCCTGTGGGGTTGGTGGCTGCATCGTCATCGCGAGGAGCTGCCCGGCCTGGGCCCCGCCTGGCTCCCCAATCTCATCATCGGGCTCCTCGCGTTCTCGGCTTCGACGGCGCTCGCGGATGCGTACAGCCGGCGGACGGGCATCCCCCATTACGCCCTCGTCCGCCTGGCGGGTTACGCGCTGTATTGCTCGTGCACGGCATTCACCGCGACCGCTTTCATCGGGGTCTTTCTACGTTACTTCGACCGCCCGAGCGCGGGCTGGCGGTATCTGGCCGACACCGCACTCTGGGTCTACCTGATCCATCAACCGCTGGTCATCATCGGTCTGGCGATGGTCGGCCCGTTGCATCTGGCCTGGTGGATCCAGACGGCGATTGTCTCGGCCGGTAGCGCGGCCGCCGCGCTGGTGCTCTACGAGATGATCGTTCGACCCACCCCGCTCGTGCGGCTCTTCGGCCCGGCATTCCCGCGGAAGCTGCCGGTCGCGGCACCGTCGCGTGAGGTTGGCCCTCCGATCGGTACCTGATAAGATTCCGAGAGGTCATGGACCCAACTTCCGCGCCTGGTGGGCACGCTCCGATGGAAAGCGCGACGAGACCCATCGATGCCGAGCCTGCGACGACGCTCTCGATCTTGCTGATCGACGACGACGTCGAGTTGTGCGAGGCCATGGAGCAGTATTTCGGCCGGCGGAACATCCGCCTGGAGGCCGTCCCCGACGGGACACGCGGCCTGGCGCGGGCGCTCAGCGGCGGGCACGACCTCGTGTTGCTCGACGTGATGATGCCGGGCCTGGACGGCCTCGAACTGCTCCGCCTGGTCCGGCGGCAGAGCCAGATCCCGGTCATTATGTTGACCGCCAGGACCCGCCAGACGGATCGGGTCGCCGGGCTGGATGCCGGGGCTGATGATTACCTCCCCAAGCCATTCGGCCCCGAGGAGCTGCTGGCCCGGATCCGCGCCGTGCTCCGCCGGGCGGGCCAGGTCCCCAGGGCCGCGGAGGTGCTGGAAGCCGAGGGGATCCGACTGATCTCCTCGGCGCGGGAGGCGTTCTGTCGGGGTATCCCCGTGCCGCTCACATCGATCGAGTATGATATCCTCGAATGGCTGGTCCGCGCCGCGGGACGGACGGTCTCCCGCGACGAGCTGACCGCCGCCGTGTATCGGAGGCGGGCGTCTCGGTTCGACCGCGCCATCGACATGCACCTCTCCAACCTGCGGAAGAAGCTGGGGGCGGACGGGGCGCGGATCCGGACGGTCCGCGGCGTGGGCTACCTCTTCGGCATCGGTCCCGATCCGGATTGCGGAGACGCTTGACATGCGGTCGATTTACGCCAAGATCCTGCTCTGGTCGCTCGGGACATTCGCCCTGTCCCTGGCCGTCTTCGCGGCCTTCACATTCACGGACGCCCGGCGCGGGATCGGTCCGATCGATTTCTTCCAGCGCACTTTTGTCTTCATTGAAGAAGAGGCGTGCCGGAGCTACGAGCAGGGCGGCCCCGCCCGGCTGGCCGGATTCCTCGATCGGCTCAACACCTATTACGGCGCCGAGCATTTCTTGACCGACCCCCACGGGCGCGACCTAGTCGACGGCGGGGATCATTCCGCGCTGCTGACGGATGTGACCACTTTCGACGGGCCGCCGCGCCGCTCGGGCGATCGCGAGATCCTGGCCCGGAGCCTGCGCGACGGCCGGTATCGCTTCTTCGTCGTCCTGGATCCGCGCAGGGGCCCGCGGGCGATCCTGCCCTACTTCGGCGCGGTCGTGCTCGTCATCGCGGTCCTGGGCTATATCCTGGCCATCCACCTGGTCTCCCCGCTCCGGAGGCTGCGTGAGGCGGTCGATCGGTTCGGGAAGGGGGACCTCTCGGCGCGCGACCGCTCGACGCGCAAGGACGAGATCGGCGAACTTTCCCGAGCCTTCGACGAGATGGCCGGTCAGATCGAGACGCTCCGGGCCGCCGAGCTGCGGTTGTTGCAAGACGTCTCCCACGAGCTCAGGTCGCCCCTGGCTCGCTTCGGCTTCAACCTGGAACTGGCCCGCACGGGCACGGTCGAGGACCGCGAAGTCGCGTTCGGGCGCGTCAAGAAGGATTTCGATCGGCTGTCCACCCTCGTCGACGAGCTGCTCCAGTTGACCTGTGCCGAGGGTGACCCATCCTCGCGGAATCAGCAAGAGGTCCGGCTGGACGGCTTGCTGGGAGACCTGGCCGAGGATTGCGCGCCGGAGGCCGAGGCGAAAGGTTGCCGCCTGGCCGTCCGCATGGACGGCGCCGCGGGGCTGACCGGCGACCGTGAATTGCTCCGCCGCGCCATCGAGAACGTCATGCGGAACGCCATCCGCCACGCCCCCGAGGGGACTCCCGTCGAGGTCGATCTCAGCCGGCACTCCGGCATCGCGACCATCTCAGTGAGGGATCACGGGCCGGGCGTCCCAGAGGAGTCGCTCGAGGCCATCTTCCGCCCTTTCTTCCGCATCGGCGACGACCGGAGTCGCTCCAGCGGCGGTGCGGGCCTGGGGCTGTCCATCGCCCGGCGTTCCATCGAGCTCCATCAGGGGTATGTCGGAGCCACTCATGCCCGGCCCGGCCTCCGGGTGACCATCGGCCTGCCCGTTTCCTCGAACGGCGAGGACGCTCCCTCGAAGTGATCCTGGAGTGTCACCGTCCGGGAGCGGCCGGCCCGGCCGAGCACGCTTTCTCAGGATGGATCATGACGCCCTCCCTAGCAAAGAATCGAAAAACCCGGCGAAATTCTACCGCCCCGCAGGGCGATTAACAATCCTTGGCAATCGAATATGGGGGCGGTTGGTTCGGTGAGATTCTTGAGTTCTTTCCGAAGCAAAGAATACTTATATTACTACTATATTGTATATATTTATGGATTGAGAGGCCGCCGGGATGCGATTCATGTCTCGGCGGGCATTTCTGATACCCTCGACGATTGCAATCAGCGGGCGAGACGCCGCCACGGGCACCGCGACGGAAGACAGGGGAGCGACCGATCTTGGGCCATGGCCGGTTTATTTCTCGAATTCTCCGGTCGTGTGAATACCTTTGCACGATCCCTGGGAGGTCGAGCCACTCGGTGGGCCGCGATCCGCAAAGGGGCCCGGCAGGAGCCTCGCCCTCCGGGAAACCTGCAAGGCGGTTTAGCCTCGGACGAGGAATATCATGACCAGCGTCGTAGGATGGGCCACCGCCGAGTCTTCCACCCCAGGCTGCCGTACTGAGCTCGACAGGATGACCGGTATACACAGTCGAAGCTTGTTGTAAGCCGCTGGCGGCGCTGGATCAGGCAGCTTGCCGCAGATGGAGTTCGACCGCGGAGCCATGCCGATTGCCAGGACCGAAGTTGCGCACACGCTGCGCCATCACGCGAAAGTCACGTTCGAGATCGTGATGGGTGCCGACGGCCGATCCAGGACGCTGATCGAGAGGACGTTGTCTTCAACGGTGACCTTGCCGGATACTTTGACGCACTGCCACTGGAGCATAACGTGTTTGGACCCGCCGGCGGAAAGCTGCCCGCCGGCCAGGATGCCGGAATTTGTGGATTCGTTGGTGACTGCTCGGCTCTGAGGAAGAGGCCGGCCAAGCTTAAAGGGATGAGTTGACGCTCGCTGATAGAGGTCCGGTGGCGATACGATGACCTGATTGCGGCTTCGCGGCAGTCGGCCGCTCAGCGCACCGCTGTTGAACGTGACGTTCGAGATTGTGATCGGACCCGGCACGTCAGTAGCTGATGGGTCCGTCGTCGTGTCCACCGCCAGCGTGTTGTGGACGACCGCGACTGATCCGGCGACGCTCACATTGCGCCACTGCAGTCCGATATCACCGAACCCGCCGTCGCTGAACTGGGCGTGACTGATGATTCCGCTGTTGTTCGTCAGGTTCAGGAGCTCGGCCCGCCGAGAAGAAGTCGTCGCGGTTGCCGCTCGTGGATGAGCTTTGGTGGATGCGGCCCGCGGAGGAGTTGTTGCGGATGCGGCGGGTGGAACGGTCATGATCTCAAGGGGAGCGATGGTGGGGACCCGGAACGGGAACCGGATGTTGCTCAGAGTGATAGGCCCGGTCGTCGGTCCCACACCCTGGATCTGGATGATGTTGTGGACGAGAACCAGGCCGCGGCTATGCTCGATACCATTCCATTCGAGGTAGACGTCGGTTCCGTTCAACGACCCGAGCTGCTGGTTCGTGAGCCAACGGTCATTGGGCGGGTTGAGTATTCGCGCCTCACGGACGGTCGGACGAACACCGGTCGTACCATCCCCAGTCGCATCCGGACCGGTCGAGATCACCGCGTAGGGGAGCACCGACAAGTGCTTGGCGACACCCGGCGCGACCGGCGGCCCGTAGGAGACGTTGGAGACCGATATGCCCGCAAGCATCGTGCCCTCGGGGTGCACCGAGAGCGAGTTATGCACGATCTGGACATGACCGCCGACGCGGACTTTCTGCCACTGGAGCCCCTCGTCACCGAACCCGCCCGCGTTGAACTGTCCCCCCCGGACCAACCCGCTGTTGGTGGCCGCATTCACTAGCGGGTAATTCCCGGAGTAAGGGAGCGTCTTGGTCCCCGGGCCACCAAGAGGTGTCGAAAAATAGGGACTGAGCGGCCCGGTCGGTTTCGGCAGTTTTCTCTTGACCGAATTGCCATCGCTCGCGATGACCGGAGGGTTATCCGGCAGCGCGCGCACCCGTTCTCGCGCTGGCCGCGGCGCGGGCGCGGGCGCGGTGGGAAACTGAATCCCTTGCACCGTGATCAAACCTTGACCGTTGTTTTGGGGCTGCACCGTCAGCGAGTTATGGACCGCCGTCACACTGCCCGCGACACGGACCTTCCTCCACTGGAGCCCAACGTCACCGAACCCGCCATCGTTGAATTGCGCTTTGACGAGTCGCCCGCTGTTGGTCGGCGCATTGTCGTAGGTCGTCGGAATGGGGGCGTCGTCGACGGTCGCGACGGGAGCATTGCCGGCGGACTGGGCAACGGCGTCATTGGACAGCGTGCTCGAGCTCGCGCCGGCGGACGCGCCAGCCGCAGTCTGGCCGAAGACCTGGTTCTCGACCGTAATCGACGGATAATTGTCCTCCTGCGGATTGATGAATAGTGTATTGGACGAGGTCGCCACGTGCCCTCCGACCGTCACGTTCAACCACTGCATCCCGATGTCGCCGAACCCGCCGTCGTTGAATTGCGAGCTTTCAATGTGGCCCATGTTCGTGATGAAATTGATCACGGTGCTGGTCGGCGACGAGCCCGTGGACGCGTCGCCCGAGCCCGTGGACGGGACGTCCGGGACCGCGGACGCAGAGGGCTGTGCCCCGGGCTGGATGACCTCGACTCCGAGCCCGACGTTGACCGGCCCCCGCACCCGCGTATCACGCCACTGGAATCCAACCCGCCCCTCACGCGAGACAATCTGCCCAGCCGAGTTACGCTCGAGGATGCCGAACCCGGCGTCGTTGTACTGGGAGTTGGAGACCAGCCCAGAATTGCCGGTCGTCGGAAGCTTAAACGTGTCTGGATCAATGTCGGCACCTGAGGAAACCGTCGCGGCCGGAGTGCCGGCGCCATTATTCTCGTTATCGAAGCCGCTGACCGTCAAACCACCGCCGAGATTGACATCATCGAATTGAAGCCCAACCGTGAGGAAGCCCCCGCCGTTGAACTGGCTCGATGTGATCAGCCCCGAGTTGGGAGGAGGAGCTACGGAAACGTCACCGATGCTGGTCGATAGGCCCGAGTTCACGACATCGAACTTGATGGGCCCGCGCACCTTGACATCCCGAAACTGCGCCCCAACAGTGGTTCTGACCACGAAGGGCTCGAACTGGCTAGAGAGGATCTGCCCGGCGTTGCCGAGAACCTGCGGTGCCGTGAGTAGGGAGCGCGATTCGAGCATGTCGAACGCTTGCGGCCGTGCCGGCCTGCGTTTCCTTCGACTCATCGTTCGCCTCGTTTTGGTGGAAACTGTAGTACCGAATTCGCATGCGATGCGCTCCATCGCCTGCCCCGCGGCTCCTCATCAACCCGTGGTTTCGGTAAAGACCTTCGACCGATGCGGTAGCGGTCAAGCATAAGAAAGCTCAAGAATCCCCGATGGAGCGCCGACTAAATCGGCTTCCCGGATTAGGAGGGCGCTGGTCTTACTCACGACCCGCTGAACCGGCCATCGGCAGTTCCGGCGGCCGCATTCCGATTTGGATCCTGCCCTGATCGTGCCAAAAATGATTCAGCTTCCACGACCGATCTCGGATCGGCTCGCGGTAGTTCGACCCTTTGTGTTCGACGAAGACCTCGCCCTCCCGGAATCTTGCAAGGTGATCGAGCCCCTGGCGATGCGGTCGAAGGCATGTCGAAGGCACACGAAGAATTCACACAACATCACATCGTTATTAATAATGACGGCCTCCTGCTCAGGGCGAGCATCAGCTTCCAGGACACGACTGCCGTCAAACGGATCGCCGCCAAGCACGAGCGAACGAGGCGCGATCTGGAATCGGCCTACGAGGAGCTCCAGTCGTGAGTCAAGCAATCACATCTACGGAATTCATCGTAACTTCAAGCGCGCAGTACGCTCCTCCGTTCGCATGCGACTGCACATGATGGCGGATCGAATTCGACTTCTTTCCCGAATTGCCGAGTTTTCGGCGCTCGGTCAACCCCGTCTGCTGCGTTTATCTCTCCGGGGCGATCGATCGTCCAGGATCGCGGGAGACTCTCCTCGCGTCCAAATCACCCCGGCCGACCGATAGTCCTTGAGTACGAACCGCATTCGGATCGCTTCACACCTGGCTTGCGCACGCGCCGGTGGCTGTTGCGACCCCTGCCCTGACCCGCTTCGCAAGGGGGTCGGGGTTCCACCCCCGTGCCCGATCCGAGCGTCGATCGCTCCCGTCGGGCCGGCTAGCCCGACCGGCTTTCTCGCCAGACTCATACCACGGAGGAGCTTCGATGCTGGTCCTGAGCAGGAAGATCAACGAGTCGATCACCATCGGTGAGAACATTCGGATTACACTCACGTCCGTCCGCGGCCGGCACGCCCGGATTGCCATCGAGGCGCCGGAGGACATTCCGATCATGAGGAGCGAACTTCTCCCGGCGGCCGACCCGATCCCCGCAAGGGCCGTGGCGCCGCGACGAGACTCGCGGGGGCACGGACCGATCAACCCTAATCTCGCACTAGGAACCACACCGAGAAAACCATGAGTCACAATCCATTCCTGCGATTCTTCACCCTGATCCGAAAGATTCGCCGTGTCCCATCCGGGAACGGAGCGATCGCCGGGTATCAGCTCGCCGATCCGCCCAGGTTCGACGACTTGCCAACCGTCGACCTATCGAAGTACGAATCGCGCGTGGCCGAGTCGCCTCGCTCCCTCATATCCGGCAGGGTGGGAACACCGCATTGGCCGTCGGTGTCGCGGACGACATCGAGAACTGCATCCCTCTGCGAGGTCGTGCCGATCATCCCGGCCGATCACTCAGCGGCCCCGCCGGACGCGGTTTCTCCATGGCCCGCGGCCCCCTTGACATCCCGGCTGGCCGCACGCCGGCTCCGCGCCGTGGATCGGGCGATCGCGGAGATGGCCCGGAGCCGCCGGCCGAGGTGAATCGAGGCAACAGGTCCTTCGGATGAAGTCGTCGCCGTCGACCGCCCGATCGCGCCCGGTTCACGACGCCGTCAATTCGAGCCAACGATCGCGCTCTTCGAGGTCGATGGGCTTGACCCGGACGTCATCGATCCCGGCCTCTCGGGCGCGATCGCGGTCCTCGGATTGGCTGGAACCGGTCACCGCCACGATCTTGGGTAGGCGGCCGAACTGTTGACGCAGTCGGCGAGCGATCATGAGTCCATCGGAACCGCCCAGCGACCAGTTCGACCCTCCAACCCGACCGGCCGCGAGGCTCGCGGAAGAGGGTGGCGACGGTGCCCACGAGCTCGCCACCCCGGCTGACCATCGGGGCGCTGAAATCGGGTGTTATCGGGAAAGCTCTTCGCGTCAATGCGGTCGCACTGGAAATTGATCGTGTCCGACGTCATGGCCATACCGTCACCTTCAGGTTGTTCGCCGTCATGGATGCGACTCCCCCTGCACGACCTGAACTGAAATGTCTCGACCGGGAATTCGGGACGGGCAAGGGGCGGCCCTTTCGGTGCCGCCCCCTTGAGGCGATTCCTCGAATTCCGCTCAAGCCCTTCGGCCTGGTGGCGATCGGGGGCGCCAGGCGCGCTGGACGTGTTGAGTTCGACCGGAGGCACGCCGGGACGCGTGTTGCAGGCGTGCGTCCACGGGGGACGGACACCTGACATCGGCCCGCAGCCTGGGTCGGGGCCGGAGATGGCGTCGCGAGGACGCCGGATCCGAACCCCGGCCCTGGGATACGTTGGCGATCCCCACGGGGAGGAATGCCGTTCGCACCCACGATCGTTGTCGTCGCGACCCGGGCCGATCCGAACGCGTATCGACGGCCGGCGGAAGACCACCGGGCTCGTCAATGCAGTGCGGATCGGCCTGATAGGGGACAAACGCGTCGAAGACGCCATGATCCAGGCTTTCGGCCACAGGGAAGTCCCATGTCTCGGGGCCGAATGCAGAGGGCGCGATGCCGTACTCTTCGACGACCGATCCGGTGACTTCCTCGACGGACGATGAGACCGACTCCTCGCTATCCGGAGTTGCCTCCGTTGAGACGAGGGGACAGGACCCTTGCGATACCTTCAGGGGTACCGCCTGCGATGGGGCCGGCGAGACGGCTTCAAGGGCCTCGATCACCGGGCTCGCATCCGCCACGACCTCCGACGCCGGGGGCGCGTACTCGGGCGCATCCGTGGGTACGTCTGCGATCGGAGTCTCGGGCGCATCCGTGGGGACGTCCGCGACCTGAGCGACCTCCTCGGACGATGGGGCCGGGGGCGCGAGCTCATCCGTCGCCGGATGAGCTTCCACCGCGACCGCGGATTCGGGCTCAACCATCTCGCGATGGATGTCCGCCGCGGTGTCCGACGGGTCTGCCGCGGTTTGTGACGGATCCGTTGCCGGATCCGCGACCGGGGCGACCTCCTCGGCCTGGGCCTGGGGAGAGTCCTGGATACTGGCATCGGCCCGGACGAATTTGCCGGGGCCGACCCGGATCCAGGTGACAGGACTCGGTTCGAGGACCGGCTCGGCGGCCGTTTTGGCCGCCTTGCGGGACCGGGACCGGGTCCTTCGGGGCTTGGCAGCGGCGGAGCCTGCCAGATCGGAGGGGGGCGTCGGTGCCTCGGGCGATCCGTCGGCCGGGATGTCGGGGACCGGATCGGCCTCGGGACGGGGTTCGCCCATCCCATCCGCATGATCCTCACCCATTCCCCGACCGGACTCGTCGGCGTCGGCACCGGAAGTTCCCGCCCTCGGGTCCGCGGCCGGCGACGCGGCACGCTCACCCCGGGGCATGGCGAAGGTCACGACCATGAGCAACAAATAGACCGGCACCAGCCAGACCGAGACGGACGCCACCGCCCAGGAGGTCAGGCCCGTCAGCGCAGCGATCCCCAGCCCCACCAGGATGGTCCGGAGCCGTCGTCCGTCGACGACAACCCCGGGAGCCGAACCCGAGTGGCGGTGGAAACCGGCGCGGGGCCGAATGGCCCCGGGCACTGTCCGTGTGTGCGCTTTGCGCGACGTCGCGATCAAGGAGGGCCGTCCTGCTTGCCGATCGCTGAGCCGACTCCGCCGGTCAACACCGTCGAGATTACCCCTTCGGTCTGACCCGCAAGCCGGCTCGGGGTCGAAATCCTCGCCATAGAGAAGACGCGACCGCTCGCGAGCGACGCATCGCCTTCCTCAACCCCATATCGGCCGGATCGGCCCGGCAAGTTTGGCCCGGGGAGCCGACTGTTGACTCCCGATTCCTGACCCAGGCGCAATGCCCGGCAGAATCGCGCCAGGAGCCCGTGCAACTCACCGAGGTTATGTACACCTCACCCTGATTCTGGTCATTCGAAGACGACGGTCCGGACGCCGTCGACCAGGACGCGGTCCTCCAGATGCCAGCGCACGCCCTGGGCCAGTACGCGGCGCTCGACCTCCCGGCCGATGCGGACCATGTCCTCGACGCCGTCCCGGTGGGAGATGTGCGCGACGCCCTGGTGGAGGATCGGCCCGGCGTCGAGCTCCGCCGTGACGTAGTGCGCCGTCGCCCCGATGATCTTCACCCCCCGGGCGTAGGCCTGATGGTACGGGCTGGCGCCGATGAAGGCGGGCAGGAACGAGTGGTGGATGTTGATGATCGGCCGCCGGTACGACTCCAGGAATTCGGGCGAGAGGATCTGCATGTAGCGGGCCAGGACCACCACGTCGATCGCGTGCTCCTTCAAGAGCTTGATGACTTGCGCCTCCTGTTCGGCCTTCGCACCCTTCGTCACGGGCAGATGATGAAAGGGGATGCCGTGGGCCCGCACTTTATCGAGCAGATCAGCATGATTGGAGATCACCAGCGGGATC
>JBKQHM010000437.1:0-17351 GCA_052148775.1 Isosphaeraceae bacterium | reverse complement strand
TCGAGGCCAATCGCCAGGGTTGCGACACGATGATCCTCGATACTGCCGGACGGCTTCACGTTGATGAAGAGCTGATGGGCGAACTGGTGCAGATCGAGAAGAAAGTGAAACCGCACCAGGTCTTCTTCGTCTGCGACGCCATGACCGGCCAGGATGCGGTCGCCTCGGCCGACGCGTTCAACAAGGCACTCGAGCTCGACGGGGTCATCCTGACGAAGCTCGACGGCGACGCCCGCGGTGGGGCCGCCCTGTCGGTCCGCAAGGTCACGGGCGTCCCGGTCAAGTTCGTCGGCAAGGGCGAGAAGCTCGACCGGCTCGAGCCGTTCGACCCCGAGCGGCTGGTCGGCCAGATGCTGGGCATGGGCGACATCGTCGGACTCGTCGAGGCGGCCCAGTCGGCTGTCGACGCCGAGGAAGCCCAGCGCCAGCAGGAGAAGCTGGCCAAGGGGAAGTTCGACCTCGAAGACTTCCGCAAGCAGATCGTCAACATGAAGAAGATGGGCTCGATCGGCGAGCTCATGAGCAAGATCCCCGGCATGGGCGAGATGCCAATGGACCTGAACGGGGTCGATGCCGAGGAGGAGATCAAGCGGATCCAGGGGATGATCGACAGCATGACGGCGGCCGAGCGGGGCAACCCCGGGCTCATCGACATCTCGCGGCGACGGCGGATCGCCGCCGGCAGCGGCGTCGATCCGTCGGACGTCTCGGGCCTGGTCAAGCAGTTCGATCTGATGGCGGCCTTCGTCAAGCAGATGGCGCAGATGACCATGTTCGACAAGATCCGGGCCCTGAGCGGGTTGGGACGGGCCGCCGCCACCAATCCCAGCGCCCTGATCTCCCCCCCGAAGGTGGGAACCGGCAAGCGCCTCTCCCCCAAGGAGAAGGAAAAGCTCCGCAAGCAACGCGAAAAGGAAGAGCGCAAGCGGCGACGCGAGGAGCGGAATCGCCCTCAGTAATCCATCCGTAAGGACGGGCACGCGACGGCCGACCTGGCCGATCGCTCGCCCTCACGGCGTTTTCGGCCGCATGCCGAGGAACGCAGTGGGTTTTCTATTGTGAACGAGCGAAGAAGTGGATCGCCCATGACCGGTGGACCGGTCGCGGAGATCGGGAATACGTCAGCCGGGGTTTGGAATCAGGAATCCGGAATCTGCGACCCCCGGTAACTGAGTGAGTCTGATTGAGAGGAGCACGCGCGTGGTTCGACTTCGAATGAAAGCGATGGGACGTCGCCATCGCCCCTTTTTCCGCATCTGCGCCATTGATTCGCGAAGGCCGCGCGACGGGCGTCCGATCGAAGAGCTCGGGCACTACGACCCGATGTCGCGGAATGCCGAGACGCAGACCGTCCTGGACGTGAGCCGGATACGCTACTGGCTGTCGGTCGGTGCGCAGCCGTCGCACAAGGTCCAGGCCCTGCTGAACAAGTTCAAGGTCACAAAACCCGCACCGGGCGAGCCCTGGCAGGTGCCCGAGACGCCGGCCGCGACCCCGGCGGCTCCAGCGGCGCCCGCGCCGGCAGCCCCGCCGGAACCGGCCGCCACCTGACCGGAGCACGGACATCGCCGCCGCCATGGCCGGATCGCCGCCGCATCGCATCGACGTCCTGACCCTCTTTCCCGCGCTGTTCGAAGGTTTCTTGAGCCAGAGCATCGTCCGACGGGCGATCGCCAAGGAACTGGTCGCAATCGAGCCGTGGGACATCCGCGCCTGGGCCGAGGGGAAGCACAAGCAGGTCGACGATCGGCCGTTCGGCGGGGGTCCGGGGATGATCCTGATGGCCCCGCCGGTCGTCGCGGCAACCGAGGCCGTTGCCGCGATGGCCGAGCCGCCCGGCCGCCTGATCGTTCTCTCGCCCCAGGGGCGCCGGCTCGATCAGGCATGGGTGGCGGAGCTGGCCCGGGAGCCGCGACTGATCCTGGTCTGCGGGCGATACGAGGGCTTCGATGAACGGGTCATCGAGATCCTCCGGCCCGAATTGCTCTCGGTCGGCGACTTCATCCTCTCCGGGGGCGAGGTCGCCGCGATGGTCGTGATCGATGCCGTCGTCCGACTGATTCCAGGCGTCCTCGGGGATGCCCAGAGCGCGATCGACGAGTCCTTCGGGCCCGACGGCGGTCTCGAGTATCCCCAGTACACCCGGCCTCGTGTTTTTCGAGACCTGACCGTCCCCGACGTCCTGCTGGGCGGGGACCATGCCGTGATCGCCCGATGGCGGCAGCAACATCGCCGTTGAGGGCCGATCCGTTCACGTGAGTCTGACCCGATGATTCGGGTCGCCGTGTGCCGCCGGGGTCGAATTGCAAGCCTCGCCGACGTTGATCCACCTGGACATGGCCGAACGATTCATGCGATCTTTGTGTTAATACGCGATCAAACTGGCAACGCGCGATCGGCGGATCGCCGATGGAAAGGAATGGACGATGCAAAACCGACTGATGAGCGTCGTGGAACAATCCACGATGAAAACCGCGATACCCCCGTTCGACATCGGTGACACCGTCGATGTTCACGTGCGCATCCTGGAAGGCGACAAGGAGCGCATCCAGATCTTCAACGGCGTGGTGATCGCCCGGTCCGGAGCCGGCCCGCGCGAGATGATCGTCGTCCGCCGGATCGTGCAGGGCGAAGGCGTCGAGCGGAAGATCCCGCTGCACTCGCCCCGAATCGCCGACATCGTCGTCAAGCGTTCGGGCAAGGTCCGCCGCGCCAAGCTCTACTACCTCCGGAACCTCTCGGGCAAGGCCGTGCGCCTCAAGGAGCGGTTCTCGAACACGGCCGGCTCGGCGGCCGCCAAGGCCGCCAAGGCCGAACGTCGTGCGGCCCGGATCGCCAAGAAGGAGAAGGCCAAGGCCGAGGCCAAGGCTTAATC
Organism: Isosphaeraceae bacterium; assembly: GCA_052148775.1. Lineage (GTDB taxonomy): Bacteria > Planctomycetota > Planctomycetia > Isosphaerales > Isosphaeraceae > CAVZRC01. The sequence goes on along the minus strand of JBKQHM010000437.1, from coordinate 14,476 downwards.
CCCACGCCGGTGGATCTCCATTGCAGAAGGCAGCCACCCTCGTCCGTAAGGTCGAACGAGGGTGGCTGATCGCATTTACGATGCAAAGCGCCAACCAGCCCTGTTCCTTCGCCCATCCTCGCCGAAACCCGGCATTCTGTCTGAACCTCGATTCGCCCTTTTTCCCACGGCGAACGATCGGGAATTGCCGTTGACTCTCCCCTTACAGGAGGCCCTATCCTACTCTCGTGCCCGCCGCTAAAGGCGGGTCACGGCGGCCTGCCCGACTGTAGGAGGGACTTGTGTTCACGATCGGCGATTTCTCCAGGATCACCGGCCTGACGGTCAAGACGCTCCGGTTCTACCACGAGGAAGGTCTCCTGGTCCCTTCCCACGTCGACCCGGCGACTGGCTATCGCTACTACGACCGCTCGAAGATCGAGACGGCTCGAGTCATCACCCACCTGAGGAGCCTGGACCTGTCGCTGGAGGAAATCGGCGAGATCCTGCGAGGCGCGGGGGATGACGCCGACCTCCGCGAGGTGATGAAACGCCAGAAGGCCGCCCTGGAGACGCGGATTCGCCGCTACCGGGAGATCGTGCGTTCGCTGGATCAATTCTTGAACCAAGAAGAACAAGCGAGGCAAATCATGGCGCAGTCATCGTTCCAGATCGAGGAGAAGACGGTCGGAACCGTCCTGATCGCTGGCATCCGCATGAAAGGCCGGTATGCCGAATGTGGCGAGGCATTCGGACGGATCGGCAAGCACCTCGGCCGGCACATCTGCGGCAAGCCTTTCCTGCTCCACTACGATGCGGAATACCGCGATGTCGATGCGGAGTTCGAGGCGTGCATGCCGATCCGGAACGGCAAGCCGGTCCACGGGATTTCTGTGCGGGAGTTGCCCGGTACTCGATGCGTGACGTTGCTTCACGAGGGACCGTACGATCAACTGCGAATATCCTATAGTAAGATCCTCGAATATGTCCGCGGGAAGAACCTCGAGGTCACGATGCCGACCCGCGAAGTCTACCATAAGGGACCTGGCATGATCTTGCGGGGAAATCCCAAGAATTACCTGACGGAGATCCAGATCCCGATCGAAGCCCTTGCGGAACTCGGCTGATCGCACAGGTGGTGAACCGGATCGATGTGACTTCCTGGCATGACAATGCGCTACGGCAACGATAATTTGAAGGGAGGAAGATCTCGTCCCGTAATGTAATCGATCACGTTCTTGCCGGCATTGATCGCCATGATGACGGCGATGTTGTTCGGATCGTGATCGGGCTGGTTCCAGGAGCAGGATAGGTCGTCCCACCGCGGGGGTCGAATTGTTCGAGCAAACCGCGATCTGGAATTGAACCCATCGCCCCGGGGTCGAAAAGCGTCCGAATCCGCTTGCCGAGGGTGGTCCCCGAATTCCGGTTTGTCATGAGCCCGCCCGTCCGTTCCGGGTGTCGAAACCTCTTTGACCGATCCTACCTCTACTTGAGGCAAGCCCGAAGACAAGAGCTCCCGCTTTTTTGCGAGACTCCTCCTCGAATACCACCACTGCGACCCCTCATCCACCCTTCGGGCACCTTCCCCCACGTGGGAAGAAGAGGAGAAGATGATCGGTCGGTGGCGGTTTGCACCCATTCCCCCTCAGGGGGAAGGTGGCCCGAAGTGCCGGATGAGGGGCAGGGCCGGAGCCGGCCGATAGGTTGACAGACGGAGCCTAGGGCCTGCGGCGGATGGCACGCCGGAGTAGGTTCTCCGTGATCTTCTGCACGCGATCATCAGGCCCATGGGGTCGCGACCAGTGCGACCAGGGGAGCGTGTGGCCCGGCGGTGAGGAGAGCCCCTGAGCCCAGAAGATGGTCGAGGCGTTGAAGACAAAGTTCCCCTTGGGACCGGGGTAGATCGTGGCGGTCCATTTCTGAGGGACCTGGCCGCCGACCCAGGCCGTTCCCGCCGCGACGATCTCCAGGCCCGGGAGCTTCGGTGGGTCGCCGTGGTACTCCCAGCCGACCAGGCCCGGGATCCGGTCGCCGTTTTTCAGACCGGTGCCTTCGAAGATCCAGTGACCGGCGTTCGCGACGACCCAGTCCCCGCCGCCGTTCACCGGCTCGATGTTCCGACCCCCCATGAGCAGGCCCTCGTCCGGCCCGTGCTCGGGAAACGGTCCGTTCTCTTTCTGCCGGCGGCGCGCGTAATCGTTCTCGTCGCCATAGGGGCCGCCGCGAAAGATGATGCGATTCGGCCGGCCGTCGTGGCTCTCGCGGAAAGGGGTGACCCAGCAAACGGCGTTGCCGGAGAAGAAGAGCAGGCTCACGCCCTCGTCCCGCATCCGCTGGACGCTACGGAATTGGCGGATGTCCCAGTATTCGTCATGGCCGACGCTGATGAATGCCTTGCAACGGAGGCCGTGGTCGGGCGTGAGCATGTCGCTGTTCGAGCGATAGGTCACGTCGTAGCCGTGTTGTTCCAGCCAGTAAGCCAGCGGGAATTCGAATGGCAGGAACTCGCCGGAGCCGAAGGTGAGCGGGTCTTCGACCACGGCGTCATGTTGCGCCTCGCGGCCATAAGGCCGATCGAAGCTCACGTCGGCCCAGGGGCCCTGGTTTCCCTTCGGATGCGTGTAAAGCGAATAATGGTTCGGCCAGCGGTTGTAGGCCTGCCAGGTGTTGTCGGAACACTGGAAGAGGATGTCGGCCGGGCGATCGTCGCGCACAATGAACACCACGTAGCTCTGCCAGTAGGGCTCGGAGTCGCCGTCGGCCAGCGTCGTGAGCCGCCCCAGGTAGACGCCGCTGAGCCAGTCATCCGGGATGTTGAGACGGGTCGCCGGTGTCCACCGGCACTCATGAAGATTCTTGTTTCCAGGGGTGGGGACCGGCTGGGACTTGCCGTCGAACGGGCCGAGGGTCATCATGGCCCGAGCCCCACGGCCGCCGTAGTAGCCCATCCGAAAGATCTCGATCCGGAACCGCCGCGGCGGTTGGGTCGAGACCATGATGTCGATGGTCTCTCCGGCCTTCACGCTCTGCTTCGAGCAGTATCCTTCGATCCAGGGAGATCGGAAACCGTCCCGGTCGGGTCGGACCCGGGTCAGTTGCCAGTCGGTTGCGCCTGGCTTGAGGTTCTCCGTCACGATCGGATTGGCCGTGCGTCCGACGGTCACCTCCGGTTGTCCGGCCAGCAGACACCGATCCATGGACCAGAGGAACGAGAGGACGGCGAGGCCGAGTGCCATTCCGGCGAGGGGACGGCGACGACCGCGAGTGGACGGCCATCCGCTGGGGTGGATCGGGCAAGGAGTATTCATTCCGGGCACGCTCTCTTAGCCGATCAGCTCTCGGATCGGCTCGCCTTTCTCGATGAGATAGGTCGGCCGGCCGGTATGGTCCTCGAACGTGAGGGAGCGGCCGTCGATCCCGAGGTGGTGGTAGACGGTCGCCGCGACGTCCTGCGGGCTGATCGGCCGATCGAGGACGTACTCGCCGCGTCGGCTGCTCCGGCCGATGACCTGGCCCATCTGCATCGAACCGCAAGCCATGAGCACGCTGAAGGTCTGGCCCCAGTGGTCGCGACCCGCGTCGCGGTTCATGCGAGGCGTCCGGCCGAACTCGCCCATAGCGACGACCAGGGTGGATTCGAACAGGCCCCGAGCGATCAGGTCATCGATCAGGGCCGCGATGGCCCGGTCGAGCGGAGGGATCAGCTTGCGTGCACCCTCCTCGGTCTTGAGCTGGGGCTTTGTCCCATGATGATCCCAGGGGACGCAATTGACCGTGACGAAGGGCGTCCCCGCCTCGATCAGCCGGCGCGCCAGGAGGGCACTCTGGCCGAATGTATGACGCCCGTAGCGGTCGCGCAGGACGTCCGGCTCGGCGTTGATATCGAACGCGCGGGTCACTTCTTTTCCGGAGAGCATGTCGAAGGCGCGCTGGTAGTAGGAATCGAGGTCGCGGAGCATAGGCTCGTGGTCGATGCGGAGCCGGTCCATCGACTCGAGCACGCGCCGGCGATCGCCGAGTCGATCGAGCGAGACGCCCTTCGGCAACGCCAGGTTCCTCACACGGTAACCCGGATCGTTGGGGTCCGACTCCACGATGAAAGGATTGGCATAACCGCCGAGGTAGGCGGCGTAATGGAACAGGTTGTCGGTCCCGCCGCGGAGGTGCGGCACGGCGACGTAGGGAGGCAGGCCGCGGCACTCGCCACCCAGGACGCGTGCCACCGCCGAGCCCATCGACGGCCGGCGCTGGACCTCGTTATCGGGGGCGTTGAAGGCCGGTCCCTCGTAGCCCGTCAGCATCCAATGGTTGCCCTTTGTGTGGTCGCCCGTCCCGTGGTTGACCGTCCGAACGATGGCCAGCCGATCCATCCGACTCGCCTGCTCGGGCATCAGCTCGCCGAAGTGAACGCCGGGCAAGCTCGTGGGGATCGCGCCGAACGGACCGCGAAACTCGCGCGGGGCTTCCGGCTTCGGGTCCCAGGTCTCCATGTGACCGGGGCCGCCACTGAGCCAGAACAGGATAACGCTCCGCTTCCGTCGCGATTCGTCCGTCGCGCCGATGGCCCTGAGCCTCAAGAGGTCTGGTACAGCCAGACCGCCGAGCCCCAGCACACCCGCCTGAAGGAAACTACGCCGAGTGACACCGTCACAATCCCGGGCACCACCGCCGAAGATCCTAAGCATGGAATTCCCCTCGAAACCCCGCGCCGTTCAACATTCCTTAAACATCGACCTCCCGGGGGCTTTTGTCAAGCCTGGGGTGGAACTTCTGAGCGTCGCATCGTTCGGATCATAGGCGGAATGTGGGCGGAGCCAGCCTGACTCGATCACGACCGCCTCGATCGCCCGGTTCCGACTCATCATCAACTCACCGGGAAATGTGGCCTATTGATTGGCACCCCCGGGCTGCAAGTGGGGGGCCAGGGGCACCAGGCCCTTGTTGATGACGTTACCTACCGAGCTGGGAATGACGAGGTGGAACTCGTATCCCAGGGGCGGCCGGGGAGTAATCGATCCGCCGAGGAAGGCGGGCTCCTTCGGGAGGTCGTCGGGAACCTTCAGGTCCGGGTTCTTCAACGTCTTCGCGAGCTGGCCGACGATCATCTTGATGAAGCTCTGGGTCTCGAACAGCACGAGCAGGCTGGCCTGTTCGGGCAACTCGGAACGGACGGCCTTGAAGCCAGGGCTCGCCCCGATGCCGGGCTCGTCCTTCAGGTAGCCGACGATATGCGACTTGGCCGCCTCCCAGGAGGGTGCCATGACCTGGAGCAATCGCGTCTTGCCGTCGGTCCCGTACCAGTAGGTGGCGGTATCCCCGCCGAACATCGATTTCAACACATCGGCCTGCTCCGGATTGTTCCCGCCGATTTTCGCGAGCTTGTCGAGATCGAGGGTTGCGACGATCCGTGTGAACGTCAGGCCTTGGAATGTCTGGATATCCGGCTCGACCTTGACGTCCTTGAAGAAGTTGAACTGGCCCTCGACTCCCTTCATGGCCCGGAGCATGGCTTCCGAGGCCGCGAGGTACTTCTTCGGGTCGGAGACCTTGATGTCGTTGACGACGCTCATCCCCTTGCCGAAAGTGGCACTCCCGGTCGACTCGATCCGGCCCAGGCCGTGGATCTCCGCCATGGCCTTCTCCAGCTCGGGGGAGGGCTTGCCCGAGCTGATCATCTTGAGGCTCATTCCCTGGAGACGTTCGAAGGTCTTGGCCTCCATGTCCATGTAGATGTAGGTCATGGCGCCGGGGGGGAAGTTGGCGAGCGTGGCGGCCGTGCTGGTGTGGATCCCCGCGATCGACTTCGCGGCGGGGGAGTCGGGCTTGACGTTCAGGACGCCGGTGAGGTGGAGGCCCTTCCCGGCGACATCGAGACTCAGGACCAGGATGTCGGCGATCTTGATCGAGTCGAAAAGTCCGCCGTAGAAGTCCTTGACGAAGTTCATCATGCCTTCCTGGCCGGGCTGCTGCTGGGCGACTTGGTCCATCAGGCCCATGAATGTCTGCCGGCCGTTGTCGATCTGGTCGGAGAAACGGGTCGTCAGCGCGGCCGTATTGACGTAAACCCCCAGATCGCCCGACAGAAATGGCTTCAACGTCGTACCATCGAGGACCTTGTCGAGCGTCTTCCCGCTCGGCCTGGCGATCGAGGCGATCAGGCCCTTCGAGGGTCCGATGGCGACGATGCCCGGCCCCTTGGCGGCATACCAGGACCCATGACCGTCGGGGCCGTCGAAGGCGTCGTAGCCGCCGTCGTCGTGCTTGAGTTCCGGGTCCTTCCCGCCGCTGAACTCCTTGAGCACCTCCTTGTAGTTATCCGACAAGACCAGGATGGCCAAGGGCATACCGCCTTCGGCGTCGGCCAGACGGACCAGGCCGACCCACGGCGTCTTCAAGGCGAGCTCGCCGTGCATCTGCTGGAGATGCGAGAGCGGTCCTGCCAGCCCATTCTCCGCCATCTCGCCCCACGAAGGGTTCATCGCCTTGAGCATGGCGACTAGGTCATCGCGCGTGGCATCGATTCCACGGGAGCGAATCGCGATATCGACGTCAGCCGGAATGACCTTCAGCCAGGCCGTTGCCTGCGGCGACTGACTCAAGACCGCGATCAGGATCCAATGCGATAACTGGGCCAGCATCTCCGTATCTCCCTCTTCAAAACATGGTGATCATGCTTCCGCCTCGCCCGTCACCTTACTCTGAAGCAAGCGGCCACTGCAAGGAATCGTTCGAGCGGATTCGATCGTGAAGAGAGACTGGACGGGCTTGCGATCGCGCAACGGCGAGAGAAAGAGGATCTTCGAAAGGTCTTGCCCGCGTCGGAGCATTTCTCAGCAGGTGAGGAACTCGATGTGCGGCGCGAAGCGTCTTCGGCGAGTCGGCCTAACACGCCCGAAGCGGTTTGGCGCCGATCGGGCGTCAGTGCGAAGTCCGGTTCGAAGTCGGCGTCGAGCGCGATCCGGCATAAGGCCCGTCTGCCATCGCGAAGGACAGAGGAAGCGCTCACGGATTTCGCCGCGTCGGGGAACCCATTCGATCGCGCCTAGGTTGATCAGCGCGGCAGCATAGCCGCAGAGCGTGGCCCAGCCCAGCCCGAGAGCCGGGCATCCGAATCGGAAAGCCGCCAGGAAGGCCGCCGTGCTCAGGTTGGCGAGCGGGAGTGCTTTGGCAATCCGGCTCGCCTCCGCCGGACCTGCTTCCAGATGGGTCACGATCAGGAGGACTGTGGACATGCTGGGGAATGTGCCAACCAGTCCCGCACAGGTCGGGCTGGCCGCCGAGCCCGCGATGCCCACAACGAGGACGTACACCATCGGAATCCCCGTGCGCAACAGGACGGACCATCGGACGGATCGGGTGAAGCCATCGGGCGGCTCGACGGGGACCTCGATTCGCCCGGCAATGTACGAGGCGAGCAGGATCGCGCCGAGGCAGATCGCCAGGCATTCGTAAGCCGTGCCAGGATGCAGGGTTCCCAGCCCCATCGCGACGGCGAGATACGCGGCAATCGCCGCCGCGATCGAGCCGGGGAGCCGACAGCCCCGGCCGACGGCCTGCGCGTAGACCATCGGTACGGAGACCGCCGCGACCAGGCCCAGGAAACTTGCTTCGGCCATCTCGGCCGCGGCCGAGCCTCCCCGGTCCCGACCGCACAGGTACAGGATGATGGCGGTCGAGCTCGGGAGGCCGAGGATCAGTCCGCTCGCGCGCGGCCCGATCCGTCGTCCCACGGCCCGAAGACCGTGGACAACCGTGATGAGCACGATGCATTTCACGAGAAGTTCGTTGATCATGGTTGCACTTGCTCGGAGCGCGAAGCCGCGATCCGACCGTCCCCGAGCGGGGCCGTATCGCGGCGCGCGGGTCGAGCGGTCGAATAGCCAGCCAGGGCCGGTCTGATCGTGGTGTCCGTCCGGTTCGAGTCGGGGCAAGGAATCGGCACAGGGACCTGCCATCGGTCACCCGCTCACGCATGAAGCGAGTGGCGGGGCCGGTTGGGTCCTCGTCATGACGAGTGCCTTCGGCTGCAAATTCCTGGAGTTCTTCCCTTAAGAATTCTTTCGGATTCCTGCCCACGACGAGATGAGGTTTTCTCCGGTCTTTTCGGGATTCGGGAGATAGGACGGTCCTGTCGGCTGGCGAACCTCTGCCGATCAGGTCCCGGCTTGTGTCGCAATCTCGAAGGACAACGTCGACGACGCCATCCGTGCGGACGGTCCCCGACGGCCTGTGATATGCTCAACCAGGCGGGGAGGCCGAAAGCCGGCGTAGGGCCCATCAACAAGAAAACGACTCCCTGCCGGGAATGATCGCGGAGTCGAGAGACGCTCCACCGGAGACTCAGATCGTGAATCTCCTCCTATTTCTATTGATCGGTCTGGCGGCGGGCTGGTTGGCCGGACATTTGGTCAAGCGACGGGGCTCGGGCTGGGTCGAAGACATGATCATCGGCGTGATCGGTGCGCTGATCGGTGGCTTTCTGTTCCGGTTGCTCGGGGTCGATACGGGTGGCCTGCTAGGATCGCTGATCTCCGCCACCATCGGGGCGGTGATCCTGCTCTTTCTGCTCAGGTATATCCGCAAGGTGTGATGACGGAATTGTTGCGACGTTGCGATTATTACGTACGTACCGATTTCGCGAGATGTCGAGGTCTTGGCGGGTCGCAGGAAGGCTTCGAACGAAAATCAGTCTTGCCGACCTAAGGAGATTGCCTGGAAAGGCGCGAGTCACAGGGTGGGTGAAGCTGAGCCATGCCCAGCGCACCCCACCATTCCCGTGAGTCCGGCCTCAGCCCGGGCCTGTTTCCGCCAGTCTTTCTTGCCAAGAAAAGCGGTGCCTCTCATGGCCTATTGTCAGAGGCCTCGGCCACCTAAATGCTTGGTCTTGCGAGGGTTGCGAGTGCCATGGATCTTGGCGCGGCGGCCCTTGGCGACCGGCGAACTGTCAGCCTTTTTGCGCCATTTGTAACTCTTGCGGTGTTTCGTCTTGGACTTCATGGGTCCTGTCATCTCCTGACAACGGCCGGTGGTTCCGATCGGCGACCGCCGACCAGCGTGGGAAAAGATCCTATTATGCGTTCCAATCGCCGGGTCTTCAAGACGACCCCGCACGAGTCGCTCGGCCTACCCGATGTTTCTCGACCGCTCCGACGATCCCGGGTGACGAATGTCGGGTGCGCCTCGGGAAGGGAATCGAACATAGAGTCCGTTTGGATGAAAGGCTGAGTGGCGCGATCCGATCGATTCGCGTACGCGAAAGGGCGCAAACTCAGGCTGTCTCATCTATGATGGGATGGCCGGGGTTATCGCCTCTGGGTGCATGGCGACAACACGGTCTGGTGGACTGGTGTGAGCCGTCGAAGGGGATGGTCGTGGACGAGATGAATCGCGATCTGCTGGTTGCCGTCCTGGCGCTGCTGACCGACGCGATCCCGCGCCCCGGCCTCGCCGCGGCCTTGAGCGCCTGGAGCAAGGATCGGAAGCAATCGCTGGCGCAGAGTCTACTGGCCCAGGGTGTCCTCGATGACGAGCGCCTGCGCGCCCTCGAATGCCTTGCCTCGTCCCACCTCAGCCGGCACAACAACAACCTCCGCATGTGCCTGGACGCTTGGAATGCCCAGGAGCTAACCCTTGAGGTGTTGACGGAGGTCGGGGACGACGCGTTGCAGACAACGCTGGGGATGACGCTCAACGGCGGCCCGACGCTCGCGTCGGCACCCACTTCGCCGATCTCACAAGAGACGACGCCCGAGGGAAATAACGGGGCGTCCCCGGGCCCGATCGAGCTGCCGCAGTTCAAACAGGGGGAGCGGTTCCTGCCGATCCGGCCACACGCGCGGGGCGGCATCGGTCAGGTCTGGGTGGCGAAGGATTGCGAGCTCCAGCGCCACGTGGCCTTGAAGGTGATCCAGCCCAAATATGCCGACCGGGAAGACCAGCGCGCCCGGTTCCTGATCGAGGCGGAGATCACGGGCAACCTGGAGCACCCAGGGATCGTCCCGGTCTACAGCCTGGGTCGGAACGCCGACGGGCGGCCGTACTATGCGATGCGGTTCATCCAGGGTGAGAGCCTTTCGGTAGCGATCCGGGAGTTCCACCTCCGGTTTCAGAGGGAGGCCGGCCCGGCAGGCCGGCGCAAGCGATCGATGTGGGGGATCGAATTCCGGCAGTTGCTCGGCCGGTTCCTCGACGTCTGCGATGCGATCGATTACGCGCATAGTCGGGGCGTGCTCCATCGCGACCTGAAACCGGCGAACATCATGCTGGGCCGATACGGCGAGACCCTGGTCGTCGACTGGGGGCTGGCCAAAGTGATCGGCAAGGTCGATGTTCTGCCGGTCCAACCCCTCGACGATTTCGAGCCGGGCCTCTCGGCGGAGTCGGACACGCGGACGCTCTCCGGGGACACTCAACCGGGCACGACGATCGGGACGCCGGCCTACATGAGCCCCGAGCAGGCCCGCGGGGCGCTCGAGGAGCTGGGGCCTGCCAGCGACGTCTATAGTCTGGGCGCCACGCTGTATGAGCTGCTGACTGGCCAGGTTGCCTTCATGGGAGACAAGCTCCTCGACGTGCTCGATCGCGTGCGCAAGGGAGAGTTCCGGCCGCCTCGGTCGGTCCAGCGGTCCGTACCGGCGCCGCTGGACCGCATCTGCCTCAAGGCCATGGCCTTCCTGCCGTCCCAACGGTACGGCTCGGTGCGCGAGCTGGCCCGGGATATTGAGCACTGGCTGGCCGATGAGCCGGTCACGGCCTATGCGGATAATCGCCTGGAGCGCCTCGGCCGATGGCTCCGCCAGCACCGGACCTGGACATTCGCCGTCGGCGCCGGACTGATCGGCATCACATTGGCCGCGACGATCGGCGTGGTGGTCGTCGAGGCCGGGCGGCGCCGCGAGGCCGACGCCCGCGCGCTGGCGCAGACCAATTTCCAACTGGCCAACCGGGCCGTTCGCGATTACTTGACGAACGTCAGCCAGAATACCCTGCTCAAGGAGCAAGATTCGGTCGATATCCGCGGTTTGCGCCGGGAACTGCTGGAGTCGGCATTGAGGTACTACAAGGAATTCGTCAAGCAGCGCGACGATGACCCCGAGCTCCGGAGGGAACTGGCCGAGGCCCATTTCCGCGTCGGCGAGATCGCGATGGAGATCGGCACGACCGTCGAGGCGATCGGCGCATTCCAGGCCGCCCGCGCGATCTGGGCCGTGCTCGCCGTTGCCGCCCCCGACGATCCGGAGCCTCTGGGCGGGATGGCCGATTGCGACCTGGCCATGGGCCAACGGCTCACCTCCGACAAGGAGTTCCTGGCGGCGATGACGCCTCTGGAACGCGCCCGGGCAATCCTTGAGCCGCTCTCAACGCAGCATCCCCGGGTCGCAGCCTACGAGGCGAGCCTGGCGGAGTGCTACAAGGAGATGGGCATCGCCCAGGCGGCTCGCGACCTCCCGGAGAAGGGGCTGGAATCGCTCCGGAAGGCCGAAGTGATCCAGAGACGATTGATCGGCCGATTCCCGGAGCTCGCCGAATACCGCAAGAAGCTGGCCGACATGATCACCGTCCAGGGATTCATCTCATTCAAGCAGCAGGACAATGCCGCGGCACTCCGATCGTTCCGCGAGGTCCATGACATCTGCCAATCCCTCCTCGACAGCATCACCTCGGGCCCTCCGCCGGTCCAGCTCCTCAACTCGCTGGCGCTGAGCTACTTCAACATGGCGTCGGTCGAGGTCAGCGATGGACAGTTCGAGTCGGCCCTCGAAGACTTCGAACGTTCGCTCAAGTCCCAGTCGGCCCTGGTCGAGACTCATCCTTCGGTGACCGATTTTCAGACCAAGCTCGGGTTGACCCTCGCCGAGACGGCCTCGGTTCAGCATCGATTGCATCAGGACAGCTTGGCTTACGCCTCGATCCAGAAGTCGATCGAGGTGCTGGAGAGGCTGGTCAAATCGCATCGGGATCAACCCCGCTTCCGATACGAGCTGGGGCGGAGCTGGAACATCTTGGGCTACCTCCACGACGAGGAGAGGGACAACACGCGCGCGATCCCGGAATTCCGCCGTGCCATCGCCGAGCAGGAACGCGCCGTGGCGTTATCCCCGGATGCTGTCGAGTACAAGGAGGAACTCTCTCTCGAGCTCGAGAATCTGGGTGAGCAATTCGTCGACCAGGGAAAAGTCGCCGATGGACTGCCCCACTACATCCGGGCCGCCGACACTCGGGCCGACCTCATCGCGGCCCACACGGGAGACCGTACCCTTGCATGGAAAGCCGCAGATTCGCTCTGGAAACTCGGTACGCTCCGACGCCAAGCCGGGGACCCGGCCGCCGCGCGGCTGTCATTCGTCCGGGCGCGTGGCATATTGCAGCCCTTCGCGGATGCCGCGCCGTCCGATACGGCGATCCAGGGCCTCCTCGGCGCCGTCCTTACCGGAGAAGCCCTGGCGATGGCCGACCAGGGCCAGGAGCCCGAGGCACTGCCGATCCTCCGGCGGGCCGTGGCGATCCTGAGGCCGATCGGGACCGCGGCAACGGGAGATCACCCAGCGAAGGGATGGCTGACCGATTCGCTCTGGGAACTCGGCCGGCTGCTCCGCTCGGCTGGGCTGACGGCCGAGGCGGACTCGCTCGACGCCGAGCGATTACTCCTCTGGAAAGGCACGCCCGCCATCGATCTGGCGCGGCTCGCACTCCGACAGTCGAGCCGAGCCGCACTGATCGGCTACGGCAAGACCCCGCTCGACCGAGCCGCCAGGCTCGTCCGCGAGCTCGATCTCGACCAGGCTGCCGACAATCTACGCATGGCCGTCTCCCTCGGCTTCCGCGACATCGCCGTGCTCCGTGCCGATCCCGAATCCTGGCTGCTCCTCGGTCGGGCCGATCTCCGAACGCTCATCGACGGCCTCGAGTTCCCCGATCTTCCCTTCGATCTTCAACCGCAAGAATAGTATAGACTTGGAGTTTCTGACGAGAAGCCCTCAAAGGGGTCTTCAAGGTAGCCTCCTGGTCAATGCGATCGAGTCCCGCTTCGCTTCGCTTACCCTTTGCACGGACATCAGTAGAATCCTTCGTCCGTTGAGGTAGAATCACCATACCGATCACTTGCATGGGATCTCGAGCCGCCTCTCCCTTCCCCTCGTCCACTCGCGGAACACAGGGGGTCGGAATGATCATCGTCTTGAACTGTCCGGGCTGCAAGAAGAAGTACGAGATCGATGGGACGTTGGCCGGGAAGCGGTCGCGCTGCCGGGAGTGCGGCGAAATCTTCCGGATCCCCGTCCCGAGCGGGCGCGTGGTCGAGCCGCCTTCCGGAGTGAAGACATTATCGCAATCCGCGTCGAGACCGATCGCGGCACCCGAGCCGCCGCCGGTCGCGCCGCCCCCTCCGGAGCTGACCTGGCAGGTAGCCCCCCTCGGAGACCTCCTGGATGGCGAGCCGGCGGCCCCGGCGAGACCGAGGACGCCCGCGCCGGGCGCGACTCGAGGACTCAGGCCGCACGCGTCCGGCATGATTATCCCATCTCCCACACCCAAGGGGGTTCCCACGTCGGCGAGCCCGACGATCGACGAGGATCTGCCGCCGCCCCCACGCGCCATGTACCATCCAACTCCACGCCGTCGCGCATCCCGCGATGCGGACACGGCGTCGGAATTGGGGATCACGGCATTGTGGTGGTTCGTCCTGCTCGACGCCGTGGCAACGCTCGTCATGTACGCCTACTTCGCCATCGGCGAGCCTTCGGATACCCATCGGACCCTCATCTACAACTCTTGCCAGGGAATCGCGGTCATCGGGGCCCTTTCCCTCGCCCTCTGGGGTGTCATCTGGCTGCTCTGCATGGCATTCGCAGAAAGTAGCATCCAGGGTGTGCTTTGCCTCTTCGTTCCGTTCTACGGCCTGTTCTTCTCCCTGAGTCGCTGGGACGAGCGGAAAGGGGCCTTCGGCCTGACGATGGCCCCATTCGCCATGGTCCTGGTCAGCCTCATCATCGGCGCGGCCGCGGTCGGCGTGCAGCGAGTGAACGACGGCCTCTACGGCCCCGGGCATGCGACCAACGAGCCCGCCCCCGGTGACCCTGGCACCCGGCCAGTCCCGATGCCCCCGGTCAACAACCCCAAACCCTCGGGTTCCTGGCTCGGCGGCGGAGGCGGTGCGAAGCCGGTCACGGCCGACGCAGCCTCGGTCCGCCGGGCCGAGAATGCGATCCGCGAGAACATCACGGCGATCCGCCAGTTTACGTTTAACTCATCGCAAATCCGTGATATCCAGTCCGCACGTGCGAATCTGGGCAACGTGGTGATCTCCGCGCAGATGCTCGAGATGGTCGAGAAGCGGGCGAGCTTCATCCAGGTCGGCAGGAACGAGCTGATCGCGCTGAAGCACTCTATCGGCGCCGACCTGCGCGCGTCCCTCTCGGAGCTTAAGCAGGAATTCCTGAGGCTCTCGTCGATCCTGCAAGTCCCGCCGCATGTCCGGGACGATGTCATCGCGAAG
>JBKQHM010000436.1:0-20600 GCA_052148775.1 Isosphaeraceae bacterium | reverse complement strand
CCCGCGACCCACCACCACTACCTGCTGGCGACCGGGTTCACCGACTACTGGCGGCGGATCAACAGCTACTGGAAGGATTTCATGGTGCGGCTGGTTTTCAACCCGGTGGTCTTCCGCCTCAAGCGACGGCCGCAACCCCTGGCGCTGGCGGTGGCGACGGTGGTCGTGTTCGTGGTCACCTGGTTGCTGCATGCGTATCAGTCGTTCTGGCTGCGAGGGACCTGGGGCTTCGGCGCGCCCGACGCCCTGTTCTGGGGCATCCTCGGCGTGCTGGTGCTGCTCAACGTCCAGCTCGACGCACGACGGGGCTCGCCGAAGGCGCAGGGTTCGTCTCGCACGGCGCTCGGGATGGCAATCCGTGCGGCCCGCGTGGCCGGCACCTTCATGACGATCGCCCTGCTCTGGTCGCTCTGGTCGAGCCCGAGCGTCGGGGCCTGGATTGGCATGCTGCGCAGGGGCCTGAGGATCTGAGAGGTTGCCGCAGCGTTCTTATCGTCCTGTGGGGGACGACCCGAGCGATGATTGAGTCACGGTTCAGGCTCCCGGTAGGGTGTCTTCTCTCGGTAGAGCGCCAGCCGGCGCTCGCCCTGGGTCTTCTCATCGGCTGCGGTCGAGCGCGCATTGGCCGTGGCCTGCCACTTCATTGCCGAATCGAAGTCACCCGCCTCGGCATGGGCCGCGGCGAGGGTCGCGAGGCAGCGGGCATCCTTCCACAAGGTCATCTCGCATGCCTTGGTGGCTGCCTCGACGGCTTTCTTGCCATCGCGAATCTTCGCGTCCGGGCAGGTCGCGCGAATCCAGGCCAGTCCCTCGAGGGCGATCGGTTGCTTGGCGTCGATCTGGACCGCGTGCTCGAAGTCGGCGACGGCCCTTGCATACGCCCTCGAGGCCTTCCAGGCGCGGGCGCGTCTGATGTAGGCTGGGATATTCTCCGGATCGAGCCGGATGACCATATTGTAGTCGATGATGGCCTTCTGATTCTCGCCCTTCGCTTGCCAGGCCGACCCGCGCGCGAGATACGCCGCGAGCCCGAGGGGATCGAGCCAGATCGCCTCACTGAAGTCCTCGATGGCCCTGTCATGATTGTTCATCATCGCCCACGCCTTCCCCCGGCCGGCCAGGGCGAGGTCCGACCTGGGATCGAGGCGGATCGCTTCGTTGTAGTCGGAGATGGCCTTGTCGGCCTCATTCATGAGGGAACGTATATCACCGCTTTCGCGGTAATAAGCCGCGTTCCCGGGATCGAGGCGAATGGCCTGGTCGTAATCGCGGAGTGCCTCGGCGTACTCCTGCTTGTCTTCGCGAACCAGGGCCCGCATGGCATGAGCGAAGGCGTCCTTCGGATGCGCGCGGATCTGGTCGGTATAGACATCGATCACCCGATCGACTGGGATGACGTCTTCGACCTTGGTCCAACCGTTGAGTCGCCGCTGTGCCTCGGCCTGAAGCCAGAGTAACGGGCCGTCGTCGATGCGTTCGACGCGATAAATCGCCATCGCATTGCGGCTGGCCTCGACCGGCTCGTCGTCGACGCGGAGCACGAATTCGCGAGTCCGTGGCACGACCCGCTTGCCGACCCAATCGGCCTCGGCCTGGGCGCGAAGTTGTGCGGTCGCGGACAGCATGATGATCGTCGCGAGACATGCGCGAACGAGATCCTCGGCAAGGCCGTATTCCCATCCGCTCATGCGGGCAATCCGGGATCGTGCCGACATCATTTCGGTAGCGGCTTTCGATTCGAGGGAGGGGGAGGACCATTGCTCCGGTAGAGGCCGATGACGCCGTATCCCGACGGGGCATCTCCTTCCATCAGCAGCCGGTAGAAGTATGCCTCGCCCTCGCCGGTCCCATTCAGATAGATGTTCATGGCCCTCTGTCCGGGCATCGGCTCGTACTCGGCGGCGTCGACCTGGGAAGGAAACCCTTTCGGATGCATCTCGGCGATGGATTCGGTCAGTTTCTGGAGGGTGACCTGCGACCTGGCACTTGACGCGAGCAGGCCATACGCCCTGGGATAGTCGCGGGCGACGAAGGCCGCTCGGGCGAACTCGGCCGCCGTATTCGCCGCCTTCGATTCATCGTGAGAAATGATTCGGATGCACGAGGTCGAGAGGCCGCACATCGCCAGGACCCACAACGTGCGAACCCTGTCAGTCGTCTTCATCGTCGTTCGCTCCTTCGGTCGATGCTCGAGAGCCGGCGACGGATCAGAAGTCATTCGAGGGTGATCCGGGCGCCACGGCCTGATAGGACGCGTAGTGCCCGGATTCCGGTCATGCTCGTCGGGACGGCGCTCATTTCTTCTTGGTCCAGATCTCGGCCAGGTCGTCCGTGGCCTGCTGGCGGATGCCGTTATCGGAGAGGACCTCCTCGGTGGCCTTGAGGGCCTCCTGGTGGTTGAAGACGATGGTCTCGGAGGCCCGGTCGTCGAAGCTGATCGTGGTGTACTTCTCCTTCGAGTCGCGGAGGAGTTCGACCATATGGCGGATGTTCTTGACGTGGACCCCGTTGATCTCCTTGACGACCTTGTACTGGGGGCTATCGTACCCCTTGCCGATCCGGTGGGGGAACATGGGCGAGGTGACGACGACAAGCTCCTCGCCTTCGAACCGCGGGTAGTCGCCCCGGCGGGTTACCAGCGGATTGCCGGTGATCGACAGGATCGCGGCGTATCGCCCGAAAGCCGAGGCGAACTCGCTCGTCACCGGCGAGAAGACCAGCGGCCCATAAACGAAGTAAGACGGATACTTCCCCTTGAGCGACTCGATCAGCATCGGGTTGGATGACTTCACCGGCAGGTCGATCTTCATGGCCTTCCCCTGTCGCACGATGTTCAGGGGCACCTTGCCGTCCTTGGTCACTTTCTGGATCAGGTACTGGAACTTCAACCGGAGGTTGTCGCTGATCTTGACCATGCCGGTGTTGTCGATCTCGTGATCGCCGATCTTGGTGATCAAGTCGAACGGCTTGAGCGGATCCTTGGGATCGGCGGGGTTGGGCGCGTGGACGACCATGCCCTGGGTCTTCCTGTCGAGCCGAAGGAAGCTGCGGAGGGCATCGTTCTCGAGGGTCTGGAGCGGCTCATGCATGGCGGGCTTGCCGTCGTACGTGCCATCGGCGATGTCCTTGAGGAACAGGTCGATCTCCTCGCTCGGGATGATGTATCCGATGTTGTCCGCCTGGGTGAGCTTGCTGAAGATGAGCCCGACCATCTTGCCGTCGATCAGGGCCGGGCCGCCGCTATTTCCGGGGTTGATCGGGGCGTCGACCTGGACGCGGACGCCCGAGGCGTTCTCGCCGTAGCCGGTGAACTCGATTCGCGAGACGATCCCCTTGGTGATCGAGAGCGTCGATCCGCCTTGGGGAAACCCGTAGACCAGCACGGTCTCCTTGACCTCGGGCAGTGCCGAGGTGCGCGTCATCGGGGTCCTCTTATCGAAGAACGACTCGTCTTCCAGCTTGATCACGGCCAGGTCGATGCCCGGGCTCACCGCCTCGACCCGCGCCGGCAGCTTGTCGCTCGACTGGTTGCTCTCGACGAAGAGCTGGCTGGCGTAGGTGACCATGTGGGCGTTGGTCAGGATTCGCTTCCCATCGATGACGACCCCGGTGCCGCTGGCCTCGCTCGGGGTGCGCTTGGTCCACGGACTGGTATAGTCGGGGTATCGCATCGTCGCGGTGATCTTCACGACCGAGTTGCGGATCTTGTCCTCCTGGGCGTCGTCGACGACCGCCGCCGAGGCCCGACCCGGAACGATCGAGACCAGGATCGTGAACCAGACGGCCGTGGCCGTCATCCAAGCCGAAAACATCCGTGGCATATTCATCGCGGGGACTCACCTCTGGTTGCCTGACTACGTTTTTTTCGAACGCCGTTCCCGGGCCGTGTCATTCTCCGTCCGGATCGCGCCGGAGCAACCCGGCTCGACAACGCCAGCGTGCAAGGACGAAGGCGGACCGTCGATCCGACCGATAATCGACCCATCTTATCCCCGGGCAAGCCCACTGGGTAGAGCCGGGAGTCGCGTGGTCGGCGGTAGCCAGTGGCGGCCGAGGCTCGCGGGTGAGATAGTGAACTGGCCAACGTTAAGCCTCGGGAGAACCGGACGCCTTTCGCTTATTGACGCGGCCAGCCGCCTACCAATCAAGAGGAGTCGACGGCGATGTTGCGATGCGCGCGAATCATGGTCGTGGGATTTTGTGCAGTTTTCGGTCCCGGAGTTGTGGAGGCCCAGGAGGGCGGCGGCGTACCGGTGCCACCTCCGACGGCGCCGCGTTACGCGGACTGGGAAGCGGTCGGGACCCAGGGGGCGGTGACCGCCGGGGGCCGCGATGCGACGGCCGCGGGCATCGAGATCCTTAAACGCGGCGGGAATGCGGCGGACGCGGCCGCGGCGACGATCCTGGCCCTGAGCGTGACGGACTCGCGGTCATTCTGCTTCGGCGGCGAGGTGCCGATCATGATCTACGATGCTCGGACGAAGCGGGTCACGGTTATCGCCGGCCAGGGCGTTGCGCCGCGATTGGCGACGCGGGAGGAATTCGTGCGGCGCGGCGGCATCCCGCTCAAGGGGATCGAGGCCGCCGCGGTCCCGGCCGCCCTCGACGCGTGCCTGACCCTGCTCGATCGCTTCGGCACGATGACCTTGACCCAGGTCGTCACGCCGACGCGGAGGATCCTGGGCCGCCCATCGCGTCGCGAGTTGTGGCACGCCGATTTCGCCCGAACGCTCGAGACGCTCGTTGCCGCCGAGGCCATGGCGGATCCGGTCAGGGGAGACCCCACGGCCGTCGACCGATCGCAAGGGCTTCGACTGGTCGCCGACGCCTTCTATCGCGGGCCGATCGCCCATCGCATCGACGCCTGGTCGCGGGCCAACGGCGGGTTGATCCGCTACGTCGACCTGGCGACCCACACGACGCGTGTCGAGGAGCCGGTCGCGGTCACCTATCGCGGGAGGAAGGTCTACAAATGCGGGGTCTGGACCCAGGGCCCCTGCCTGCTCCAGGCCCTGCAAATCCTCGAGGGATTCGACCTCAAGGCGATGGGACGTGACCGCCCCGAGACGATCCACACGATCGTCGAGGCGATGAAACTGGCCATGGCCGACCGCGACACGTATTATGCGGATCCCCTCTTCGTCGAGGTCCCACTGGCCGAGCTACTCTCGACGGAATACGCCTCCAGGCGTCGGGCGCTGATCGATGCGAAGCATGCGTCGATGGAGCGGCGGCCCGGCGATCCTCGCTCGAGCAAGGCGGTGCTCGATCCGTCGGCCGATCCGGCCGCGCGCCGGCCGGCGCCGCCGGTCGCGGCCGTCAACGATACGACCACTTGCCTGGTCGCCGACAGGCTCGGCAACGTGGTCGCGGCCACGCCCAGCGGATGGTCGGGCGTCGTCGCCGGCGATACCGGCGTCTGGCTCGGGAGCCGATTGCAGAGCTTCAACACCTGGGAGGGCCATCCGGACGTCATCGAGCCCGGCAAACGCCCGCGGATCACCCTGTCCCCGACGATCGTGCTCGACGCCGACGAGATGCCCGCGATGGCCGTCAGTGTCGCCGGAGGAGATAACCAGGACCAGATGATCTTGCAACTCCTGGTCGATTCCATCGACTTCGGCCTCACGCCGTCCGCTTCGGTCACCGTTCCGAGATTCATGTCGGACCACTTCATCAGCTCATTCGGGCAGAAGCCGCCGATCCTCGGACAGCTCCGGATCAATCCCGAACTGGGCCAGGACAAGCTCGACGCCCTGAAGCAGATGGGGCACAAGCTGGTGGTCCGTTCCGGCCCGCTCAGCGCTGCACCGTGTGTGATCAACTTCTTCCCGACGGGCGGTACTCGGTCGCAACCGCAGATCCTCGCCGCCGGAGATCCCCGCGCCGGCCGCCACGCGATGGCATATTGAGGATGCCATCGCCGATCAATCCATCAGCACCATCGAGAGCTGCCGCTGGAATTCGGTGACCAGCTCGGATTCGGGCGGCAGGAGCTGGAAGATGGCGATCATGGTCTGGCGAGCACGCTCGCCGAGGCCTTTGCGGTCGCGCTCGACGAGATCGAGGCAGATGGCCAGGGCGTCGGCATACTGGCCGGATGCGGCGAGAGCCTCGGCGAGCTGGAACTTGAGGTTCAAATCGTCGGGGTGTCCGGCGAGTGCGGCGCGGGCCTCCTCGACGCCCCCGGCCCCCTGGGCCTGGAGCCGGAGGACCAGCTCGGCCTTGATCTTCTCGGCCTCGGGTTCGAGGAAACCTTGCCGCTCCATGGCGACGATCCGTGCCTGGGCGTCGTCGAGCCGGCCCTGATCCAGGGCGATCCGCGCCAGACCGGTCTGGGCCTGGATCGATTCGGGGTCGAGAGAGAGCACCTCGTGATATTTCGCCTCCGCGGCACTCGGGTCGGACGCCTCCAGCCGGCCGGCCTCGGCGATCAACCGCTCGCTCGGCGTCGGCATCAGCCGGTCGAGCCAGGCCCGGATCGCCGTCTCGGGCTGGACTCCGATGAAGCCATCGATCGCCCGTCCGTCGCGCAAGCCGTACACCGCCGGGATCGACCGGACGCCGAATTGCTGGGCCAGCTCGGTCTCGCCGTCGGTGTCGATCTTGGCCAGCACGAACTGGCCGCCATATTCCTGCGCCAGCCGTTCCAGCAACGGTCCGAGCGTCCGACAAGGGCCGCACCACTCGGCCCAGAAGTCGACCACGACCGGCACCTTATGTGATCGTTCGATCACGTCCCGCTCGAAGTTGGCCGATGTGACCTCGATGACCCAGGAGGACGCCGCTTCTTGATCGTGCATCGATCCGATTTCCCGTTGCAGGTTTCGCCAATCGTCGGTTGCCCTCGCTGGGCAAACGGCTGTCGCCTCGATCCGCTTCTTGACGATTTCCATGATAGAAGAACGGGCTCGCTTTAGTCACTGGTCACTGGTCATGAGCTAAGAGAAAGAATGCAGTCGCCGCGGGCAACGTCATTCCGGTTACCAATGACCAATGACCAACCGAGAGAGTGCATGGAGGAAGACAGGATGTTGGTTCTGACAAGGAAGGTCGGCGAGACGATCCTGATCGGCGACGACATCGTGATCACCGTTGTCGACATCGGAAACTCGCGGATGAAGCTGGCGATCGACGCTCCGGCCGGTCATCGAATCCTGCGGAGCGAGTTGGAACCGCACGGGTCGTGCCCCAGTACCGAGACGGTGGATCCCTCGTGTGGCGTAGATCTCCTCCGGATCGGCTCGAAGAAGCGAAGACGGTCGCGGAAGCGATGGGCCTCGGCGCGGGTGGTGACCGTCGGTGCCTGAGCCCACGCGAGCATGCCCCTTTTCTCCGGGGGGATCTCGGCGTATGCTCGAACAATCACAGCCGCTCGGTCGCGCGTACGGGTCAGTCCCCGCGCCGACCGAGACCCGCCCCATTTGAATTCCATCCGGAGAATCGCCTCGATGCGACGATTTGAAAAAAACACCGCGCCGGTTGCGCTGGCCGCCGTCCTGTTCTTGAGCAACGCCTGGTCCGGATCGGCCCATGCGGCCTCGCCGTTCCCCGACAAGAACCTCGAAGCCGCGATCCGCGACGTGCTCAAGCATGAGCCCAAGGTCGAACTCACCGATGAGAAGCTACAGAATGTCTACATCCTGGAAGCTGCGGGCAAGGACATCAAGGATCTCACGGGCCTGGAGAAGTGCAAGAACCTCGCCTTGCTCAAGCTCGACAAGAACAAGATCAGCGACATCAAGGCGCTCAAGGATCTGACGAACCTGGAGTCGCTCGACCTGTCCAACAACGCCATCAAGGACATCGCACCCCTGGCCAATCTCAAGGGGCTCCAGTTCATCGATCTCTCGGGCAACCAGGTCGAGAAGCTCGAGCCCTTGAGCGGGTTGACCAGCCTCACATCCCTCTATCTCGGCGGCAACGCGATCAAGGACATCGCACCCCTGGCTCCCTTGACCAAGCTGTGGACACTCTCGGTACCCAAGAACCAGATCAAGGAACTCAAGGTCCTGGAGAAGCTCAACAAGCTCTCGACAATCAACCTGAGCGACAACCAGATCGAGGACATCAGCCCGCTGGCCAAGCAAACCGAGATGAAGCTCCTGGAGATCGAGCGGAACAAGATCAAGGACTTGAAGCCGCTGGCCGACGCGGCCAAGGCCGATGCCGCCGGCCCGAAGCTATTCGCGCCGTACCTGCGCCTTTACCTCGCGGGGAATCCGCTGTCGGATGCCGCGAAGTCGGCCCAGACTGAGGCCCTCAAGGCCGCCGGGGTCCGGATCGAGGGTTGAGCGAGCTGGAACCAAGCCGCCTCTCAACGGCGGAGGAGGGCCTCGTTCTCCTGACGGAGTCGTTCGTTCTCGGCCGCGAGCTGTTCGAGCTGTGCCTCCGCCTGTTCGTGCTGGGCCTCGGTGAGCTTGAGGCTGTTCTCGGCGAGCTGGCGCCGCATCTCCGCCAGCTCGAGCTCCATCGCGATCAGCCGGCGTGCCTTCTCGAACTGGACTCGCATCGACTCGGACGCCTCCATTTCCTCGCGGATCGTCGGCAGTTTGCGCCCTGTGTCCGGATCGAAGACCCGGAGCGCATATCCTTCGCGCGCCAGGTTCAGTCCCAGGACTTTGCTGTGCAGCCCCGGGCCGCGTACTGGCTGGATGGGCACATAGCCGGACTCGGACCAGCGGAAGCCTTGGAGCGGGGAATCGAAACACCCGCCACTGGGATCGATGAGGAAGAGCTCGGGGACTTTCAGGACGTCGCGATAGAGTTCGATCTTCTTCCGATCCTGGCGGCTCCTCTGTTTTGAGGTCAGCTCGATGATCAGATCGGGACCTTTCCCCTCTTCCCAGATCAGAAAATGGTCGCGCTTGCGCTTCTCGACACCCTGTACGACGAAGACGTCCGGCGCGACGCGCTTCTTCGGATCGCCCTGCTCGTAGAAGATGAGCAGCCCGCCCGCGACGCAGACACTGGGCTCCGCCGCGAAATGGTCCTCAAGGGTCCGGATCAGGTCGATCGCATTTTGCCGATGGAGTTCAGTCTCCCCCAAGATCTGGCCGTCCCCAATGGAGTACTCGATTTCGCGTGTCCGTCGCTGTCGCGGAACCGTCGCCATGCGAGTCCTCCTCTCGGATCGTCGGTCCGGGCCGGTTTGTTGGTCTGTGGGAGGCGTCTGCGGACGAGGGATCGTCCCAAAGTAACCCATCGGCAGGTTGACAGTTCGAGAGCTCCTATGCCGCCTGCCCTCTACACCAACCCGAAGCGTGAGCGAGGCTCTTTCCCATTCGTCCGCAAGGACTTGCGGCAGACCTCGCTGACGCTTCGGATTGGTGTGGAAAGGGACCTTCTCTGTCAGGGCCGAGACGCTGTCGATCCCAGTGTCTTGGGACGATCCCGCGGACGATTCTACTTTCCAGATGCATCTGCACTGATTGTAACAAGATCCGGGATTCTGAACAGTTCGGGAAGAGCCTTGAGCCGGTGTGCCTGATCGCGTGACGAGCGGCTCTCAAGCCCATACCGAGGACAATTCCTCCGAGGGCTCGCAGCGACTTGGAGTCGGTATCGCTTCGCCGTTGATGGGGAGGCGGAGCACGAAGCGGCTGCCTCGTCCGGGCTCGCTGGAGGCGTCGACGGTGCCCGCGAAGACTTCGGCGATCCTTCGAACGATGGCCAGGCCCAGGCCGACTCCGGGCTGTCCCCGACGGCGGGCCTCGGCGGTGCGATAGAAGGGCTCGAAGACGTGCGGCAGGTCATCGGCCGAGAGGCCGTCGCCCTGGTCTTCCACGGCCATCGTGATGCGATCGCCGTCGCGGTCGAGTCGGACGTGAATCGGCTTACCCGGCGTGCTGTACTTGCAGGCGTTGTCCAGCAGGTTGTCGAGCAGTTGGCCGAGCAGGGGAGGGTGGACCCGGACCCATGACGGCGACGCGTCGTCGAGGTCCTCACGCAGGTCGCAGGCGCGCTCGTGCCCGGACCAGCCGCGGAGGTGGTCGCGGACCCACGAGGCGAGTTCGATCCGCTGGAGATCGGGACGGGTGGCCTCGTTCTCCGCTCGGGCCATGAACAGGAGCGCCTCGGTGATCTGGCGGAGTCGCAGGGCCTCGCCGTGGACGTCCTCGAGAGTACGCCGATATTCCTCGGCCGTTCGGTCGCGGCGAAGTGCGACCTCGATCTGGCCGAGCACGACCGCCAGGGGGGTCCGCAACTGGTGCGAGGCGTCGCCGGTGAATTGCCGTTGCCGCTCGAGGGCCTCATGGAGGCGATCGAGCAGGCCGTTGAACGCGCGCGCCAGGGCATCCAGCTCACTGTCGGTCCCCGGGTTGGGAAGGCGATGATTGCGGTCGGCGGCGCTCATCGAGCAGGCGGCTTTCGCCATCCGGGTCACCGGAAGCAGTGCCCGTCGGCAGAGGCGATGTCCCATCATCGCGGCCAGCAGCCAGATGATCGCCGACAGCCCGGCCAGAGTGAGTGCCACGCGACGCAGGCCGGCCTCCATCGGCTCCGCCAGCGCGCCGGCCGCCAGGATCAAGGAAGGCGAGGCTTTGGTCGGGGGCGCCGCACTCTTGCGGGTTCCCCCCGGCGAGTCGTGGTGTTGCACCGATGGTTGTTGACCCGCCCCGGCGGCCAGGATGCGTCGAACGACGAGTCGCCATCGACGGCCGTCTCGATCCGTGAACGCGTCGTGGATGTGACCGGCGTCGGGGCTGAACGAGAGGATTTTCGCGAGATCCTGGGTACGGAGATCCCAGCAGTGATCGAGCGACGAGCCGCCGCCGTCGAAGACGGCCCAGTGGACCGGGTCATCCTGCGGATGCGATTCGGCGACGGCGGGCCGGCCGACGGGTTTCCATTTGACCTCGTCCGAGTCGATCTCGATCGATGCGGACAGCGTGTCGAGCGCCATGGTGAGCCGCTCGTCGAGGTCCCGCTGGAAGTGCGATCGCGCCAGTAAGTACAAAGTCACCGAGAACGCGCCGAGCACGAGTGCCAGGGCGAGCAGGAAGAAACCGGTGAGGCGGGTGGCCAGGCTCATCAATCCTCCACCAATTGCGCATCCGGGGAATCGCCGAGGAGATAGCCCCGCCCCCTCAGGGTGTGGATCAGGCGAGGGCCGTGCGCCTCCAGCTTGCGGCGCAGCTCCTTCACGTGCACCTCCAGGGTGTTGGAAAGCCCGTCGTATCGCTCGTCCCAGACGTGCTCATAGATCCGCGTCCGCGACAGGACCTGGCCGACGTGCCGCAGGAAGAAGACCAGCAGGGCTTGTTCCTTGGCCGTCAGGTGCAGTGTGTGGCCGCCACGCTCGGCCCGCTGTGTCGCCAGGTCCACGCGCACGTCGCGGTAGGTGAGCGTCGTGCCCTCGCCGGCATCGCGGCGCCGGAGCAAGACCCGGATCCGGGCCAGAAGCTCCTCGAACGCGAACGGCTTGGACAGATAATCATCGGCGCCAGCGTCAAGCCCCCGGACCCGATCCGAGACGGCATCCCTGGCCGTCAGAAAGAGTACAGGCGTCTGTCGGTTGAGCTGGCGGAACCGCTGGAGGAGCGTCACGCCATCCTCGCCGGGCAGCCACCAGTCCAGGATGATCAGGTCCCAGCCGCTCGATCGGAGGGAATGCCAGGCCGAGCCGCCGTCGGCGGCATGCTCGACCGTGTAACCCTCCTCCCTGAGGCCGCGGATCAGGAAGTCGGCGATCTTCGTCTCATCCTCGACCACCAGGATTCTGATCCCCATGTCGCACCCGTCCCCCAGACCCGGCCGGCCGCACGTCGTGGCGTATCGTCGCAGGCTTGGCTGTCCCTTCCTGCAACCATTCCAGCAAAACCCCCGGCGCCGAGATAGCCGAGTTGCGTCGATGAAGCCGATTTTAGGTTCGGTTCACCGTCGTCTTATCGTTGACTCTTAGGATGACTCGTGACAGGCAAGCCCCCGAGCGGATTGATGGACCCATCCCGGGCCCATTTCCCCGGAGGTGCCCGGATCGAGAATCGCAGGGAGTCACGGAGATGCTCGCACCACTAATCACGAATTTGTTGATGGCATGCACCCTGTTCCTGCTGGCCGGTTGGGCCTCTGACGTGATCGGCCGCTGGTCCTCGGCAGGGCGTCATTCCGAGGGATCGGCGGTTGCCGGGACGCCCGGCCAGTGGATGCGGATCAATCACAGGCACGCCAAGCTCGTGATCCATCGGCTCGCGAAGGACGGAGTCTGGGCCTGTGATCCTCAGTAGGCCACATCCGATTGCCGTGCTCGACGAACCGGAGTGGTCCGGTCGAGGTAACATCCCGGCGGCTCAGCACTCGCGATGGCTCTACCGGGAAAGACGAAGCCTTTCCGAATGATCGGGCAATGGCTACACTGAAACCGCGGGACTGATCGAAGACAAGACAATCACACCGGGCATCGATTTGATCCGATGATGTCCAGCTCGCCCAATGGCCGTCGGGAAAGTCACCCCGACCCGACCCGTCGGCTGAGATACGATGACCTGGCCTCGGTCATGGCCCGTACCTATCCTCGGGGATCGGGCGAGCTGGCCGGGGATGAGACCGCGGCACGATCCACGGTATCACCATGGCTCCCGCGGACCCACTCGGGCCGTCGATTCGTGATCGTCGCCGGACTGGTCGTACTCCTGATCTGGGGCGTGCTCTACCTGGTCTTCCGCGAATGGCGGGCGCGGTACCGAGAGCGAGCGGCTTACGGGATAACCCAGGTCGTCCCGGCGATCGATCCCCTGTTCGACATCGTCCCGCCCGCCATGGACCCGGGCGAATGGCGCGAGGCCGTGAGCCGGACACATGACATGCTCGTGACGGTCACGGCGTCGAACTTGCTCGGCATCGGCGAGATGAAGTCCCTTCGTGACGAGCTCGACCAGACCGTAGGGCGTAGCCGCGCTCGCCCGGAGACGGCCGCCGCCGAGCTGGCCGGCGTGTGGGACGCCATGGCCGATCGCGCCGAGTTCTTGCTCAGGGACAGCCGATCCCGCACGGGCGATCGCCATCCGCGACCGAAGAGCATCCCTTCCTACGGTCAGACCCGGGTCGTCCCGGCGGTCGACCCGCTCGTCGATGTCATCCCGCCGGGCATCGATCGGGTCTCCTGGCGCGACGCCATCGAACGGACGCGAGCCCTGCTCCTCAAGCTCACCGACACGGATTCGCTCAGTATCACTCAGTTGAAGACGCTGCGCACGGAGCTCGACAGGGCGGTCGCTCGGGCCCGTGCCCATCCAGAGACGAGCGTCGCCGAGCTGGCTCGCCTGTGGGATTCCGCCAAGCACCTCGATCCATCCCGCTTCGAAGGCGGTCAGTCCTCGGACATCGATCCATTTCCACGACCCGAGATCCTGCCACCCCGCTCCGAGACGCTCAAGGGTCCCTGAAATCACTCCGGACCGGATTCCCTGTCTAATTCTTCTCGATCCCCGGCCGACGCGGTCCCGAAGGTCCCGCCCCAACGCTCGCGGAGGGCCTGTGCCAGTCCGATGAATTCCTCGACGTTCAACGACTCGGCCCGGAGCTGGCCATTGAGTCCTCGCGACTCGAGCCAGGCATCGACGTCGGACTTGGTCCACAGGTCGCGCCAGAGCCCTGCCAGGACGTGGCGGATGTATTTGCGGCGATGGAGGAACACCTGACGCACCAGCGCATGGAACCAGGCAACATCGCCGACCCTGGCGCGTTTCGCGGCGTCGGGCCGGATGGCGATCACGGCCGAGTCGACCTTGGGCCGCGGCCAGAAGACCGACGGCGGCAGCGCCCGGACGATCGACACATCCGAAAGGGCCTGGACCAGCACCGACAGCGAGCCATAGCTCGGGCTGGCGGGCTCGGCGCACATCCGATCGGCCAGCTCGCGCTGGATGGTCACCACCATCAGGCTCGGGCATAGCTCGGGATGGACGAGCAAATTCGAGATGATGGGGGTCGCAATGTGATAGGGCAGATTCGCCACGACCTTGAACCGAAGGTCCGTCCCCCCAGCCATCCCCGATCGCACGGCATCCAGCAACTCGGCGCTCAGCGTGTTCTTGTTCTTCAAGGCATCCCGGTGGAGCACCCGGACATTCGGCAGTCCGTCGACCGCCTCGGTGGTCAACATCACCATCGCCGGGTCGACATCCACGGCCACCACCGCGGACGCCCCCCGGCCCGCCATCATCGAAGTCAACGCGCCGGTCCCCGGTCCGACCTCGAGGATCACGTCCCCGGGGCCGACCTCGGCCGCCTCGACGATCACATCGTGGATATTCAGGTCGATCAGGAAATTCTGACCGAGTCGCCGTTGCGGCGAGATCCCGCGCCGTTCGAAAAGGCTCCGGAGATACGATTGCGTCTGTCGGACTGCCATCATGAACCTTCCCGGCTGACAATCGGCGATCAGCTACTCCGCGCCCGAATGTGATCGATCCGTTCTTCACGTGCCGCTCAACAACCGACGCACGTGCTTCGCGAGCATGTCGGCTTCGATATTGACGCCGTCACCGGGCCTGATGAGGCCGAGGGTCGTCACGGCGAGGGTGTGGGGGATGAGCATGAAGGAGAACCCCTCGGGCGTGACGTCGACCAGCGTCAGGCTGACGCCGTCGACGGCGATCGAGCCCTTGGGTACGAGGAGCGGATTCCAGGTCGGGTCGATCGTGAATGCGAGGAATTCCCATTCTCCCTCGGTGCGCCGCTCTCGGAGGACGGCGATGGTGTCGACGTGCCCTTGGACGAAGTGGCCGCCCAGTCGGTCGCCGACCCGGAGCGCCCGCTCGAGATTGACGCGGTCGCCCGGGCGCTTGAGGCCGAGGTTGGTGCGGGCCAGGGTCTCGGGTCCCGCCTGGACCTCGAATCGTTCGCCGTGGGCCGAGATGACCGTCAGGCAGCAACCGTTGACGGCCACGCTCTCGCCGAGCACCAGGGGCTCGGCGGCCGGGAGTTCCGGCCAGGTGATCGCGAGACGGCGGCCCGACCCCTCCGCGACGGTGTCCTCGATCCGCCCCAGTCCTTCGACCAATCCCGTGAACACGTCCGGAGTCTCCTCTCCCCGTCTCAGGCGGCGCGATGACCGATCTTCGGTCCCCTCCCGCCACGCCTTTGCTGCCGTTGCCCGCTTCGTACGGGAGGGCGATTGGTCTATGGTAGCACGGGATCGGGACGGTTAGAATCGCATGAGACGTCGCCCGGCATCGCCGCGCGACACTCTCGACGAGGACGGCAATCGATCCGGCCTCGTTTCGTGTGGCCGTCCCGGGCGTCCGGGGCGGGCTGGCGCGATCCAGGGATCATGGTACCGGGGAGACCGAACGTGATGACACCTCCTCTCAATCGCCGCGACTTCATGGCGCAGGCGACCGCCACGGCGACGGCCGCTTTGGCCGCGAGCACGATTACCGCCTCCGCCGCGACCGGCCGCGACCGCTCCACACTTCCCAAGGGCCCGGCCGATAAGGTCGTTCTGGGCAAGACCGGCATCCAGGTCTCGCTGGTCGGGATGGGAACCGGCAGCATCGGTTCCGGCCAGGCCAGCAATCAGACCCGCCTGGGTGTCAAGGAGTTCGGTCGGGTCGTCCGCCACGCGCTGGACCACGGCGTCTGCTTCTTCGACGTCGCCGACCAGTACGGCTCCCACGTCTACCTCCGCGAGGCCCTCAAGGGCGTGCCCCGCGACCAGTACGTCATCCAGACCAAGACCCATGCGACCAACTTCAAGGACGCCAAGAGCCACCTGGAACGCTACCGCCTGGAGCTGGGCGTCGATTACATCGACATCGTCCTGCTGCACTGCATGCAAAAAAACGCATGGCAGCACGATCACCAGGGGTCGATGGAGTACCTCATGCAGGCCAAGGGCGAGAAGATCATCCGCGCCCATGGCACGAGCTGCCATGGCATGGACCCATTGCGCACCTCGGCCAAGGAATCCTTCGTCGAGGTCGACCTGGCGCGGATCAACCCCGAGGGGCTGATCATGGACGACAAGAAGCCCGACGAGGTCGCCTCCGTGCTCGAAGAAATGCACGCGGCCGGCAAGGGGATCGTCGGGATGAAGATCCTCGGCGAGGGGCGGATCAAGACGCCCGAGCGGAAGGATGCGTCGCTGCGTTACGTGCTCGGCCTGGGCACGGTCAACGCTTTCATCATCGGCTTCGAGTCGACCGAGCAGATCGACGACATCCTGAAGCGGACGACCGATGCGTTGACCTTCCTCAAGAGCTGAGCGCTTCGGTCTGGCTGATACATGAACGAGTTCGACACTGCCCGGCGGGCCATGAGGCTGCTTCAGGTTTCAAGGCACGTCGGGCAACGTCGAGTTTTGCCTTCGATCTCAGTCTTCGGACAGGGAAGCGGATCAGGGACAGGCTGGTGTCCGGTGCCGCTGCGAGGAATCAGGCTGAGGATCTGTGCTTCCAGGTGGTCCGGAATGATCGTCCAGGCGTGCGAAGCCGACGGTGGACGATGGCACACCAACGGCCGGCGACCAATCGGCTGGGGATGGAGATCGGGAATCTGGCCGGTCCCGCGCCCCTCAAGGACTCTCCTCGGCGGAGCCGTACACCGGATGGACGGCCGGCCCCCAGGCTATTCTTTTTCCCGGCTCCGGACGCGGCTCGCGAGTCACATAATTTGCGACACGGGGCGTGTAGTAGACCACTCCCGCGACCACCAGGATTACCGCCAACCAAACGAGCATGTCCCCAACCTGCCGCATGACGGATCGCCTCCTCACTGTTTTGTCGTGAAGTCGGCGTCAGTGGCGTGTATCGACGGGATCGACGATTACCGCTCACCGCTCCACGACCGCCTCAAACACGTGTCACATTCATTCGCGAATCGCTCCGGTCCACGATCGATATGGCCCAGCTTACTCCATGCATGGAATAACTCTGGGACCGTAGAACCTCGAAACGGGCCGGCGCTCCGGAAAGCAGACGAACGCAAGAGTTTCACGAGAACTCAGGTCCTCTATAAGCACATTCGATTCCGCATCACGCAACTTTTCTGAATTCGATGCAAACGTCCCTCTCCGCCGGTCGGGTGTTGCCCCGGACGAACGCGAGAGGCCACGCTGGAACACTAGATGATTTTTCGGCTTTTGTCTCCTCCAAGTTCCTTCATTATGGAGATCAGCATTAAACACGGCTCTGCGACAGGTGTTCTGAAAAATCACCATCTTTCCTAGCGGGTCTGGAGTAAGCTGAGCGTTACCCATCATTCTGGGGCACGGTTCCGTAGGCTCTATTCTTCTTACGTTGCTCATCAGGAAGGAAGCCGCATCATGGCTGAGGAAAACCAGAGGCCTCAACGAACTGGCTATCGAGTTCGAGCTTTGGCTTGTGTCTGTGCGATCTCGGGTCTCATGAGCGCGTGCGGAAGCTCCAGAGCGGCCGAAGTCCAGATCGAAGGTCGGACATTCCGGATCCCGGATGGCTTCTCGATCGAAAGGGTCGCCGGTCCACCGCTGGTCGATCGGCCGATCACGGCGGCGTTCGACGACGCGGGGCGTCTCTATGTAGCCGATTCCTCCGGCTCCAATGACAGGGTCCAGAAACAGCTCGCGGAGAAGCCTCATCGAATCATACGCCTGGAGGATGCCGATGGTGACGGGAAATTTGACAAGCCAACCGTCTTTGCCGACAGGATGATGTTCCCCGAGGGGACGATGTGGTACGACGGTTCGCTCTATGTCGCGGCGCCGCCAAGCATTTGGAAGCTGACCGATACGGACGGCGACGGCGTGGCCGACCGTCGCGTCGAGTGGTTTCAGGGCAAGACGCTCACTGGATGCGCCAACGACCTGCACGGCCCCTACCTCGGCCCCGACGGCTGGATCTACTGGTGCAAGGGGGCCTTCGCGAAGCAGACCTACGAGCGGCCGGGCAAGCCGCCGTTCACGACCCGGGCCTCGCACATCTTCCGATGCCGGCCGGATGGGACGGGCATCGAGCCGGTCATGACCGGTGGCATGGACAACCCGGTCGACGTCGCGTTCACGCCGGGGGGCGAACGCATCTTCACAACCACCTTTTTCGTCCATCCCGGCGGCGGACGGCGTGATGGGCTCATCCACGCGATCTATGGGGGCATCTATGGGAAGGTCCATGAACCCATCTTCGAGCCCGGCCACAAATGGACGGGCCCCGAGGTCATGCCGGTGCTCCTGCACATGGGACCGGCCGCACCATGCGGACTGACACGATACGAGTCGGGCGCCTTCGGCACGGCCTATCAGGACAATCTGTTCGCCTGTTACTTCAACCTGCACAAGGTCGGCCGGCACGTCCTCACTCCCCAGGGAGCGAGCTTCTCGACCCAGGATGAAGATTTCGTCTCCAGCCCCGACCTCGACTTCCACCCGACCGACGTCCTGGAAGATGCCGACGGCAGTCTGCTCGTCGTCGATACGGGCGGCTGGTACAAGCTCTGCTGCCCGACATCGCAGCTCCACAAGCCGGACGTCCTGGGCGGGATCTATCGCGTGACCCGAAAGGATATGCCCAAGGTGAAGGATCCCTGGGGTAAGACGATCAAGCGGGATGGGGAGGGTTCGAGCCTGGTCGACCTCGTCCGCACGCTCGACGACCCTCGGCCGGCCGTCCAGCGCCGGGGAATCGAGATTCTGTCTCGCGAGGCATCCCAGGAGATGAGTGAGCCCGGGGGGCTTTATGGGCTCGTCATCTCAATCTCGGAAAAGGCACGATCGAGTCCGTCGAAACGGTTCCGGCTCAACGCCCTCTGGACCCTCGCGCGGATCGATCATCCAACGTCGCATTCGTATGTCCGCAAATACCTGGAGGATTCCGACGAGACCGTCCGCCAGGCCGCGATTCACGTCGCGGGGCTCTGGCGGGATCGTGCGGCCGTATCGGAACTGACGGAGTTGCTCAAATCGGCCTCGGCGTCGAACCGCCGCGCGTCGGCCGAGGCCCTGGGCCGGATCGGTGACAAGGCGGCCGTGCCCGCCCTGCTGAAAGCCTCGGCATCGGCCGGCGATCGCATCACCGAGCACTCGATCACTTACGCCTTGATCGAGATCGGCGATCCCGAGGGAACCGCGGCCGGATTGACCAGCAAGAATCCCCGGACGACCCGCACCGCGATGGTCGCGCTCGACCAGATGGACGGCGGGAAGCTCGACCCGAGATTCGTCGCGGGTGTGCTGGCCTCGACCGACCCGGCACTGAGGGAATCGGCCTCGTGGATCGTCGGCCGGCACCGCGATTGGGCCGAGGCGCTGGCCGGCGTCCTGGGAGAGCGGCTGGACCGGCCGGACCTGCCGGCCGCCGAGCGGGCCGAGCTCGAGCGGCAACTGGGCGGGTTCGCGCAATCGGCACCCATCCAGCAACTCTTGGCGGCGAGACTGGAAAAGGCTTCCCCCCTCACGGCCGCCCGACGCAGCAGCTTGCAGGCCATGGCCTGGTCGAACCTGAAGGAGAAGGATCTGCCGCCCGCGTGGGTCGCGGCGCTGGCGACCGTGCTCGAAGACAATCCGGCAAACGCTCCGCTGCGCGCGCCCGCCATCGCGACCATTCGCGCCCTGCCGATTGCCCGCAACAAGTCGGAGGACTTGAGGACTCGCCTGCTCACCATCGCCGCGGACGCCAAGAATCCGGATGGACTCCGGCTCGACGCCCTCGCCGCCCTACCTGGAGGACTCGTCAAGCCCGACGAGACCCTCTACCGATTCTCGATCGAAAAGCTCGACCGCGGCCAGACCGTGGCGACCCGGACGACGGCCGCCGACGTCCTGGCGCGGGCCAGGCTCACGACGGATCAGCTCTCCCGGTTGGCCGACGTCCTGCGATCGGCCGGGCCGATCGAGGTCGATCGCCTGCTGAACGCTTTCGAGCAGTCGAGCGACGACGCGATCGGCCTGAAGCTAATCCAGGTCCTTGGCGAATCGTCGGCGCTATCGAGCCTGAGGCCCGACGCGCTCAAGGCCCACCTGGCGAAATATGGGCCGGCGGTCCACAAGCAGGCCGAGGCGCTCTACGCACGGATCAACGTCGACGCGGCCAAGCAGAAGGCCCGGCTCGAGCAACTCGTGTCGACCCTCTCGGCCGGCGATATCCGCCGGGGCCAGCTCGTCTTTCACAGCGAGAAGGCCGCCTGCTATTCCTGCCATGCCATCGGCTACCGCGGCGGCAACGTCGGTCCCGATCTCACCAAGATCGGCTCGGTCCGCGCCGATCGCGACCTCCTGGAGGCCATCGTTTTCCCCAGCGCCAGCTTCGTGCGGAGCTTCGAGCCGGTCGCCGTGGCCACCCAGGACGGCAAGACCTACAACGGCCTGATCCGCGGCGAATCGGCCGACGAGCTGATCCTGGCCACCGGCGTCAATCAGGAGGCGCGGATCGCACGCCGCGACATCGAGGAGATGCGGCCCAGCACCGTCTCCGTCATGCCCGCCGGCCTCGACCAGCAACTGACTCCCCAGGAGCTCGCCGACCTCGTCGCTTTTCTCAAGGCCTGTCGATAGCGGTCATCGGTCATTCCGCCCAAGCCTCAATTCGATATGGGAGGCAATGAGCCAGCATCGAGATGGGAAGCAATCAACTCACGTGGCTCATGAGGGGAATTTGGTGGTGCCCTCTTGACAAGATGACCAT
>JBKQHM010000435.1:0-6708 GCA_052148775.1 Isosphaeraceae bacterium | reverse complement strand
CGGGCAGGTCGCCATCATCACGGGTGCGGCGCACGGGCAGGGGCGGGCGACGGCCCTGGCCATGGCCCGCGAGGGGGTCCGGGTCGCGGCCCTGGACGTCGCCCGGCCCCTGGCCTATCCCGGCTATCCGATGGGCTCGCCCGACGACCTCGAGACCCTCGCCGAGGAGTGCCGTGCCCTGGGCGCCGAATGCCTGACGTTCGCCGCCGACGTCCGCGACGATCACGCCGTCAGCTCGGCCGTGAAGGAGACCGTGGAGCGGTTCGGCCGGATCGATGTCCTCTTCAACAACGCGGGCATCTGCGGCTACGGACTGGCCCACGAGCTGACCGAGGCCGCCTGGGACGTCATGATCGACATCAACCTCAAGGGGGCCTGGATGGTCGCGCGCCGGGTCATCCCGGTGATGATCGAGCGCCGTCGTGGCGTGATCATCAATAACTCGTCGGTGGCCGGATTGCGAGGCATGGCCCGGCTCAGCCACTACGCAGCGTCGAAGTGGGGGCTCGTCGGCCTGACCAGGTCGTGGGCGATCGAACTGGCCCCGTACAACATCCGGGTCGTCGCACTCTGCCCGACCGGCGTCAACACGCCGATGAACGACGGACTGGCGATGCTCGAAGGAATGACCGCCCGGGAGATCGCCGAACGATCCGCCGGCAACCTGCTCCCCATGCCCTGGATCGAGCCGGAAGACGTCGCCGCGGCCGTGGTCTTCCTGGCCTCATCCAAGGCCCGGTCGATCACCGGCTCGGAGTTCATTCTTGATGCCGGGCTGCTAGCTCGCTGAGAGCAATCTCAATCGAACAGAGCCTCCGGCTCCGGCATCGGCGGTTGTTGACGCCCATCCTCCATGAACGGAATATCGGCGAAGTGGTCCAGCTCCCGGAACCACTCATCGAGATCCGTTGCTATTGGCTCGAGTAGGATGCCCCCCCCCGACGCGACGCACGCGGTCACCGGACAGGCGAAACGCCGAAGGTAGGCACACCGCCTGGCTCCCGCCATGCTCGAAGATCCTCGCAATGCTGCTCTCGCTCATGGCCTCCCCCTTGTAGTATCTCTCACAAGTATACGTCGTTGCAGAGAGCAATGCGAGGGTCGGTATTCACGGTGCTCACGAATCCGCCTGCGGCCGAGTCGCCGGCTTCGAGCGAGTCGCTGGAACCACCGGCCGCGAAGAGGATGGCCAGGGTCGAGACGGCCTTGCGGGCGTCTCCTCGGAGTCCGGATCCGGGGAGATTCCTGCACGGCACACGACCCTGGCCATCCTCTTCGCGCACCGATAGCCGCGAGGGGTTAGCCAGGACGACGACGCTCTATGCGAGCTTCATGGGCCAGCCTCTTGCACGGCGAGAGAAGTGAGTTCCATCCGTGTCCAGGAAGAATGGGACTCGTCGTCGTTCAATCTTCCCGAGAGAAATTCCATCGTTCCCCAACTCATCCGCCCAGCTCGGATTGAGCGCCGTAATGGACCGTGTCGAGACGACTTGGGATCGCCAGCCGGCGAATGCCCCGCGATCGAGATCCTGCTTATCCAGGCAGGCGGGAGGACGAATTAGTGGGATGAACCCGGATCCTTCTCAATAGCTTCGCACCCTGATCGTAGAATGCCCGGCCGGGGCGCCCGCGACCTGTGGATGGAGTCAACGACGTTCGGGCGCCATCCTCTCCGGTCCTCGAGGAAGACATCCCACGAGTGACCTCTTTGCGACTTCAGCCATGGGAGACTGACGATGTCGAAACAGTTCTTGGCCGTCGGTGACTATCTGATCAACCCCGAATTGCTGACCTACGCGATCTCCGAGGGGCGGCAGCTTCGACTGGGCTTTGCCCACCCCGCGCCGGACGCGCACGGGGAATTGCGCCTGGACGGCGAAGAGGCCCGGGAGGTCTTGCGCTGGCTCCGCCTGAATGCCATCTTCCTGACCAAGGCGGGGCGCTTCGGCTCGGTCGGGGTCCCGGTCGAGGATCCGATCGAGGACGAGCCGCGGGGCTTCGCTCGAAGGGCCCATGCGGCGATCCACGACCGAGGCTGGGGACCCGTGGTCGCGTCGGAGCCGGAGGGAGCCGGCCGGCCCTACCGTCGACCCTTCGAAGTGCTCTGATCCACCGGCATCGCCTCGCCCCCCGGGGAAAGCCCCTCACTCGGCCAACCCGGCGGGGTTGGAGATGTTTTCACGGCCTGCCAGTTTGTAAGATGGACCCGTCTGATCGGGCGTTGGCAGGGCGGGAAGGCATGGGCCGGCTCGGATCGAGGTGAGCGATGGGGCTTGACCGTTACCGACTCCTGGCCCAGCTCGGGGCCGGTTCGGACGGGATCTCGTATCGAGCGGAAGTGAGTGGGCATGGTCATCCCGCCATGGACGCGACGGAGGTCGAGGTCCGCGACCTGGGCCGCGCGCGGGTCGAGCCCGGACGCTGGGAACGGCTGGTCCCCCGGCTCCGCCTGGCGGCGGGGCTCGCTCATCCCGCGGCGTTGCGCGTGCTCGACGCGGGACTGGAGGCCGACCCGCCCTATGTCGCCCTGGAGTGGGGCGGTACGACCACGATGGCCGCAGGCGCTCGGCGCGGGTCTCCCGACCCCGCCGGAGTGACGGGAGCAGGCGCTCGGCGCGGGTCTCCCGACCCCGCCGGAGTAACGGGAGCAGGCGCTCGGCGCGGGTCTCCCGACCCCGCCGGAGTGACCTGGTCCCGTGCCGACGCCATCGAGCACGTCCGCACCCTGGCCGGTGCACTGGAGGAGGCCCATCGGCTGGGACTGGCCCACGGCCGGCTCGCCCCGGGCCAGATCCTTCTCGTCGACGGCTGGCCGAAGCTCGATTTCACCGGGGTCGACGCCGGCTTCCCGGTCGGCTCGGCGATGTCGCGGGCGATCGACGCGGACTGTCGAGACCCTCGGGCCGGCACCGGCCCGGCGGCCGATCGCGCCGCCGACCTCTATGGCCTCGGCGTCCTGTGCGTCTGGATGCTG
Organism: Isosphaeraceae bacterium; assembly: GCA_052148775.1. Taxonomy (GTDB): domain Bacteria; phylum Planctomycetota; class Planctomycetia; order Isosphaerales; family Isosphaeraceae; genus CAVZRC01. The sequence continues at coordinate 3,734 of JBKQHM010000435.1, read as the reverse complement.
ACGGGCCAGACCGGTCAAACCGATCGCGAGCTGTGCATCGCCGGGCTGGATTCCGGCCCGATGCTGGCCGGCCTGATTCGCGACCTGCTCGCCGAGGACCCGGCCGACCGCCCGACCGCGGGCGAAGTCCTGGAGCGACTCGACGCGAGGAGGGACCAGTTCCAGCCCGACGCCACCGGGAACTGGGACAACACGGGACCGAGTTTCGACCGGACCGGCTCGTCCCTCCCCTCCGGCGCGTTCGAGCTACGGGTCGATATCCACGAGCCCCACACGCTGGTCCTCGATGCGGGCCGGGCCCGACTGGGCCGGTACCTCCTGCTCGATAAGCTGGGCGAAGGAGGGCAGGGGGTCGTCTATCGCGCCGAGGATCCCGCCGAGGGGAGGGCCGTCGCGATCAAGGTCCTGAGGACCGACCGCGCCGGCGATGCCCTGGGCCTCCGCCGGTTCCGCAAGGAGGCCCGGCTCATGGCCGAGGCCAATAACCCCCACGTGGTCAACCTGCTGGAATACAACGAGCAAGACGGCATCCCTTACCTCGTCCTGGAATTCGTGGCCGGCGAGAGCCTGGCCCATCTGCTGAATGAACGGACCCGCCTCGACGAGCCCGAGGCCCTGACGATCATGGCCGAGGTGGCACGCGGCCTGATGGCGGCACACGACCGAGGGATCGTCCACCGCGACATCAAGCCGAGCAATATCCTCCTGCTCCCGCCGGAAACCTCGGCGGGCCCGGTCGCCGGGACCCTCTCGTACCGCCTCGAAGACCCCGCCGGACCGGGGACCGATCGTCCGTCGGAGTTCCGTACCGTCTCCGGGGGTTTCACCGCGACGGGCATGCCCCGGATCAAGATCTCCGACTTCGGCCTGGCCCGGCATGTCGTCGACACCGAGTCCATGGCCTTGACGGCCGCCGGAGCCCTGATGGGGACGCCCCACTACATGGCGCCCGAGCAATGGACCGGGCGATCCGTCGATGCGCGAACGGATGTGTACGCGATGGGGGCGACGCTGTTCCACCTGCTCTCGGGCCGGCCGGTGTTCGAGGGCCAGACGCGCGACGACCTGGCCGCGCAGCACTGCAACGAGCCGCCCCCGCCGCTGTCGACGCTCAACCCGACCGTCAGCGAAGGACTCGTGCGGGTGGTGGAGCGGGCGCTGGCCAAGCGGCCCGAGGATCGCTACGTCGACGCCGGGGCGATGCTCCGCGACCTGGAGGCCCTACTCCTCGGCGAGGCGACCGGCATCCCGATGCATCCCATCCTGCCGGCCTACGACCCGCGCCGGGCGCTCCGCTTCGAGTTCCGCTGGGAGCTGGAATCCTCGACGCGGCAGCTCTGGCCGTTCGTGACGAACACGGACCGGCTCGACCGCGCGATCGGGTTCCCCTCCATGAAATACACGACCCGCTTCGAACCGGGCCGCGGCGTGCGCACCTTCGCCGAGGGCCGCAAGGCCGGGATGGTCGAGGTCGGCGAGGAGCATCCGTACGAGTGGGTCGAGCCTCGGCGGATGGGCGTGCTGCGCGAGTATAGCCAGGGGCCGTTCGTCTGGCTGGTCAGCGTCGTCGAGCTGATCCCCCGGCCCGGCGGCGGTACGATCCTGGTCCACCGCCTCGACCTGGAGCCGAGCAACTGGAAGATCCGCGTCGGGTCGCGATGGGGGGTGGGCGTCGGACTCCGCAAGCGCCTGGAGAGCGTCTACCGCCGCATCGACGCGACGGTCAAGGGTCAAGGTCGCCGCGGTGCGGCCCTCGAATCCGATCCCTTCGAAGAACCGGCGCCCCTGGCGGCCCCGAGGCAACTCCGGCTCGACCGGCTGCTGGACCGGCTGGCCGAGCGCGGCGTCGACGCGTCGGTCGTCGAGCGGCTGGGCGAGCACCTGGCGCGCGGATCGGCGCAGGAAGTCGCCCGGATCCGGCCGATCGCCCTGGCCGATCGGTTCGGGCTCGATCCCGATCAGGTCGTCGCCGCTTGCCTGCACGGCGCCCGCGAGGGCCTGCTCGAGCTGCACTGGGATATCCTCTGCCCGGTCTGCCGGATCTCGTGCCAGGTCACGGACACGCTCCGCGCCATCGCCGAGCATGGCCACTGCGCGGCCTGCCACCTCGACTTCGAGCTGGACTTCGCCAACTCGATCGAGCTGATCTTCCGGGTGCATCCCGAGGTCCGCGAGGCCGATCTGGGCACTTACTGCATCGGCGGCCCGGCGCATTCGCCGCACGTGCCGGCCCAGGTCCGCCTCGCGCCCCTCGAGCGGATCGAGCTGGAGCTGGAGCTGACCGAGGGCTCGTATCGGCTCCGAGGCCCGCAATTGCCCTGGACGGTCGACTTCACGGTGCGCGGTTCGACCGGACTCCGCCGATGCGAGATCGACCTGACACCGGGACGCACGCCCGAGAATCCCGCCGGGATGCGCGCCGGCCTTCAGGTGATGGTCCTGAGCAACGGCTTCGATCGCGAGCTCCTGGTCCGCGTCGAGCGGACGGCGTCGCGGAGCAACGCGTTGACCGCGGCGCGTGCGGCGACATCGGCACTCTTCCGCGAGCTGTTCCCCGGCGAATTGCTGGCGCCCGGCCAGCTCGCGACGGTCTCGATGATGACGTTCCTGGTCACGGCGCTCGATCCGATCCAGGCCGATGAGCTCTACCAGAGTCAGGGCGACGCCCGGGCCTTCGGCGTGATCCACGAGCACTTCCGTCGCCTGGGCGACGCGATCCGCGACGGCGGCGGCGCGGTGGTCAAGACGCAGGGCGACGGCGTGCTCGCATCGTTCGGCGACGTGACCGCGGCGGTCCGGACCGCGCTGGGGCTCTCGGCGCGGCTCGCCGTCGACGAGACGGCCCGCCCGCTACGCCTGCGCATCGGCGTCCATCGCGGCCCCACCCTGGCCGCCACGCTCAACGATCAGCTCGACTATTTCGGGACGACGGCCCGGCAGGCCGCCGCGACCTTGCAATACGCCCGCGGCGGCGAGCTCGTCTTGACCCGTGCCGTGGCGGCCGACCCCGAGGTCGCCGCATTCTTGAACGAACGCCGGATCGAGACCGAGGTCGTCCCGGCGTCCCTGGGCGGCCAGGCCCACGTGATCCGGATAGGGCTGGACAATTGGAGGCAACCCCATGAGTGAAAGCGTTCAGGCGGTCCTCGCCTTGCTCATGATCGTCGGCATGATCGGGAGCGTCGTCGTCTTCACGAGCGACCGGGTCAACTGGCCGGCGTTTGGCGGCATGCTCACCCTCGCGATCGGCAGCCTCGGCTTGCTGATCTGGTCGCTCTTCCGCCGCGACAAGGCGCCGGATTTCTTGAAGGCGGTCCCCGGTAAGCTGCTGGAGCGAGATGGCTTCTGCTTCAAGCTGCTCGCGAACCCGGTGAAGGGCCGTTGCTATCTGGATCTGTACTTTCAGAGCCGCTACGAGGGCCCGAGCCGTGCGATCGTCGTGCTCGTGCCCACGAAGGACATTTTCGTGCTCCGTCCCGGCGTGGCCAGCATGACCGTGGAGATCGAATGTCCCGCGGGCGGATACGGGATGACGAGCGTCCCCTGGCCCGTCGCCAGGAAGGCCCAGGGTAAGTCCCGTTGGATCGACGTCGGCGCCGATGTGGCCTATCCCGAAGGGCGGGGGAAGATGATCCGCTACCGGGGTGGCCTTCAGGTCCGCACCGCGGGGAACGATGCTCTCAGGACCGCCGCGGCCGTCATGGCGGTCCTGACGGTCGGCCTCGCGATGGGCG
>JBKQHM010000434.1:0-8143 GCA_052148775.1 Isosphaeraceae bacterium | reverse complement strand
CTTGAATCCGTCTTGGCTTCTCAAATACCGCCGAGTTGCGGAACTGCTGGCCGAAGGGGACCAAGCTTGACGGCGATGCACGATGGCGCGTAACATGCGATTGAGCGTTGGAGAGCGGGGCGTAGCGCAGCCTGGTTAGCGCGCCTGCCTTGGGAGCAGGAGGTCACCAGTTCGAATCTGGTCGCCCCGATCGGGACAGTTCACCTGGAGGCGAACCGTCTGGATGAAAGCGGGCTCGGTATCAACCCATCCCCTGAGCTGACTCGAGGTCGCCACTCGAGTCGGCCGGTTTGGAAGCCCCGCCTGCGATCAAGGGATTATCGCTCTCGAATGGGAAACCGCACCGATCCCGTGGTCGTGTCATTGCAAAGCTTGGGGCGATTAGCCGTGTCGCAAGACAAAGATTCCGGCAAGGCGCGCGCGGCCCAGGCCGGGGCGAGCCTGGTCCAGGACGGGATGGTCGTCGGGCTCGGATCGGGTTCGACCGCCGCCCGGATGGTCCGGTATCTCGCAGCTCGCGTGCAACAAGAGGGCCTGACGATTGCTGGCGTACCGACCAGCGGCGCGACGGCGGAACTGGCGAGCGGGCTCAAGATTCCGTTACGCGCGCTGGATGACGTCGCGAGATTGGATATCAATATCGATGGGGCCGACGAGATCGATCCACGGTTCCGGATGATCAAGGGGCGGGGAGCGGCCTTGATGCGCGAGAAAATCGTGGTCTCCGCATCGAACCGACGCGTCACCATGATCACCCCCGAAAAGCGTGTGAGTCATCTCGGGCGAGTGGCGCCGATCCCCGTGGAAGTCAGCACTTTCGGGTTGAAACACACCGAACAACGGCTCAATCAAATCGGGGCCGCCACGGTGATCCGACGACAGGACGACGGGACGCCGAGTCTGACCGACGGCGGCAACGCGATCATCGATTGCAAGTTTCCGCCCGAGGCCGATCTCGTCGCCCTGGAAGCCCGGATCCAGTGCATCCCGGGCGTCCTCGAGACCGGACTGTTCATCGACCTTTGCGATACTCTGATCGTTGGCACAGGCGAAGGCGTGGAAATCATCGAGACGGGCCTCGCGAAGGGATGTTGAGGGCAGGGGATGCCCTGGCCGAGCGCGACCACTCGGTTCCACGTGGAACCCCCCTCAATTCGTGAGGCGAGCCCTGAGCTCGTCGAGAATCTCGGCGGTCCGCGAGGCGCCGATCCGGTCGCAGCCCAACTCGGCGCACTCGATCATGCCGTCGAGTGTGCGGATTCCTCCGGCTGCCTTCAACTTCACCTTCGGCGGCGACGATCGACGCATCAGGCGGAGATCGTCGAGCGTCGCGCCACCCGTCCCATAGCCGGTGGAGGTCTTTACATAGTCTGCGCCGACCTCGCCGCAGATTTGACAGAGTCGGACCTTCTGGTCGTCGTTCAGATAGCAGTTTTCGAAGATGACCTTCACGATGGCACCGCCTTCATGGGCCGCCTTCGTGACGGCATCGATATCGGACGCGACCGCATCCCATTCTCCGGCGATCGCCTGGCCGATGTTGATGACCATGTCAAGCTCGGTGGCTCCATCCACGATCGCCTGCCGTGCCTCGAAGACCTTGACGGCCGTGGAATGGCCGCCGTGCGGGAAGCCAATCGTCGTGCCAACCTCAACCTCCGTACCCCGCAGGATCTTCTCCGCCATGGCGACCGCGAAAGGCTTGATGCAGACACTGGCCACGCCGTAACGCGCCGCGAGCCGGCACCCGACTTCGAGTTCGGCCCCGCCGAGGGTCGGGCTCAGCAAGGAATGGTCGATTCGCTTGGCGATCGCGTCGTAGGTCAGGATGAAGCTCATTAGCGTGATGATCCGATAGCGTGTTTGTATCGAGGAAGTTCGTCGGTTTCCGGCTTGATTCTCGCTTGTTCGGCGACCGTCGACAAGTCGGAGCGTCTCGGCTCACCCGACGAGGCTTTGTTGGCATCCGGCGTAGGAGGCATCGGCTCAGGAGGACGGATAGAGCGACGGTCGGTCGGCGCGGCGCCGGGCTGGGGCGGGAGGCCGCCGACCGGAGAGGGTCGGACGGAACATCATCATGATCGCCAGTGGCAGATAGAGCATCACCAGGGCGCCGCCTTTGTCGAGGTACCAGAACTGGCTGGCGACCGTCAGCGCGGCCGAGAGGGCGATCAACTCGGCGAGGTTCTTTCGGGCCACCCAGATCGTCGCCCCGATCACCAGGATCAAGTAGGCGATCAGCACGGGGAATCGGTAACTCACATCGATGATCACCCAGAAGCTCGCGTTGGAGGGCGGCTCAGTCTCGGGCCAGAGGCCGACCTCGCGGATGCTCCGGGCGCCGAGGTCCCGAGCCCAGTCGCCGAGGACCGGATCGAAGCGTCCGATCAGCACACAGGCGGTCACCACGGCTACGGCCACGACGATGAATCGCAAGGAACCCCGCCCCCAGTAGAATCCGAACCACAGCGCGATCAGACCCAGACATGCGGGAATCCAACCCGACGCCAACCCGATCAGCGCCCCGGCCAGCGAGGGGCGTGAATGCCAGAAGACCGCCCCAACGATCAGCGCCGCGGCGATGAGCTGTCCGCTGTCGACGAGGGCCATCCGCGTGTAGGGGAGCAGGAGATAACACGTGGCCATCGCCATCCCCGTGATTGGCCGTTCGAACAGCCTCCAACCGATCGCGATCAGGCCCAGGACCAGGCCCAGATGGGCCAGGCTGGCCAGGACACGCTGGACGATGACCTGGGGCAATTCCTGCTTCAGGGACGAGGGCAGGGGGATCATGTTCTTCACTTGCTCGACGGTCGGATTGTCCGGCCCGGGCGCCATCGGCGATCGGTTCTCCCTCCCCGAAGGCTCGGCCGGATTGCGCGCCGCACCGTCCTCGACGGGCAGGCTGATCGTCTCGGCCAGCATGAGGCCCAGCAAGCCGACCGACAGGCAGATGAGTCCCGCGGCATTCAGATTCGGCTCCAGCATCGGCCTTCGGGATAGGAATAGATCGATGAAGCAGCGGAACAGCCAGAGGCCCGAGCCGAGGAAGAGCAGGGTATACGCCGCTCGGAGCTGTCGACCCGGGTCGCCGACGATCAGCAGCATCCCCGGAGCCAGGGCGAACAGCAAGAGCAGGTCCAGGTTCCGCACGCTCCACAAGCGGCTGAACTTGAAGAAGATGGTGACGCACCCGAGCAGCGATAAGATGAGCCAGACCTCCGGGCTGAGGCCCAGAGCGGCGACGAACGGACGGTTCACGGCAGCCTCATCAGGTCAGTCCGACTCGAAAGGGAGTGGCTCCCCGCCGAGCTGGCACAGCGCGTTGAGAGCCGCGCGCTGTTCGGCTTCCTTCTTGGTGCGCCCCCAGGCCGGGGCGTAGCACCTCGTCCCGATCCGTGCGGAGATCTTGAAGCACTTCGAATGATCAGGGCCCTTCTCGTCCAGGAGGGAATAGCTCGGTGTCTCGCCGAATTCGCGCTGCGCGACCTGCTGCAGTTGACTCTTGTGGTTCAATCCGCCCTGACCCTCGACCGCCGCGTCGATCTCCGGCCCGATATGCCGGACGATGAACCGACGCGAAGCCTCTTCCCCCCCATCGAGGTAGATCGCCCCGATCAAGCTCTCGAAGACATCCGCCATCATCGACGAAGGCGTACGATCGTGCGAGCCCATCCCCTTGCCGATGACCAAGAATTCGTCGATCCCCAACTCCTGCGAGATCTTGGCGCAGGTCCGCCACGAGACCACGATCGATTTGATCCGAGTCAGTTCCCCTTCAAGATACTCGGGAAACTTCCGGAACAGCATCTCGCAGACGATGGCCCCGAGTATGGAATCACCCAGGAATTCCAGCCGCTCGTTCGAGACCAGTCGATGATCCGCCCCCGAGGCGTGGGTGAGCGCTTCTCGCAAGAGGGTCACGTCGCGAAAGCGGTAACCAATGACCTCCTGGCACTCGGCCAGCAATTCGGTATCGTCGCGATGAGTCATCCGGGGCATGATCGCACCAAGAAGGCGCCCAAGGAGTTGCGTTGCAGAATTGATAGCCTATAGGTCCCTCCCGGCCTTGTCAACCGCCTCATGATTGTCCGGCGCGTGTCTGTTAGAGCATGATCGCTGCGATCGATCGCTCTCGGGCTGGACCGAACGCGCGCTCCAAGGCCGACGCAGCACTCGCTGGAAGTCTTCAATCCGCTTCGACTAGCCCGACGTGCGAGGGGATTCATGCAGGTCGTCGATGGCACCGCGGGCCGCCCGGATGAAGGCGGCGACGGACGCCGGGTCCTTCCGGCCCGGTGCCGATTCGACCCCGCTGGCGACGTCGACCATCCAGGGACGGTATTTTGAGATGCGATCCGCCACGTTCCGAGGCGTCAAGCCGCCGGCCAGGATGAGTCGGGGGAGCGGAACTCGGCAATCGAGTATCTCGTCCGTGATGGACGCACCGGTACCACCGTGCTGGCCGGGCACGTGCGCATCGACCAGGACACCATCCAGCGGATGGCCCAGCGCATCGGCCTGCGCCAGATAGTCGCGAACTCCCTCCCACGCGGAGGGATGGCCGAGTCGAAAGGCCCGGATCACCCGAATCGGTCCCAGCCGCAGCAGATCCTCCGGCGGCTCGTGGCCATGTAACTGTACGATATCGAGGCCGAGACGTTCTGCGACTTCCGCCACTTCCAGGGGCGGCCGGTCAACGAACACGCCGACCACCGTCATGCTGTCCGGAAGCGCGTCGATGATCTCCGAGGCGACACCGCGCTCGATGTATCGAGGGGAGCCCGGATGGAAATTCAGACCGATCCAGTCGGCACCCATCTCGGCACAGATCTGGGCGTCTTCCGGACTCGTCACCCCGCAGATCTTCACGCGGACCCTGAAACTGGACACGGCAGACGTCCTTCAGGAATCCCTGCGCTCAGGGAATGCGCCATGGTCATCGAAGAACGGGGGGATCATGCGAACGACTCAGCTCGCGACGCCGACAAGCCTGTCCAGCGATGCCTTGAACTTGGTCTCCGGGTTGACGCCGACCAATCGGTCGACTTCTTTCCCATTGTGGAAGACCAGGACGGTCGGAATGGCCGAGATCCGCAGGCTGCCGGGTGTCTCCATGTTCTCGTCGGTGTTCATCTTTCCGACTTTGACCTTCCCCTCGTACTCACCCGCCAGTTTCTCGATGGTCGGTGCGAGCATGCGACAAGGTCCACACCAGGGCGCCCAGAAGTCAACCACGACTGGGACCGTCGAATCCAGTACTTCCGACTTCCAGTTTCCGTCGGTAAACTCCTTCACGCTGCCGGCCATAATACATGCCTCGGATTGCTGCGAACGTCCAAAAAAAGATCTTAACTTAACGCATTCGGAGGTCGTTTGAGGACGACCGAATATCCAGGATTATAAGGTACCCCGATGCCGAGTCAACGTCCCTCGTCATCGGTCGAGCTGGTCATTGGTTGCCCTTCGGCAGCCCGAGGGGCATCGCGATTGAAACCGAGGAGTCAGGACTCGACCCGATGACGCACGAAATCCTCAAAGGGTTCCCGCGGCATTGACCTGCCGCAACCCCCGCTCTGGGTTTAGGCTTCGAATGACCAATGACTACTTTCGTCGCGTGTTGGCGACCTCGGGTTCCGGGAGGTAGAGGAGGCGGCCGCAACTCAGGCAGAAGGAGAGGCCGGCGCCGTTGATCAGGTCGTTCAGCATCTGGGCGGTGACTGCGGTGAAGCAGCCGTGGCAAGCGCCATCTTCGCAAACGGCCAGGGCGTTGGCGCCATAGCGGGAGACGATCCGTCGGTAGCGGTCGCGGAAATCCTCGGGGATGGCGGTCTCGGCACCGGTGATCGCCGTCTCGAGCTCCTGGAGTTGGGCCTTGTGGGCGACGTTCTGCTCCTCGATCTGTTGCCGGAAAGCCGCGAGTTCCGCGGCAGACCGCTTGACGTCGGCTTCCAGCTTGGCGAAATCGGCCGTCTTCGTCTCGATCACGTCGAGCGCCTGGAGGACCTGCTCCTCCAGCTTCGACTTGGCGGAACTATCGTGGGCGATCTGGTTCTGAAGGGCCTTGTACTCTTCGTTCTTCTTGACCTGGTTGAGCTTGACTTTCAGCTCGTCGATCTTGGTCTCGACGGCCTGGAGCGAGTGCTCGTGTTTCTTGAGGCCGATCTTGGCATCCTGGAGTACCTTGCGGGCGGCTTCCAGCTCCGCCTGTCGAGCGGCCAGGGCCGCCTGCCGGGCGGCGAGCGTCTTGGGACCGGAGCTCAGTCGGTCTTGAAGCGCTCGTGCGCGTTGATGCAATTGGTGGAGATCGCGTAAGTTCTCGGCGGTCGCGGCCATCAATCGCGCTCCTTACCCGGATCGGGGTTCTGGTGACGATCCCCGACTGGGTAGGGATCGCCGGTCTCCATCTCCGACGCCTTCTCGGTCGCGGGGCCGGCGCCGATCCGTAGGCCCGGACGGCCGAACCCCCGAGGGAAACCAGGTCGAGCCAGCCGGATGTTCCGGGGCCAGGGGCTGGTCGACCGACCAAAAAACCCCCGGGCGCCTGGGGCGCCCGGGGGTTGGCTGGATGGTCACCCCGTACTTTCGAGGAACCCTTCGAGTTGTCGGCTCCGCACGGGATGCTGGAGCTTCCGCACGGCCTTGGCCTCGATCTGCCGGACACGCTCGCGTGTCACCTTGAAGATCCGGCCCACCTCTTCGAGGGTGTAGGTGTAGCCGTCACCCAACCCGTATCGGAGCTTGATGATCTCTCGCTCGCGATAGGTCAGGGTCTTGAGCACCTGATCGATCTTCTCCTTGAGCATCTCCTGAGTGGCGGCGTTAATCGGGCTCTCGGCGGCCTCATCCTCGATGAAATCGCCGAAGTAGCTATCCTCGCTCTCGCCGACGGGCCGATCGAGCGAGATCGGATGCCGGGAGATCTTCATCACCCGCCGGGTCTCCTCGACCGAGATGTTGGCGGCGCGGGCCGTCTCCTCTATGGTCGGCTCACGCCCCTTCTCCTGGAGCAGCTTCTTGGAGACGTTGCGGAGCTTGGACATCGTCTCGATCATGTGCACCGGGATCCGGATGGTGCGGGCCTGATCGGCGATGGCGCGGGTGATGGCCTGGCGAATCCACCAAGTCGCATAGGTGCTGAACTTGTAGCCGCGGCGATACTCGTACTTATCGACGGCCCGCATCAAGCCCGTGTTCCCCTCCTGGATCAGGTCGAGGAACGAGAGCCCGCGATTGCGGTACTTCTTGGCGATCGAGACGACCAGCCGGAGATTTCCGCCGGAGAGTTCGCGCTTGGCCTGCTCGTACCGCCGGAAGCGGACGTTCATCGCCTCGACGCGGGCGGCCAGGGAGGTCGGGGTCTCGAGGGTGATCCGCATCAGGTCCTTGAGCTCTTTGACGAGGTTGGCGCGGTCCTCCTTGCCGGTGCGGCCGGCGCGGTATTCCTTGAGGAGGAAGACCAGCTCGTTCATCCGGGCGGAGATCTGCTCGAGCCGCTTCATCAGCGGCTGGACCTTCTGGGTCCGGATCGACAGCTCTTCGACCAGATTGACGGCCTTGCAGCGACGGCGCTTCAAGTTGGCCAGCAGGGACTGGCGCGTCGGCAAGTCCCGTTCGCGGACGAACGACTTGAAGTCGCGGACGTTGCAATCCATCAGGTGGACCAGGGTCGCCAGGTTGTGCGGCATCCGCCCGAGGATCTGGTCTTTCTCGAGATTCTCGGTGACCGAGACTTTGACGGTCCGGTCGAACGGGAGCTCGCCGTCGTTGACCTTCTTGAGGACGTCGACGACCAGGGCCAGGGCGAAGTGGCACTCCAGAACCTTGCGGCGGAATTTCTTACGGGTGATCTCGATCCGCTTGGCCAGGTTGATCTCCTGGTCGCGGGTCAGCAGCGGGATCTCGCCCATCTGGGTCAGGTACATCCGGACGGGGTCGTCGATGCGCCGGGAGATCTCGTCGAGATCCTCCGGCGTCAGTTCGGCTTCCTCGTCCTCTAGCGGCTCCTCGACCAGGTCGTCATCGGGCTCGTCGTCGAGGTCGCCCGAGGCCTGGAGACGACTCTCCGCCTCGTCCTCGTTGATGAGCTCGATGCTCATCTCGTCGAGCGTTTCGAGCAGGCCGTGGATGCGCTCCGGACTCG
>JBKQHM010000433.1:0-4659 GCA_052148775.1 Isosphaeraceae bacterium | reverse complement strand
TTTGAGTTATGTTTTTAGTGATATAGGATGCACATTCTCGTGCTCTCAGTGGTGATATTCCTAGTTGCCAATGTCGACACATCTTATCGATCGTATATCTTCTCATATCAGGGATTAGTCGATTCCAAGAGGATCTACTATTATAATTAGATGCATCACGTGACAATACAATAAGACAACGGATGAAATGGATTCGTCTCTCTTGTAGATATTGTTTGTTTGATTTGATCTGACTTTGCACTTTATTCACCCATTCATAACCAATCTCAAAGTCACTGTAGCTGAGGGATGTAAGAGTCGTATTGAGGGATAGCGCTTCGGCTCCCTCATTTCCAATATGACAATAGTCGAGGTCTAAATGTGTTAGTGTGGTGTTAAGAGCAAGTGCTCTAATACCCTCAAGAGTAATATTGCTATTCCACAAGTCGAGTTTTGTCAGCGTCGTATTGAGAGCAAAAGCCTTAAATCCTTCATCATTAATATTACTTTCACGACCTTCATGGCTACTCCCACTGACGTTGAGAGCGACGAGTGTCGTATTAAGAGCGAGTGCTTTAGCTCCATCTGTGCTTATTTTATTACCGCCAATATCAAGTAATGTTAGTGTTGTATTAAGAGCAAGTGCCTTAGCACCGATATCTCCTATCTCATTAACCCAAAGGTCTAAACTAGTTAGTGTTGTATTGAGAGACAATGCCGACGACCGGCGCGAAGGCGAGGATGGCCGTCCAGGTCTCGAGCCCAGGCCGCTCGACGCCACAGATGCCATTACGGGGGAACAACCGGCCGAGCAGTCGCCGGATGACCCAGATCAGGGCCGGGATCGCCAGGATCGCCCCCGGCCAGTCGCTCGCCGGGCGATCCTCGAACAGGTTCGTGAACTGGGGTGGGGGTAATTGACGCTGGAGGATCTGGATCTGCTGGAAGGCCAGCGCCAGCGGGGCGAGCATCGCGCCCGAGGTGAGCAGGCCATCGATCCAGGCCGCTCGATTCCCCGGTCGGGCCAGGGTGCGGACGCCGAGCCAGAGCAGCAAGGGGAGCAGGACCATCACCGCGGCCATCTTCTCGACGAACGCGAGGCCGAGCAGGATGCCGACCGCGACCCGCCATCGCCGTGCATTCGGCTCGTGCAGCCCCTTCCAGAACGCCAGCGACGTGGCCGTCCAGAGCAGGAGGCCCGGCGTGTCGGTATCGATCAGATGCGCCTGGCCGTAGAGCCGGGGCATCAGCAGGAGCGAGCCGGCCATCACCGCACCCGCCCAGGCCCCGTAGCGTCGGGCGACGAAGTGGAAGCCGATCGCGATCGTCAGGGCGAATTCGATGACCGACGCCATCCGACGCGCCGGGATGTCCTTCATCCAGTGGCCGAAGATAGCATATGTGGCGAGGTTCAACTGGCCGGCCATCGGCGGATGGAAATTGATCCCGTGGCGCCCGTAAGGCCAGTAGTAGAGGAGGGCCGTGGGGTCGAGCACCTTCTGGACGTCGGCCCAGGAGCGTACGCGGCCGACCTGTTCCCACCATTGAATGGAAACCAACTGGCTATATCGGTAGGCCGGCTCGTCCCAGGTCAGGCCGAGGTCGCCGACCGTGGGGACCAAGGCCGCGAGGGCGACCGCGAGGACGGCCATCGTCGCCAGGCCGAGGCGCCGGGATGATCGCATGCGGCCGGGCTCGGACGATTCCGCCTCAGCCGGACGGCCCTTTTCATCCTGGAGGTCGACCGACGTCGGGAGGGGCACTTTGCCGGGTTGAACCTCCCGCGAAGCCTCACTTACCCCCCCGTTTCCCTGCAGCGCCAACGCTCCCGTACGTGTGGCCTCGGCTTCGTGCATGCTGGTTGTTCCGATGGCTGTCGAGGTTCGCCTCACCCCATGCCATTATCGGAAGAGCTCGCGCTTGCCGACAAGCCGTACATCAACGCGTTTATCATCTCGCGAAGACGACCCGGGGGCGACAAAGGCGCACCCCGGGTACGAAGGCCCAGCGTGGCCCACCCCTCCAGCCGATCGGCCAGGATCGAGGTGAGCCGTTCGCAAGGGCGAGGAAGACGCGTTCGCGGCCGGGCTGGAGGGGCCGTTAATCGAGCGGATGCCAGCCGATGACCGAGGAATGGGGCTTCGTCAGCTCGGCGGGACTGCCCTCATGAAACGAGTTCGCGGTCCCTTGGGGCTGGGGCGCCTTGTCCCACAGGCTCGGGAATCCATCCGGGTCGGCGTGTTCGGCCGCGTTGATCAGCATCTTGGCGGCGGCCAGCCGGTGCGGCTCGTCCACGATCACGATCCGGTGCAAGCCGCCGGACTCCGCCGCGATCTGTCGGGGATGGAACCCGACCTGGGTCAGCCAGGAATGGGCGCGGGAGAGCGTCTCGCGATGGGCAAACGTGTGTGTTAGGTACATGGAAATCCTCATCCTCTACGTGTGAAAGGGAATATGAATCCGCTGATCTGGGGCGCGGGGTGCCCATGCCCATCGAGCGAGGGTTGAGGCACTCCCAATTCTGAGAGCCATGCCCGGATGTCTCGCGATCGCGCGAGTCCGCCATCCCGCGAATGGACCCCGCAATGGTCGACCTGATCACAGCCTGATCGGTGAATCAGGCATCGCGAGGGTCGAGGACGCGGGATCGATCACTCCGGTAACTCGGACGACGGAGGGCCGACGATTTCGGATCGAGAGCCCCGGAACAAACCGGCACGAATGCCGTTCGCTTCGCTCTCAACAGCGGAGAGGATGAGGGGAGGGGGGTAATCGGAGGATATCGTGATGCGCGCGGACGAGGGATGAGAGATCGTCCGGCCCGGGGTGCTGCAAGGCCCCGGAGAGCAAGAGCCCGTTGTCGACGAAGATATCTTCGAGAGAATCTTCTTCGTCTTCATCCCAGAACGATGAGCCAAGGCTCCCACTGCCGGGATCGTCGGGGAAGAAAACATCCCTCGTCTTCTGGATCACGGCCGAGTTGACGTGAGCCTCGGCATGCGATGAATCGCTAAAGCGACAGGCGGGGGAGTGATCGAACCCACCGGCTTGGAGGAGAGGAAGCGACCAGAAGATGAGGAGTGGGACGACTTTCATATCCTGAAATACCCCTCCCAGGCTCGCCATCCGTTGGCGATCAATTCTTCCACCCGCCATTATATGGGATGAGTCGAGAAAGTCGATATCGGGCCGTCAAGTTCTCACTTCGATTCGTGAGGAGGCCGGGGTTTCGGCCATTGACCATGGAATCGGCAGTCGATCAAGCACGGGACGATCATCACGAGACGCCATCGGCGAGAGCGAAATCAGCGGGCGATGGGCCGGCGACCATGCGGGCCGTGGGATATCCAAAGGGGCTCAGGATTGATGAACCGGATCGTATCGGCGGCCCCGAGTTTTCGGCAGAGGACCTCAATGGCCCGCTGCGTGACCTCCGCGAGAGGACTCGGAGCTGGCTCTTATCGTCCAGCGGACGATGGATGCTGCACATGTCGAGGTAGATCCGCATCCCCTCAATCTACCGCCCTCCGGCCGCGACGGCAACCGCGAGAGATCAGCACCAACCCCATCAGCCGTTTGAGAGGCGCGTCGGCCTTGTCTCCTGGTCGCGAAGGGGAGATCATGATCGTGGGAGTAAAGCGGACGCCGTAGGGTCACGATTCTCACACGACGGGGGCGGCTCGCATGAGGGCGATCCAGACGACGATCGAGGTGGACGAGGAGGGGGGAGCGACGATCCAACTGCCCGCCGACGTCGCCCCGGGGCCGTATCAAGCAGTGGTGGTGATCGCGGAGAAAGAGCCAGCCGCGCCGCGACCCCTGCCAACGATGGCGGATTTCCCCCGGCATGAGATCCCTTGGCCCTTCCCCGAGGGGTTCACATTCCGTCGCGAGGAAATCTATGGCGACGACGGCCGCTAATCCCGTGTTCGTGGACACGAACATCCTTGTCTACGCGGCGATCCCGTCTTCGCCGTTCTACGGGCCGGCCTTCGGAAAGCTCGATGCCTTCCGCCAAGCTGGTGTCGAGTTGTGGATCAGCCGACAGATCCTGCGCGAGTATCTCTCGTCGCTTTCGAGGCCCCTGCCGTACTCGCCGCCACTCCCGGCGTCGACACTGATCGCCGATGTCATCCGCTTCCAATCTCAATTCCAGATCGCCGAGGACGGGCCCGTGATCACGGCCAACTTGCTGGGGCGCCTGGGCTCGATCCCGATCGGTGGCAAGCAGGTCCACAACGCCAACATCGTCGCCACGATGCAGACCTACGGCCTCCGCCGGCTCTGGACGCACAATACCGCCGACTTCACTCGGTTCAGCACGCTCATCCAGATCGAGCCCCTGGTCTCGACTCCATGAGACCAACTCGAGTGTCGTCGAGCCCTACGGAGCGTCAGGTCATGGTCAACCTATCCTGGTAGGATCCTGCTCCTGTTGCGGGCCAGAGGGGACGTTCCTGGATGTCTGCTCAACCTGGAGAAGATCGACTTATCCAGATTCCCCAGATTGTGTCCAGATTTAGGGATGTCCCCACGCCTGTTCGGCACAAGACTTGCTAGGCTGGATGCCTCCCTTTGACGGGGGGCAGCGGCAACTACCAAGACACTGTTGACCTTACGGCATTTGTTCGGTGGTTCGGGTCGGTGCACGATCCGAGGTGATTTGGTCGGGCCCTTGGT
>JBKQHM010000432.1:0-24768 GCA_052148775.1 Isosphaeraceae bacterium | reverse complement strand
ACATGGGCGCCAAGCTCGCGAATGTGGTCGCATCCAAGACCTCCGACGTCGCCGGGGACGGGACCACGACGGCGACCATCCTGGCCCGCGCGATCTATCGCGATGGGCTCAAGTACATCACCTCCGGTGCGAACCCGACCGCCGTCCGTCGCGGCATCGAGAAGGCCGTCGAGGCGGCCGTGGCCGAGCTGACGGGAACGATCTCGCGACCGGTCTCCAAGAAGGAAGAGATCGCGCAGGTCGGCTCCATCTCGGCGAACAATGACCCCACGATCGGCAACATGCTGGCCGACGCCGTCGAGCGGGTCGGTCGCGATGGCGTGATCACGGTCGAGGAGGGGAAGACCGCGACCACCACCCTCGAATTCGTCGAGGGCATGAAGTTCGACAAGGGCTACCTCAGTCCTTACTTCGTCACCAATCCCTCCACCATGGAAGTCGTCTTCGAAGATGCCCTGATCCTCCTCCACGAGAAGAAGATCAGCAGCCTCCGCGAGATGATCCCGCTGCTGGAGAAGGTGGCCCAGTCGGGCAAGCCGCTGCTGATCATCGCCGAGGAGGTCGAGGGTGAGGCGCTGGCGACCCTGGTCGTCAACAAGCTTCGCGGCGTGCTCAACATCTGCGCCGTCAAGGCACCGGGCTTCGGCGATCGCCGCAAGGCGATGCTCGGCGACATGGCCGTGCTGACCGGAGGCACCGTCATCAGCGAGGATCTCGGCCTGAAACTGGAGAACCTCCAGCTCGGCCAGCTCGGCCGCGCCAAGCAAGTCAAGGTCAACAAGGACAGCACGACCCTGATCCAAGGTGCCGGCAAGCGTACGGAGATCCAGCGACGGATCGACCAGCTCCGCCGTCAGATCGAGGAGACCGAGAGCGAATACGACAAGGAGAAGTTCCAGGAGCGGCTCGCCAAGCTGTCCGGCGGCGTCGCCCTGATCCGCGTGGGTGCCCCGACCGAGGCGGATATGAAGCAGACGAAGGCCCGGATCGAGGACGCCCTGCACGCCACCCGTGCCGCGGCCGAGGAAGGGATCGTCCCCGGCGGCGGCGTGGCCCTGTTGCGCACCATCCCGGCTGTCCAGAAGGTCTACGAGTCGCTCACCGGCGACGAGAAGATGGGAGCGGCCATCATCCTGCGGGGGCTCGAAGAGCCGATCCGGTACATTGCATCGAACTCCGGGCATGATGGAGCCGTCATCGCGGACGAGGTGCGTGGCCTGGAAGGTTCGAAGGGCTTCGATGCCAACAGCGGGGAATTCGTGGACATGTTCGCCGCCGGGATCGTCGACCCGACCAAGGTCACCCGCTCGGCGCTCCAGAACGCGTCTTCGATCGCCGCGCTGATGCTGACGACCGAAGCCATGATCACCAACATCAAGGACGACGAGAAGGAGAACGCGGCTCGGGTCGAGGGATCCGTCCGGTAAGAGGCCTTCGTCATCTCCTCGGGAGAGAGAGTTTCCTCCGAGCCGGGTGCAAACCGGCTCGGAGGGAGGCTCACCCTCGCGAGATCCGATTTCGTATTCTCGACCAGGAGGTGTATGATACTTTGAGAGAGTGCCGGAAACCGGCGTTGATCGCGGGCCACGCCGGGCTGCTTGTTTCTTCGCCGCAACCCTCATGATTGAGATGCCATGCCAATGGCCGCTACGAAGCGAGATTTTTACGAAGTCCTTGGGGTAGGCCGCGAAGCCCCCGTCGATGAGATCAAGAAAGCCTATCGGCAGATGGCACTCAAATATCATCCGGATCGCAATCCGGGTGACGAAGAGGCCGAGAAGCGATTCAAAGAGCTGGCCGAAGCGTACGAAGTCCTCTCGGACCCCGACAAGCGTCAGCGCTACGATCGCTACGGGCATGCCGGGCTGAACGGAGCGGCGACTCACGACTTCCGCACCGCCGACGACATCATGTCGGCCTTCAGCGATATCTTCGGAGGCGGCCTGTTCGGCGACTTGCTGGGGAACCGCCGCCGAGGTCCCCGCCCCGGTCCCGATCTGCTGCTGAAGCTCGAGATCGAACTGGTCGAGGCAGCGCGCGGGACGACGCGCACCATCGACGTGAACCGTCAGGAGTTCTGCGGCGAATGCCAGGGGTCCGGCGCCCGCAAGGGAACGGTGGCCACGAGCTGCAATTACTGCGGCGGCCGGGGCCAGATCGTGCAGAATCGAGGATTCTTCCAGGTCGCGACCACTTGTCCGGCTTGCGGCGGTGAGGGGGTTCGGATCACCGATCCCTGCCCGGGTTGTAAGGGGGGAGGGCGAGTCCCGACTTCCGTGCACTTGCAGGTCAACATCCCGCCCGGCGTCGAGAGCGGCATGTGGCTCCAGCAGCGGAACCAGGGCGAACTCGGCGATGTGGGAGCACCTAGGGGTAATCTGCGGGTGCAGATCCTCGTGAAGAAGCACCCGTTCTTCGAACGTCGACGCAACGACCTGTTCTGTCAGGTGCCGATCAGCTTCGCGCAAGCCGCGCTGGGTGCCGAGATCGAGGTGCCCACGCTCGACGGCCCGGAACATCTCGAGGTCCCGCGGGGAACGCAGAGCGGCGATACGCTCCGGATCAAGAATCGAGGCATGCCGGATATCGGCGGTCGTGCCCGAGGCGATGAACTCGTGGAAGTCGTCGTCGAGACCCCGAGGCACTTGACGGCGCGTCAGGAAGAACTGCTCCGCGAGTTCGCCGAGATCGAGCACGAACAAGTCAGTCCCCGTCGGAAGAGCTTCTTCGAGAAGCTCCGAGAATACTTCACCGAGGAGTCAGAGCCCGACGACTCGCGCGAGCATTGATCGATCAGCTCGGGGCCGGTCCCGACCGACGATCGAGGTCGTGGAGCCGGTCGTCCTGGACGGCGAGTCTGGTTAGGAGCAGAGGCCAATGAATGAATCCAGCCGGAAGCCTCATGATCCGGGTTCCCCGGATGTTTCACAGCCCGTTGATCCCGCCGCGGGTAATCCCGGGAGTGCGGAGCGCATAGGCCCCAGGGCTAGCGGCGATCCCCTCTCGGCAGCCGAGGAAATCGCACAGTTGAAGAAGGAACGCGACGAGTATCAGGATCAGGCACTCCGGGCTCGGGCCGAATTCGCAAACTATCAGAAGCGTTCCAAGCAGCAGGCGGATATCGACCGAGCGTATGCCGTCGGCTCTCTGGCCCGCGACTTGCTCGACTCGCTCGATAACCTCAGTCGAGCGATCGATGTCCTCCGCGCCTCCGGCGCCGAGGGGGTGACCGCCGGTCTTGACATGGTCCAGAAGCAATTACTCGAGGTCCTGGACAAGCACGGTGTTGAGCCGATCGCGGCCCTCGGTGAGCCATTCGACCCTAATTTCCACGACGCGGTGCTCCAGCAGCCTTCCTCGACTCACCCCGAAGGGACCGTCGTCGGCGAGCTGAGCAAGGGATACAAGATTCGCGATCGTGTCCTGCGGCCGACCAAAGTCGCCGTGTCCGTCCACTCGGCCGGGAGCTGATGCTACACCCGGGTCCTTGCCCCCTTGAATCGCCCGAGACTCCTCGGCCGACGAGCAGGGTTGGACGCTGGTCGATATGAAGGATGGGTGAACGATGCCGACTTACGACTATATCTGCGACGAATGCGGTCACGAGTTTGAGGCCTATGAATCGATCATGGCCCAGCCGCGCACCGAATGCCCAGAGTGCAAGCAACTCAAGCTCCGCCGGAAGATCGGTCCGGGTGCCGCGATCCTTTTCAAGGGCTCGGGCTTCTATCAGACGGACTATCGGAGCGATTCCTACAAGAAAGCCGCCGAGGCGGACAAATCGTCTTCGAACGGTGCGGCGAAACCGTCGGGGGATGCCGCGGCATCGACCAGTACGTCGAGCCCATCGAGCTCTGAACCGACCAAGCCGGCCGCGTCCACACCCAAGAGCGAGCCATGATTAATGGACGCTGTCCGACCTGTTCGAGATCCTTCCAGATCTCGGCGATCGACGAACTCCCGTCGTTTCCTTTCTGCTCCGAGCGGTGTCGATTGATCGACCTCGGGAGATGGATCGACGGAAAATATGTCGTCCCGGGCACGCCGGCCCCTTCGGGATCCGAGGTCCGCCCGGGTGGAGATGATGCGGATGACTCGGACTGATCCGAGTCATCCGTCATGATCCCGGACAGGTCACCGATCAGCCCATCCTTTGATCGGCCCGGCGGAGCAGTTCCAC
The DNA here is from genome assembly GCA_052148775.1 of Isosphaeraceae bacterium. Lineage (GTDB taxonomy): Bacteria > Planctomycetota > Planctomycetia > Isosphaerales > Isosphaeraceae > CAVZRC01. The sequence continues at coordinate 20,588 of JBKQHM010000432.1, read as the reverse complement.
GACGGGAAGACCATGGGGGCAGGCCGCCTGAGCGGCGGCGAGGTCGGCCGCAACCAGGTTGCGAGCCTCCTGGGGGAGTGTCTGATACAGCTCACGGGCACGGCGACGCTTGCCGTAAACCTCGTCATACCGCAGGAAACGGAGGATATCCGCGACGGCGACCCCGCCGGCCGCCGGCTCGCAATTGTGGCCGCAGCCGTGGCAATAGAGATGCGATGTGGCCAGGCGGTATTCTTCCAGCAGCTTCTGATCCCGCGAGGAGAGGGTATGGTCGGCCGAGGCGGCCATGTTCTCGCGGAGCATATCGCGATTGGTCATCTCGCTGACCACCACGTGGATGCGGTGATCGGAGAGTACGGTCTTGATCGCCGACTGCTCTTTCTTGAAGCCCTTGTCCAGAAACTCCTTGAATTTCGGGGCGGAGTCCTCCTCCCGGAAGCTACCGGCACCGCCCTGGGTTTTCATGGCCACGATGCCCAGGTTGGCCTTGGATGCAGCGTCCACCGCGCGCTTGACGTCATCGACGCCCATGGTCCGGTAGTTGTACTGGATCATGATCTGGTCGATCCAGCCGCATTCGGCGGCGGCCTCGACGACCTCGGGAAGCCTGCGATCGTGGCAGCTCAGTCCGCAGAACCGGATCTTGCCGGACTTCTTGAGCTTCTCGAAGGCCGCCTTGACTTCCGGATCGTGCAGCAAGGGGATCTCGGCACCAGTGATCCCATGCAAGTAGTAGGAGTCGATGTAATCCGTCTTGAGGCGTTCCAGGCTGGCGTTCAGGTGCTGCTCGTAGTTGGCATAAGCCCCGGCACCGCCGACCTTACGCCCACACTTGCTGACGAGATAGACGTCTTTCCGCATCTTGGTCCGTTCGAGGACTTCACCGAGGGTCTTCTCGCACCGGCCGCGTTCGTAGTTTTCCGAGCAGTCCACGTATCGGACGCCGGAAAAGAACGCAGCCTGAAGGAAGGCTGGCTGCAAGGTCCAACTGGTCCCTTGTCCCAGCACTGTGACCTTCTGGCCGGTCTTGCCGAGGGTCACGGTCGGGAGGCTCGGCTTGACAGCTTCGGGCTGGGCGGCCCACGCGGATTCGCCCGCTACCAGTGCCGCGGCACCGCCTGAGGCGGCCGCCGTCTTGAGAAAATCACGTCGACTACCTGCGCTTGTCCGATCGTCCTGAGCGCCGTCCATCGTGACCGCCTTTCCTCAGAGTGTTGAATAAACCCCCTGGCTGTGCTGGGGTCGAGGAGCGAATCCTCATTGTGGCGAGCCCGGCTCGCGATGGTCAACAATGTTTTGACAAAACCCAATCGAGGCCGGGACCGGGACTTCAGGTGTCCCGGGGTCATGGACCTCGATCGGGTTTGTCGGCCGCATCGTCAGCCCCGGCGCTACTGAGAGGGTAATGGAGGCAGATCGATTGAACCAGGCAACGTCGGAAGGTCTCCTGGAGGTAACGATTGGGCCGGACGGGATTCCCCCGGAGCGCCACTCGTCCGGGATGCCGGTAGCGTCGCGGCCGAGGACGGGTTCATCAAGCTATTGCCCGTCGTTCGAGCGGGGTTCGGGGCCGCATTTCCGGGGGTGGCCGGAGCCGCCAGGGATCGCGACCAGTCGCCCGAGCCGCTCGCCGAGGTGAGCTGCAAACCCGATGGATTCGCCCGGGTTGGGCCCCTGCTGGAGACCGTCGAGACCATGCCGCCGGTCGCACTCGGCTGTCCGCCACCTCCCGCCGCGTTCTGCGAGAGGAATGGCGGGATGGCGGCCGGGACGTGAGGCGGCAAGGGCGTGGGGGCCGGCCCGTTCGGCCCGACCGGAGCTGGCAAGGGCGGCATGTTCTGCTCGGGGTCCACGTTGGGCGGCGGATTGGGCGTAACCGTATCAGCATTCTGGGGGCCGACCGGCTTCTCGGGCATCATCGGACCGTCGGGCGGGATATGGAATTGACGATGGGCTCCCTGGATGTCCCGGGCCTGGATGTAGGCCTTCTTCGGCTGCGGTCCTTCGGCAACGGCGATGTTGTCGTAGGCCAGCAAGGTCCCTTTGGCTTCTTCCAGGGCGACGATCGAGATGTTGTAGGTCGACTTGTACTGGGCCTCAGTCGCAACCGCGGTGGCATACTGGCTGACGGCATCGAGGAACCGGTCGATCGTGATTCGGCCTTCCTCGTAGTACGCTCGCTGGGCGTCGAGCCGCTGGGCCGCGGCGGCCCTCAACCGTGACGCGGTCTTGTACTGCTTGTAGTTGGCGTCGATTTCCAGGAAGAACCGGGCGAGTGAGTGGGTCGTCTGGTGGACGACCTGTTGGAGGTATGCCCTGGCACGCAAGAGGGTGTACTGGGCCTGTCGCGAGTTGGCCAGGGGCGACCGCATACCGAGCGGCATCTGGAAAGTGAAGCCCACCTGCCAGGTGGCGAAATTGCTATACATGCCCGGGTTCTGATTGAGACCCGCGGCCCGTTCCTGATTCGCGATGACCGGGTTGAGGGCCTTGAGCGTCCCCCCCGTCATGGTGGCGAAGGCGGAGTCCAGGGACTGGCCCAGGCCGTTGAACTGGTAGAGGGCGTTGAGGCTTAACTGCGGCAGCAATTGATTTCGGGCGATCAGCAATTGCAGTTCGGCCACCCGGACGAGGATCTGCTGCTGCACGATGTCGGGCTGGAAGCTCAGCATCTGTGCCAGGCTGGAATCCCAGTCCGGCTCGAGACGTGCCTCGGTCGGCGGGGTGACGGGGATGATCCGTCGGTTGTCCGCCGGCGGCAGGCCGAGGAGGTTTCGCAACTGCCGTTCGGTCGTGATGACGTCGGAGGTCCGGGTCACCAGGTCGAGATTGAACTGCTCGAGCCGCTGGGCGGCTTCGGCCACGTCGGCGACCGTACCGCGGCCGACGGCGAGCTCGGCCTCTTCCCGCTTGAGGATCTCGGCGGCGAGGCTGACGGCCCGGTCGGCACTCCAGAGCTGGACGTGGACCTGGGCCAGGCTCCAATACTGCTGCTCGATCGACCGGACTTCCGCCATGATCTCGGCCTTGAACCGCCAGACAGCCGCATCGGCGTTGAGGCGAGAGATCACGATCGGGGCTCGGTTCGCCTCCAGACCGACGGGCGGGCCGGCCGCCTGACCCGGCAGTGCGGCACTACCCAACAAAGGCTGCGTCAAGGTCAACTGGAGATTCGTCGTATAGGCCGACGGCCACACGAGGAACGAGCTGTTCTGATACGTCCAGCTTGTGTTCTGCGTGATCCCCATCAAGCCGCCGGTGGCGTTCCGCTTGGAGAGGCCGATCTGGAACGTCGCGGAATCGTTCACCGAGATGATCGGATACTTGGTACCCGTCAGGCTCAGCGAGCCACCCTGGACGCCGTTGTTGAACGGCTGGGTGCTATCGCCCCAGAGTAGGCTCGTCGTGAAGGCGGTGTCGAAATTCGACAGGGCCGTGGCGATCTGGGTCTCCAGGATCGCGGGGTCATAGATCGTCTGGAGAGTGCCCGAGCCCAGCGAGCTGGCGACGCCGGCCCCTGCCCCGGTATTCAGCGGCGTCGGCTCGAAGCCGCCGATCGGGATACCCTGGGCACCGAAGGCGATGACCCGGACCACTTCCGAGTTGTCCAGGCCGAGGCGGATGGCCTCCTGCAAGGTCATCGGCCACATCTCGGCGGCCTCGGGATCGTTGGTCGTCCGAGGCTTGCTCACCTTCGGCAACTGCATCGGCAACGTACTACTCAGGAGGCTTGCCTGCTTGACCTCCTTGTCTTCCAACGCGACTCGTCCCATGCTGTCATGAGGGACTGGCTTGGATTCGTCGATATAAGGAAGCCTCTGGCAACCAGAGGAGAGGATCCAGGACGCGAGCAATGCCGCACACGTCCATCGGTTCCTTCTGAGGGTCAATCGCATGGCCAGCCGTCCTTGACTAAGATCGCCATGTGACGATGAGTTAGACTCATCGGGTCGCGCCGCGCCGTCCCTGGCTTGGCTTCGGGTGGTCCGCCTGTCGACAGTTCGTGCCGCAGCCGGTCGATGCCGGACGAGTTCCCGTAGCGACGGGATTTTATCGAACACTTTTATGGGTCTCGCCGGGCAAAGAATCGGTTCATTACCCGCAGTTTTGACCTCTGAACAGATCATGGCCGTCGCAACGCGCCGGCTCACCCCTGTCCCGTGAGTTCCACCATTCGACTTGTCGGAATGAATCGGATAATTATGACGTGCGACTTGAAGCGATGGGGCGGATTCTATCGACTTTTCCGGCCAAGCCTAGATCAAAAACAGAGGGCTCGGTAAAGCGGCCGATACCTCGGGCGGTCTCGCGCCCTCGATAGCGTTCGAATCCATGGCGTTCCGAATGCCCGACACCTCCGCTCTCCGTAGACAGATGGGGGAAAGCGATGTCGTCCAATCGTCGCGGTGTCGCATCCTCGGGACAGTTTGCGTGCCACTCACGCATCTGCCATTCGAGAGGAAGGGGACAACCGGATCGAACAAGTTCCCGATCGATTGTCATGCTGTCGGATCGATCGTCACGCCGGGGTGGCCGGGGCGTCGATTCTCCCTCGAGGCTTGTTGACCTGCTTCTCGGCGAACTCCACATAAGGAAGCCCGAGTTTGCGCTTGAAATAGATGATCTCCCCGGGGTCGGTCCCTTCGAGGAAATGTCCCGCAAACTGGATGAGGAACCCGCCCAGGAACAGGGCGAGGGCCACGTAGAAGAGCTGCAATGAGAGCAGCGAGAGGTAGATCGGTACGAATAACACGCCCAGGAACGTCGGGGGGATTCCGATGATGTGCAGCACGAAACTCGTGGGGTTGAGGTGCCGCATGAGCCATCGCTGGACGCGGGGATCGGGGGGGACGGGAGGTTCGAGCATCGTCGTCGGCACCGTCTTCAGGGCGTGGTTGGCAGAAGCGAGGACATCCCGCGCCGCTTGACGAGTGCCCGGCGGCCGGTTAGCCTGGCGACATCCAGCACCCATAGGATACCAGATCGCGTCGTGTTCGCAACGATTTGTATCCTCTTCGATCGCGGACTTGGCGCCGGACTGTGACGCCGACGGCGGATATTACAGGGAGATGCACCGCTCATGTCTTATGAAGTGACGCTCATCCGAGGCGATGGTGTCGGGCCGGAACTCGCCGAAGCCGCGAAGATGTGCATCGATGCGACGGGTGTCCAGATCCGTTGGGACGAGCAGGATGCGGGTGTCGATGTGATGGCCAAGCTCGGGACGCCGATCCCCGACAGCGTGATCGAATCGTGCCGACGCACCAAGATCGCCCTCAAGGCACCCATCACGACCCCCGTCGGGACCGGATTCCGAAGCGTCAATGTGTACCTCCGGCAGGCCCTCGACCTGTATGCGTGCATCAGGCCGTGTAAGATCTACCCCGGTGTCCGGACCTATTTCTCGAACACGCCCGTCGATCTGGTGATCGTCCGCGAGAATACCGAGGACCTCTACTTCGGCTGTGAGTTCGAGCAGGGGAAGCCGGAGACCGCCGAGCTGATCGCGGATATCAAGAAGCTCAACGGCAAGACGGTCCGGCCCGACTCGGGGATCTCGATCAAGGCAATCTCGATCACGGGTACCCGGCGAATCGTTAAGTACGCGTTCGAGTACGCTCGCAAGTATGGGCGGAAGAAGGTGACATCCGTCCACAAGGCCAATATCCTCAAGTTCAGTGACGGACTGTTCCTCGAGGTCAGCCGGGAAGTGGCCAAGGAATACCCCGACATCGAGTTCGAGGACCGGATCGTCGACAACATGTGCATGCAGCTCGTGCAGAAGCCCGAGTTGTATGACGTCCTGGTGCTACCCAACCTCTACGGTGACATCGTATCGGATCTCTGTGCGGGCCTGGTGGGCGGCCTTGGGGTTGCCCCGGGCGCGAATATCGGCGAGGCGGGCGCCGTCTTCGAGGCGACCCACGGCTCGGCGCCGAAGTACAAGGGCCAGTATAAGATGAATCCGACGGCCTTGATCCTCTCGGGCGTGTTGATGCTCGACTATATGGGCGAGACCAAGGCCGCTCAGCGGCTGGAGAAGGCCGTAGCCCGCGTGATCGAGGAGGGCAAGGACGTCACCTACGACATGAAGCCACACCGCGATGATCCCACGGCCGTCGGCACGCTCGAGATGGCCAAGGCGATCATCAAGGCCATGGAAGCCTGAGCTTGAGCCGATTCGATCAGGACGCGTACCTCCGCCTGATTCGCGGTCGGTCCCGCAGCCTTCCGGCGCACCTGGCGCGGATGATGCTGAGCTCGGCCGCGATTCTTTATCGCGCAGCCGTCGCGTTGCGAAATCAGGGTTACGACCATGGCTGGCTCGAGATCCATCGGGCTGCCGTACCGGTGATCTCGGTCGGGAACCTGACCGTGGGGGGGACCGGCAAGACCCCCATGGTCGAGTGGGTTGCACGCTGGTTCCGCCGTCGTGGCAAACGGGTGGCGATCCTGAGTCGTGGCTACAAACAGACGCAAGGGCTCAACGACGAGGGGCGCGTCCTCGAGGAGAACCTCCCCGACGTCCCCCATCTCCAGGACCCCGATCGTGTCCGGTCCGCCCGGATCGCGGTCGAGGAACTCGAGTCCGAGATCCTCGTGCTGGACGACGGCTTCCAGCATCGTCGAATCGCGCGCGATCTCGACATCGTCCTCATCGATGCACTCGATCCCTTCGGTCTGAATCGTCTCCTGCCTCGCGGATTGCTCAGGGAGCCATTGAGTTCGTTGCGCCGGGCCGACCTGGTGGTCCTCTCCCGGGCCGATCTCGTGAGTGCGGCCGATCGCGCGGCCATCCGCGTCCAAGCAGAACGACATGTCGGCCCAGTTCGTTGCGTCGAAGCCCGGCATGCCCCGATCGACCTGATCGACGCCGACGGCCTGGATATTCCCCTGAGTGACCTGGCCGGTCGAAACGTCGCGGCCTTCTGCGGCATCGGCAATCCGGAAGGGTTTCGACGGACCATTCTGCCCCTCTGCCGCGAACTGCTCGACCTCCGAATCTATCCGGATCACCACGACTACTCGGCGGCCGACGTGGACGACCTGCAACGCTGGGCTCGCGATGTCGGGGCCAATCTCGTCTTGACCACTCAGAAGGATTTGGTGAAGCTGCGCGCCGGCACCTTGGGGTCGTCGCCGTTGCGGGCGCTGCGGATCGGCCTCGAAATCCTCGCCGGTGAAGATGTCATGGAAGACGCCTTGACCCGACTCCTGAAGGACCCAGCTTCAATCTGAGACGGGTGAAAAGAGGTTATCGTGAGAGCGAACGGATTCGCCTCCGGATCGGATTGCAGCGCGCCTCCATCGGCCGGGACAAGCCCCCCGCGGATGAAGATCGCGATCTTCTGTCCGAACCTGATCGGCGACACAGTCATGGCGACGCCGACGTTTCGCGCGATCCGACGCGGATTCCCCGGCGCCGAATTGACGGCGGTCATCAAGCCCCACGTCGCGCCGACGCTCGACGGCACCGCGTGGTTCGATCATTGGATCCACTTCGATCCACGTTCCCGCAACCGAGGCCATCGGTCGTGGACGGCGCTGGGAAGGCTGCGTGAGGGACGTTTCGATCTGGCCGTGCTCCTCCCCAACTCGGTCCGATCCGCGGGAATGGCCTGGCTGGCTGGCATCCCCCGTCGCGTGGGCTATGATAATCATGGGCGAAGGATCCTCCTGACCGACCGCCTCTACCAGCAGCGGGACGAGGAAGGCCGACGGCTGCCTGTCCCGATCGTGGAGACCTACTTGAAGCTCGCGCGCCTCCTGGGATGCCCCGTTGATTCGATTCGACTCGAACTCGCCACGACACCGGACGACGAGGCCGCCGCCGACCAAGCCTTCGGGGCGCTCGGCTGGTCGCCGGACGAGATTGTGGTCTGCTTGAATACGGGGGGGGCTTTCGGCCCGGCGAAGAACTGGCCGACCACCCACTTCGCCGTGCTCGCCCGCAGGCTGGCCGACGAACTCGGAGTCCATATCCTCGTTCTCTGCGGCCCTAGTGAGCGCGATGCCGCAAGGGAGATCGTCCGATCCGCGGCGCATCCGATGGTCGCCAGCCTGGCCGATCAGAAACTGGGGATCGGCTTGACGAAAGCGTGTGTGAGTCGCGCTTCGCTCCTGATCACGACGGATTCGGGGCCGCGACACTTCGCCGCGGCCTTCGACACGCCGGTGCTGACCCTGTTCGGACCGACCCACATCGCGTGGACGCGGACTCATCATGGCCTGGCGTGGCATGTGTTCCATCCCGTGCCGTGCGGGCCTTGCCAGCGGCCAGTCTGTCCCGAAGGCCATCACCGTTGCATGCGAGAACTGACACCGGATAGCGTCTTCCGGGCTGCCTGCCGCCTGCTGGCACCATCGCGTTGCTGAGTTATCGGCGGCAGGTGTCAAACGGGAACATTCCGAGCGTGAACGATTGAGGAGTCGACCATGGCGGTCTGGCTGGTGACGGGGGCGACTGGCTTCGTAGGCCGGCATGTCATGGATGCCCTGAGGTACGGTGGCGAGGTTGCCCAGAGGCCGAATACCGAGGTGATCGGCCTGGGTCGGCGCCGGCCACCGGATTGGCCCGAAGGTCGATTCATCGAGGCGGATCTGAATGACGCGACGGCGCTCCACCAGGCCCTGCGTCGCGCGAGTCCCGACTTCGTGATCCACACGGCCGGCCGGACCCCACCGGCCGGAGATGACGAACTCTATCGCGCGAACTTCTGGGCGACGACCCATCTCCTGAGCGCACTGCGATCCCTGGAGAAGCCGATCCGTGTCGTGTTGTCCGGCTCGGCGGCGGAACTGGGCCCGGTCGAGGCATCGAACTTGCCCGTCGGCGAGGATTATGCCGGTTACCCAATCGACGCCTACGGCCGCAGCAAGCATCTGGCAACACTTCGAGGTCTGTCGGAAGGTCCGCCGCTGGAAGTGACCGTGGCACGAGTATTCAATCCGATCGGCCCGGGAATCCCGCCGACCCAGGCTTTCGGCCGGTTCGCGACCCAACTCGCGGAACCGGGCCCGGACCCGCTCGAATTGATCGTCGGCGATCTCGAGGCTCGCCGCGACTTCATCGACGTGCGCGACGTAGCACAGGCGATGATCGCCCTGGCGCTCCGCGGGCAGGCCGGACAGGTGTATCACGTAGGGACCGGCTGCTCGCGGCGTGTGGGCGATGGGCTGGATATCCTCGTCCACCTCAGCGGCCGTTCCGTCCAGACGCGCGTCGATCCGGAACAGAAGAGCCGGCGGGGTCCATCGGACTCCCGCGCCGCGATCGACCGCATCGTTGAGAAGACCGGATGGGAACCTCGGATCGCCTGGGAAGACAGCCTCGAAGCCCTCTGGTCTGAGATTCGGGATGCTGGGCGGCTCGCCCGCTGGAACCGGACGACGGTCGCCCCGGCCCGACGGTTGCCATTGACCGCGTGAGCGGGGATTCTATACTCTCCGCCTTGGACGATGACGCCCCGGCCATTGTCTGCTCGGACCGGCCCGGGAACCGTTCGGCCCCGGCTGAAGGAATCGGCCGCTCCCTGCAAGTCTCAGGGCCGTGGATCAAGGAGGATCGCGATGGCCCAATACCGGAGTCTGCTCGCGATCGCCCTGCTCGCCGCGAGCCTCCACGCCTGGGCCGTCTCACGTACCCTGCTCCCGGCCCAAGACGGCCTCAAATTCATACGGGTCGCTCGACAATTCCAGACGGCTCCCTGGGCCGTCGTGATCCGTGGTGCAGACGTGCACCCCCTCTACCCGGCACTGATCGCCACGGCCGAGCCGCTTGTGGCCTGGTGCGTCGGAAAGGGTCCGGACGCCTGGCGAATCGCGGCGCAGGTGATCGCGGCAATATCCTCGATCGGGCTGCTCTTCCCGGTCTACTTCCTGACCCGTTCGCTGTTCGATCGACGCATCGCTTTCATCGCGGCCGGCCTCCTGGCCCTGCTCCCCCGCGCCGCCGAGATGGGACACGACACCCTCGCCGATAGTCTCGCACTGTTCGCGACCTTCGTCGCCTTGTGGCTGGGAGCTCGGGCCTTGCGGTCCGCCGATTGGCGAATCGGGGTCGGATCGGGTCTCGTCGCAGGGGCCGGCTATCTCGCGCGACCGGAGGTCATCCTGGTCCCCGTCGCGATCGGCCTGACCTGGTCGATCGGTCAGAGCCGTCGCGCCGGGCGATCCCGGATCAGCCGGCTCAACACTGTCTCGATGATGCTCCTGGCGGCTGCACTCATAGTGGTTTCGTATGCCGCCTTCAAGGGCGAGATCTCCGAGAAGCTCGCGGTCCGGTACGGGGCCTGGTTGGGGCCGCAATCGATCGTGAAACGTCCCGTCCCGCAGCAGGTTCCCCGGGGCCTCGACGATCCGCGTCTGGACTTCTCGCCCAAGGAAGAGGCCGACCAGATCCCGATTCGGGGATGGCGGTCGTCGATCGGCCGGATCGTCGGCAAGTGGTGGGAGCAGTTGTGCTGGGGCTTCGCGGTGATGACGGTCTGGGGCCTCGTGCGCCGGCGTTACATCCGCGGACTCCTGCCGGATCGCGACCCCGCCGACGCCGATGGCCTGGAGGGCCGGCTGTTGCTGACGTTCGCCGGAGTCTATGGCCTGGCCCTCCTGAGGCATTCGACCGCGCTCGGCTATCTGTCGGGGCGGCATGTCATGGCCTTGGTGGTCGCTTCGATCCCATGGGCCGCGGCGGGAACCTACGTCTGCTGCCGCGGGATCGCCTTGAGCCTGCGATGGGACGGGCGCTGGAGCCGTCCCGCTCGCGTTGCCACCATGGTCGTTGCCGTCGTCGGATCCATCGCCACCCAGATGCAGCCGAACCATCTCAATCACCTGAGCCGATGGGGCCACTGGTCCGCGGGACGATGGCTCGCGACGCATGCTCGCCCCGAGGAAGAGGTCCTGGATACAAGAGGTTGGGGCAAGTTCATTTCGGGTCAACCGGGTTATGACTACTGGCATGTCCGGCAGGCGCTCACCGACTCGCACCTGAGCTACATCCTGGTCGGCCTGGACGAGCTCGATGCCGCGAGCGCTCGGGCAACGACCTTGAAGGCCCTGCTCGCCTATTCGGCGACTCCCCTCGTGGAATTCCCGGCTTCGCCCGGCGACTCGAAGCCGGCGGTCCGCCTTTACCGGTTCCACAGTCCTGCATCCTGGGAAGGACTGACGCGTTGAACTACGGATCGTTCTGGGAACGATGGGTCCGCGGGGTGAGCTGGACGTGGGTCAACGAGCGGTACCGCGGCCGTCTGCCCAAGGACTTCGACGCGACCATCATGACCCTCCAGTCGGGAGACCGGCTCCACACGAAACAGGGACGGTCGACTGCCCGGGTCGTCTGGCATTCGGGGGCTGTTGCCCAGAACTTCCCCGCTCCCCCGGTCTCGGTGTATCTCAAGAGGCATTATCGCCTTCCCTGGGTGTCCCGGCTGGCGGCGACCTTCATCCCATCGAGGACGCATTCCCCGGCGGCGGCCGAATGGAGTCACCTCGAACGCGCCCGGGCGCTGGGGGTCGAGGTCCCGGACGTGGTTGCCGCGGGGGAGGAGATCGGCCCCCATGCGGGCTTGCGAAGCTTCTTGATGGTCGCCGAGCTGACCGGGTGCGAGGCGATCAACGAGGTGTTACCCAAACTGGCCGCTCGGCTCGATCGCCGGGATTTCGCCGTCCTCAAGCGACGCATCATCACGGAGATTGCCCGCATCACGGCGACCTTGCACGCGGCCCATTACTTCCACAAGGACTTGTACCTCTGCCACTTCTTCCTGGATCTCGACCGGCTCAGGCGTGAGGGACGTCCTTCGCGGATCGTCCTGATCGATATGCATCGCCTGGGTGCCCATCGCATCCTGCGCGACTGGTGGCGTTGGAAGGATCTCGGGCAACTGTTGTTCTCGACCTTCGGCGTGACCGGGATCGACGACCGGGACCGTCTTCGATTCTGGTGCTCCTACAAGCGGCGGACATCGATTCCCCTGGCCCGATGGCAGGAGCGTCTCGTGCGATTCCGAGCGGCACGGTACGCAAGGCACAACCGAAAGTGACGGCAGACCGAGGCTCGTCCGGAGCGAGAATCGCTCCAGGATCGCGTTTCGGTGATGCGATATGTCGGCTAGGGGTTAGTCGCGAATACAAAGTGATGGGAGTGAGACGGGGCGATCGACGGGTCGACGACGAATTCCTTCTCACCACTCGCCATCACGAAGGAGGTACCATGCATCTGGCCCTCAACTATCAGCGGGTCGACCCGTCGCGAGGAGGCGCCGAGACCTACGTCGCCGACCTCTGCCGGCTCTTGATCGCGGGCGGTCATCGCGTGGACCTCTACGTCGAGAGCTGTGCACGCGATTGCCTGCCCGCCGAGGTCAACGTCGTGGTCGTGCCCGCGACCGGTCGCACCAAGCTGGATCGCATCTGGAGCTTCGCCCAGAATTCCGAATCGGCGATGGGGCACGGGGCCCATGAGTGCTCCGTCGGGTTCATCAACACCTGGGCGCACGACGTGATCATTCCCCAGGGAGGCGTCCAGGAAGGCAGCCTGCGCGCCAACGCCCGAAGGTTCCCGACGGGTCTCCAGCGAGGGCTCTATCGGCTGTCGAAATCCGCCAATCCGAAATACTGGCTCTACCGCGCGATCGAGCACAAACAATACGACCCTGGGCGGTCGTCGCGGTTCGTGGCCGTGAGCGAGATGGTCCGTCGCCATCTCGAAGAATACCAACACGTCCCGCGCCAAGAGATCCACGTCGTGCCCAACGCCATCGATCTGGAGCGGATCGAGGTCTCACAGCCCGGCGCGATCCGTTGCGCGTTTCGCAACCGGATGGGGCTGGAGCCGAACGACCTGGCCGGCCTCTTCGTCGGCCATAACTTCGCCCTCAAGGGCCTTGAGCCGCTCATCGAGTCGCTCGGGGCGCGGAACCAACGGGGACAGGGCCGGACGATCCATTTGCTGGTCAGTGGCGGTGGTAACGCCGCCCCCTATCGAAGACTGGCCAGGAGCCTGGGGATCGAGGATTCCATCCATTTCCTCGGCTTCCATCCGGACGTGCGAGAGTGCTACTGGTCCAGCGACTTCTTCGTCCAGCCGACCTACTACGATCCGTGCTCGCTCGTCGTTCTCGAGGCGTTGGCGTGCGGCCTTCCCGTGATCACGACCGAGCAGAACGGGGCGAGCGAGCTCATGACCGACGGTCGGGAGGGCTACGTTTTGACCTCACCCGGGGCCCAGGCCGAGTTGATCGCGGCGCTGGATCGGATGACCAACGACGCGACGCGGCAGTCGATGTCCGGCGAGGCCCTGCGACTCGGGCGTCGTCAGACCTTCGACGATCATGTCTCCCGGCTCCTGACGATTTTCCACGATGTGTCTCGCAGCCGGGCGGGACGCGGGCCACATTCCCGATTGCGGGGCCAGGGCGGCCCGCGAAATCAGGCCGAGCGATCGGGTCGATCGCGTCGCGGAACCATGGGCTCGGCTTGAGCCATCGAACAAGGAGGGCGAGAACATGGAGGCCGTTCTGTTGGCGGGTGGCAAGGGGACGCGACTTCGCCCCTATACCCACGTCCTGCCCAAGCCGCTGATGCCGCTGGGGCTCGACGATCCGATGCCGATCATCGAGGTCGTCCTGCGGCAACTCGCGCGGTTCGGATTCCGCGATGTCACCATCATCACGGGATACCTGACCGAGCTCATCGAGGCATTCTGCGGCGACGGCAAGAAATTCGGGACCCACCTCCATTACCGACGTGAGGTGACCCCGCTCGGGACGGCCGGCGGCCTGACTCTGCTCGATCGCCCATCGGAACCCGTCCTGGTGATCAACGGCGACATCCTCACGACGCTCGATTACGGCGCGATGTACGAGTTCCACCGGGCCCGGGGTGCCTCGGCGACGATCGCCTCTTACCCGCGCGAGGTGAAGATCGACTTCGGCGTGCTGCACTTCGGCGACGATCCCCATGTCTTGACAGGATATGAGGAGAAGCCCCAGTATTCGTTCCAGGTCAGCATGGGCGTCTACATCCTCGACCCTTCGGCATGGGATTTCCTCACGCCGGGCCGTTCGTTGCCGATGCCGGAACTGCTGGAGTCGATGCGACGGAGCGGCCACGACGTCCATTGCTACCGACAGGAATGCTACTGGCTGGACATCGGCCGGCACGACGACTACGACCTCGCCAACGAAGTCTTCGAATCGCGTCGGGCTGCGTTCCTGGGATATCCGGAAGCCAGGAAACTTAAGATCGGGCGAGACCAGTGACAGAACCCTCCTCGACGACCCTATTCGCGCTCTCGGCGCTGTCGGTCCTGATCGCGTACCTCATGGGGTCGGTCACGTTCGGCTACTTGATCGCGCGCGCCGTCAAGGGGATCGACATCCGGACGGTCGGCTCGGGCAACCTGGGAGCCACGAACGTCGGCCGGGTCCTGGGAGCACGTTACTTCTGGCTGGTCCTGGCTCTCGACCTGCTCAAGGGGCTGGTGCCGACGCTCGGCTTCCCCTGGCTATTCGGGCGATTCGTCGGGTTCGTCCCGATGGACCTTCCGGTCTTGATCGGGACGGCCGCGATCCTCGGTCATACGTTCCCGGTCTATCTGAAGTTTCGGGGAGGCAAGGGGGTCGCGACCAGCGTCGGCGTCGTGCTCGCGCTCGATCCGGTCTCCTGTGCCGTGGCAGCGGTCGTGTTCGGAATGGTGCTGTGGACCTCGCGATACATGTCGCTGGCGTCGCTCGCCGGAGGTGTGGGCTTCGCGACAGCACACTTCCTGTTGGGTACCGAACCCCTGAGTCGCGAGCATATTGCCATGAGTTTATTCTCGATCGCCGTGGTGGCCTTACTCGTCGTGCGTCACCGGTCGAACCTGTCACGAATACGGGCCGGCACCGAGAACCGCGTGAATATTCGCGGGCCTCGCCGCGAGAACGGCCACCAGTCTCCGCCGGCCGATCACCCGAGCGGCCGCATCGCCATATTCCTCGCACTGGGCCTGACCCTCGTATCGATCGGCGCGATGTCGGCGGCATGGCTCGTCCGGAATGCCAATCGGCCGGTCACCGCCAACGCGGGGCCATGGGCCCTTCGCGAAACGGACCGGCTCGCGACGGGACAGCAGCGTGTCGACCGGGTTGCTTTCACCCCGGACGGAGATCGACTGGCGGGCATCTGCCCGCGCTATCATCGACTCGTGACCTATCGAGTCGATCCCGAGCTGAAGCTCCGGCCGGTAGCGGAGACTCAGTTGGAGGGGCGGCCGGTCAGCATCGTCCCCTTCGGCCCTCGATTCCTCGTGCTCCAGCGCCCGGCCGGCGACCAGAAACACCTGGTGCCGGGCTGGTGGGAGATCTTCGATGCGGATGGGAAGAAGGTCGGCTCGCGGAACCCGGCCGGATTCTATCCCGACGACTTCGCCCTCTCGCACGATGGGCGTTTCCTGTTCGTCCTGAGCTCGGGGCGAGCCGAAGGAGATCAAAAGAAGCCTTACCCGGCCCTCGATGTCTTCGCCCTCGATCGCGACGGTGGCATCGATCATCCCGTCGGTCGCGTCCCACTCGATCCGACTGACGATCCCGAGCGAATGAATCTCTCGGCGTCCGGGCGATTCGCTGCGATCTTCCTCGCCAAGTCGAAGCAGACGGCGGCGATCGACCTCTCCGATCCCGATGCACCGCGCATGATCGGTCGGACGCCCGCCGTGATCGCCAAGGAGCCTTACCTATCCGCATCTCCGGACGCAGACTGGATCATGATGCCAGGGGCGGCGGAAGGGGATACGATCGCAATCGAGCTCCCCGGAGCTTCGGACTCCCGCAACCGCCCGGAAGGGGACGCCTCGTCCCGGCGTGCCGATTACTTGATCTCTGCCCGGCAGGCCGAATCGGTCCTCGAAATCATGCAAGCGGCCCCCCAGCACTCCCTGGGCCGATTCCCGCTGCTCGGGCCGTTCAATCTGGGGCGTACACGGCCGACGGGCCTGGCCTATTCGGCGAAACGGAAGCTCATTGCGGTCGCGACCCGGACCGGTACCATCCATCTGGTCGAATTGCGTTCTCGGATCGACGTCCACGCCGATCGCGGCGATTCCAGGATCGCCACGAACCCGGACGAAACGATCCCGCGTTGAAGATGTCGCCCGAGGCATTTCCCGGGAGGGCACCTCCGGCTGTGTTGGGGAATCCCCAGGGCGTACAATGGATCTGTCGTGTTCTAGACCCCGGTGGCACCTCCGGCCGCGCCGGGATTTGCTTTCTCACGGGGGTGCGACAACCTGATACGATGCCTTCGAATCCCGAGATCACATCCAACTCCGGACCGCGCTTCTGCCCCGGTTGCGGCCAGCGGGCCGATGACCCGGCGGATCAGACGCTTTGTCGTCGCTGTGGCGACATTCTCCAGCTCCAGGGCTACTGCGATATCTGCGAGTCCCGATGGCGGTTGAGCGTCGGAGCAAAGTGTCCGAAGCATGACGTCGTGCTGGTCTCGGACGCGCCGGATATCATGACAGGCACTCCAACCGCCCGACCGGTCTCCTGGGTCACGCTGACGAGGTTTCCCGATAGCCTGGCGGTCGCACCGGCGAGGATTCGACTCGAGGCCGAGGGCATCCCGACTTTCGTGGACGGCGAGCGGATGGGGAGCCCATCCATGTATCGCGTGGCGACCGGCGGCGTCAAGCTCCAGGTGCCCGCGGACATGCTCCACGAGGCGCGGATTATCCTCTCTCAGAGCTGGTCCCTGGAGAGCGACGAAGGCGAGAGTGATGACGATCTCGGTGAGATCGTCGAAGACTGGGAGGAATCTTCCGTCGAATCGAGCGCGGCGCGGCTCTGGATCGCGGAGGCGATCCTCATCCTCGTGCTGGTCACGCCGCTGATCGTCTGGCTGGTGGGCCGGTTCTACGGCCACCGGTGAACGGACGCGATCACGGAGCCGGTTGATAGGCCAGCCACAAGGCGCGAAAATACCGCAGGACGCGCTCGGGGTCGCGGCTTTCGGGGATCTCGGCGAGGGTGAACCCTTCGTAATTCTGCTTCTTCAAGAGCGTGAAGAGTTCGCGCCAGGGATAAGTCTCGTCGGTGAGGTCGCGGAGATGGACCTCCTGGATCTTGTCGGCCACGAGAGAGAACGTTTCGCGGATCGAGCCGTTCTTCACATCACTCGGATTGGAGTTCCAGCAGGCGTAGACATTGGGATGGTCGGCATACTGAAGGATCTTGGCGAAGTTCTCGAGTTGTGACGTGACGGCGCCGTGGACTTCCACGCGGATCTGGATTCCGAAATCGTCCGCATCCTTGCCGATCTCGTGAAGGGCCCGGCCGATCCGGTTGAGGGTCGCCTCCAGCTCGGCACCCTTGGGAATGCCGTTCGGTCGGACCTTGATACCCGGCGCACCCAGGTCGTGGGCCAGGCGGACATACTCCTTGGTACCGTCGATGTTCTTGCGGACGACGGCCGGATCGGTCGCCTGGTATTCGAAGGCACTGCCCAGCCCGGCCAGTTGGACCGTGGAGTCCTCGAAGCGCTGGCGGATCACCTCGCGCTGGGGCTTGGTCAGATTGACCTCGACCTTGTGAGCATGGGTCGTTCGGAGCTCGACGCCTTCGTAGCCTAGGGCGTCCAGCTTGGTGAGGATGGTCGTCAGATCCCAGTCCTTGGCGATATTGTAGGTGACGATGCCGAGTTGCGCCATGGCCGATGATCCTGCGTGCGAGGGTTGCCGCGGTCTCACTCCGACACGATTTCATTGTCGTGCCCGGAAGGGTCCGGGGCAAGCCGCAAGGAGAGGCTAACCAGGCAGATTCGCCGCCTCGAGCTGGGGTGCCGGACTTTTTTGGACGGGCAAATCGCGATAACAGGGTCTGGACGAGTTGGGTTGCTGAACGTAATCTGGTAGAGCACTGAGACCGGGTAGCTCAGTCGGTAGAGCAACGGACTTTGAACGCTGTCAGAGGACAGAGGAATAAGAGCCTCGCGCGGGAAGAAACCGAACCGCGACGAGTGGATGCTGCAGTATGCTGGGACGCCCTGAGAGCCGAACGCACCACAACGTCGCCGGTAACGGCAAGCGTGACGGTCGAAAAGCGGTCGGATTGGGTAATCAGCAGGCAAGGGACCGTCGATGAGCCGGCCCCGGCCCCAGAGACTAGACGCGGCACGCCTGCGATGGCGAAGGGATAGTCCAGACTTTCAACCCGGAACCCAGCGGCCTCGCTGCCAAGAACAGCGTGATGCCCCGGGATACGGCGGTCGGTGAAAGCCGATGAGGTACGTTAATCCGTTGGTCGAGGGTTCGAGCCCCTCCCCGGTCACTTTAGACACCAGATGACAACGAATGACATGAGATGCCTAAACCCCTGCCATTCCAGCCTTTTCGCCACGTCCCTCACTCGGATCTCGGGGAGCGTCATCTTGCAACACGATGACAAGCATTGACACCAAAAGACAGCGGCGCGCTACCTGTGGCGCTACTTGGGTTCGCGTAGTAGCGCTGGACACTTTTCTGATTGACTGGTAGATTGAGTGCGATCCCCCGACTGATCATCGGGGCGCCGTGCCGGTCCCGTCCCGGTCCTACCTCACGGGATGGGACCGGCCGGCAACCATGAGGTAGGACTAACCATGTCGATTCCCACCGCGTTCTGCCGCAAATGCGGCACATCCTTTTGGGAGTTCGCCGAACAATGTCCGGGTTGCAGCGAGCCTCGTTGGGTGCTTTCCTACAAGTTCTTGCTCCCACATCCCGATAAGCCGGAATTCCCGGAGAAATACACCGCGAAGGGTGAGGCGTTCATCGAGGCTGCCGGACTTAAGGTAATTCCCAACGGGGACGGGACGGTCAAACTGATCCAAATTGATCCCGAGACCGGTTCGTGGGAAAACGTCGAAGATCTCGGCGACAGGCCGGTCAAGGAGGTCGGCTATTTCTACATCCCAGAAGATGGAAGGCAGCACGATCAAAGAAATCATATCCCGGTTGATGAGTTCCCGAAGTGCCCAGAAGATACGGCTGACACCTCCGATTACGTGACGTTCGAAGAAGCGATCAATGGAGCCGATCTCACGAGGGACGAACTCAGCAAGGCATGCTCCGAAGGTCGTGTCAGGTATATCGGAAAATACAAAGGACGGCTCGTTCACGGGGCCGACGTAATTCGAGTGAAAGCATCCAAGCGAAAACGGCGGGACAAGAGCCGAAAATAGTTGCGGGATACTTGCAACCAAAGATTTCTTGGCCCGTCATATCACTGAAATCCCATCCATTCCTGGCTTTCGACGAAGAATCTTTGTTGCATCGAAGTTGATGCACTCCTGACGTGTATAGACTTCCCTTGTTGGACGCGGACATCCGCGTCGATCCAAGTCAAGGGAGGTCACACGATGAGCCAAGCCGCATTCGCGCCTGTCCGTTCAAGTCCGCCCATGCCGGCTGCGTACGACGTCGCCGATATAGCGGCGATGCTCAAACTCAGCGAGCGCACAGTGTGGAGGTTGAGCGACGAAGGATCGATCCCCGGGAAGTTCCGGGTGGGAGGCTCCGTGCGTTGGTCGCGAGAAACCATCGACCGATGGATCAGCGCGGGCTGTCCAAGGCCCAAGCGCTGAGGGTGCGCGTAGAAACGCCTCGAAGGGTAACGACCTTCGAGGCGTCAATTAACTTCTCATCATCAGGCAGGCATCCATGGAAACTCTATCACTCGCTTCATTCCAAAGTCAAGATCAGCCGGCCCGGGGCCAGAGGGGGCGGGGATGAAGAAGGCGACATCTAACGGCGTCCTTCGGTTCACCCATGGCCAGAAGTGCCCCGTATGCGACGGATCGGACAACGACCCTCGCGGCCAAGGAACCCGATGTCACGGGTACATTTCAGGGGACAGGAAGACGATCTTTTGCGCCCGCTCAGAGCATGCAGGCCAGGCGAAGCATGATGGCGGTTCGGACTGCTACCTTCATGCTGCGCGGGGACCTTGTCAGTGCGGCAAGGAACACGCTCCGGCCGCTACGACCCGTCACCAGAAGAAAAAGACGGGGACGATCGATTGTGTCTACGGGTATCGCGACACTAACGGTAAGGTCATTCACGAGACCGTCCGTTACAAGAATCCGAGGGGTTTCACTCAACGGCGACCGATCGGCAATGGGAAATATGTATGGAACCTGAATGGCATCTGGACGGTTCTCTACCGACTCCCCGAGTTGCTTGCTGCCGATCCGGCCGCAACGGTTTTCGTGGTAGAGGGGGAGAAGGATGTCGATAACTTGGTATCGGCCGGATTCGTCGCCACCTGCAACCCGATGGGTGCGCTCAAGTGGAGGAGCCATTATTCTGAGATCCTCCGTGGCCGCCACGTCGCCATCATCCCGGACAACGACCCGCCGGAAAAGAACTATCCAGAGGGAAAGGGTCAACGCCATGCCCAGCAAGTGGCCCAGTCGCTTCAAGGCAAGGCCCAGTCGATCCGGGTGGTCGAGATTCCTGGACTACCCGTGAAGGGCGATGTCAGTGACTTCTTGGCCGCCGGGGGGACAGCCGATCAGCTCCGCGAGCTGGTTGCCAAGAATCCGAAGTGGGCTCCGCCCGCTCC
>JBKQHM010000431.1:0-3823 GCA_052148775.1 Isosphaeraceae bacterium | reverse complement strand
CCGTTCGCCCTCCGAAGCTGATGCTGATGAACGGCCGACGGTCGTTCCACAACGCCAACCCGGATGAAGGTGCGACCATCCTCGCGATCCGGATCATGTCCGATTCCCTCATTTTTTCGAAGCTGCCACGGCACGCGACTTGTATCAAGTATTCTGAGCACATGGCGAATTCGATATACAGATGATCACATTGGCCGCGATGGGCTTGCTTGATCTGGGACCTGAACGGTTGATAGAGTAGAGCGTTCCTGGCCCGGATCATTTTGGTCAGGCTGCCCATCTTGCCTCGAGCCCAGGAGTTACAACGAAGGGACGTGAGGCGGGGCAGGTGCATCGTGAGTCCCGGATAGGGAACGGTTTACTCGGTCGCCCGTGGCCATGGGCCGAGGACGGGGGTCAGGGCCTCCGCGCCGATCCTCGAGGGTGTCTACGCCGCAGACCCCGATCCATCGAGATCCGGGCCAGCCTGTGCCGCGAGTGCCGGAGAGATGTCATTGGACACCGTACGGATCGTTGTATGTCGGAACCCCGGCTGGATCGTGGCCGTCTGGCTGGTGGTCGGCGTGGTCGTCGGCGTGTCCTCCCCCGATCTGACCCGGCTGGCGGCCGAGGGCCAGGCGCGGATGCTGGCCTCCGGGGCGGAGAGCCGGCATGCGGCGGAACTGGTCCGGCAGTGCTGGCCCGACCAGGCGTATGATTCCATGGTCGTCGCGGTCCTGCACCGGCCGGGCGGTCTGACCGACGCCGACAAGCAATTCGCCGGGCGATTGTCCGCACAGTTCGAGTCGGTCGGGCGTCCCGGAGAGATCCTCCGCGTGATCGGGCCGGCCTCGGCGCCCGAGGTCGCCCAGCGACTGGTCAGCCGCGACGGCACCGTCACGCTGGTGGCGGTGTCGCTCGCCTCTTCGTTCGTCGCGCCCGTGACGCACCAGGCCGTCGCCTGGATCCAGCAACAAGCCCGAGGCGCCGGGATGGATGTCCCCACGGGACTCGAAGTCCGATGGACGGGCGACGCGGTGATCGGACGCGACTACATGGCCAACGTCAAGACGTCCCTCGACCGTGCCGCCGTCGTGACGGTCTGCTTGCTGATGATCGTCCTGTGGTTCGTCTATCGATCGTTCTGGTTGGCACTGGTGCCGCTGGCGACGATCGGCATCAGTGTGGTGATCGCACGCGGGGTCCTGGCCTGGATGATCCTGGCCGGGTGGGAGGTCTCGTCGCTGGTCGAGCTCTTCCTGATCGCCATCCTGTTCGGCACGGGGACGGATTTCTGCCTGTTCCTCTCCTGGCGGTTCGCCGAGCAGCTCAACCGAAATAATCCGGTCGGCTCGATGCGGGCGACGCTGTCGCGATCGTTCACCCCGCTGGTGACCAGCGCCGGCACGATCATCATCGGCTTACTCTTGATGGGGACGACCAAGTTCAAGCTCTTCTCGAGCACCGGGCCGAGCGTCGCGATCGGGCTCGGCCTGGCGCTCCTGGCGACCCTGAGCCTGACGCCGGCGCTCCTGATCCTGCTGGCGCGGGTCCACCCGAGGGCCTTCGACGGCCTGGCCGGCAGCTCGACCGAACTCTGGGACAAGCTCGGCGCCGCGGCGATGGCGCGGCCGTTGCGGAGCTGGCTGCTCACGATCCTGGCCATGCTGCCGCTATCCTTGCTGACCCTGAGGACCGAGTTCATCCAGGACCTGATGACCGAGGTGCCGAAGAAGACCCAGTCCGTGCAGGATTTCGGCCTGCTCGCCACGAAGTTCGACCCGGGGATGCTGGCGCCGTTGACGGTCGTGCTGGAGTCGGAGATCGACTTTCGCACGTCGGAGGGCCTCGCGCTGATTGATGACGTGAGCCGGCTGCTGTCGCACCAGCGACGGCTCGCCGAGGTGCGATCGGCGACCCAGCCGCTGGGGAGTCCTCAGCCGCTGTCGCGCGCCCGGCTGTCGTCTCGGCTGGGCGAGGTGAATGCGGGCTTCCAGCTCCTCGCGGGCGGGGCCGAGCAGCTCAGCAAGGGTCTCACGGAGGGCGCGGCCAAACTCCGCGCGGCCATCTGGCTGGAAGAGACGACCGGCCTGCCGCTGACGGCGAAACCCGCCGAGGGGCCGCCGTCTCGGCCCGAGCCGGCGATGACCCAGTCCCAGTTACAGTCGCGCGGCCAGGCGCTGGCGTCGGGATTGAAGAAGGCGTCGGCCGTACTCCAGTGGAGTCAGGGCGTGCCGACGGCCTGGAACCTCCCGGCGTTGAGCAGCGCCATCGAGTCCATGAGCCAGCAGGCCGCCCCCGCATCGAAGACCAAGGGCGCCGCGGTCGCGAAGCCCGCGCCGACCACGAAACCCGACGGAGCGAAGTCCGCGCCCTCGATCGCCGAAGCGATCGGTGCCGACAAGTCCAGGCCCGAAAGCCCGCAGGAGGTCTTGCTCCGCGAATTGACCCGCGCCGCCGAGGGTGCCTCGCAGATCGCCGAAGGCGCCGGCCGCGCGCACCGCGAGGTCACCCAGATCCTCAACGATCCGGTCGGACGGCACGCCCTGGACCGGCTGCTCATCGACGAGAAGACCGTGCACGAACATCCCGAGCTGCTCAAGAGCTTCGCCGCCTACATCACGGCCGATGGCCACCGCGCCCGGATCGACCTGACCCAGTCCGACCGGATCTTCTCCAACAATGCGATGAACCAGGTCCTGACCCTGCGCCGTCGCTTGAATGATTTCCTCGGCGAATACGAAGGGATCCCGGTGACAGTTCGCATCGCCGGCGCCAACGCCGAATCGGCCGACATCCGCGAGCTGACCCGCGCCGACCAGGTCCAGAGCTGGTTCATCGTCCCGATCGGCGTGTTCCTGGTGCTGCTGGTCGCCTTGAGGGACCCGCTGTCCTGCGTCAACCTGGTGGCGACGATGGTCCTGACCTACGCCTTCGCCCTGGGTACGACCCATCTCGTCTTCGTCACGATCCTGGGCGCGCAGGGGCTCGACTGGAAGGTGCCGTACTTCCTCTTCGTGCTCCTGGTCGCCGTCGGGGTGGATTACAACGTCTTCCTCATGACCCGGCTCAACGAGGAATCGCAGCGTCGCGGGCTGCGGCGGGGGATCGTCCGCGCGATCGGCCAGACCGGCGGCCTGATCACGTCGGCCGCGGCGATCACGGCCACGAGCTTCGCGTCATTCCTGTTCAGCCCGCTCGGCTCGCTCCGCCAGCTCGGCTTCGCCCTGGTTGTCGGCATCCTCATCGACGCGACCCTGGTCCGTCCGCTCCTGGTCCCCTGCGGGCACTGGCTGCTCCGGCGCACCCGCGAGGTCCTCGCCCCCCGCATCGTCGTCCGCAAGGGCCGCCGCGAATACGCCGTGGTGCCGGACTGAAAGCACGTGCAAGACGAGAATGTGCCCGACGGGTTGGATCGAAGGTCCCAGGGTGATCGAAGAGACGGCGATGGTTGTGGGCATGGCCTTGCCGGGAACTCGCCTTGGAGGCTCGACCCCGCCGACCCGCAGGTGGTATCCGATAAAGGGCGTTGAACTAAACCGCTTCGCGGTGGGGAAGACAGGCTGACGGCTCCCCATCTACTCCGTCCTCACGTCTCGCCTCTTCCTCGGCCTCCACTTCGATCCTGTCCTCTCTCCTCGCCGCGGCGATCGAGCCCCTTCACTCACGCCGACCACCACTCCGCTCCGTCATCATGAAAGTGGTCGATTCGCTTCGTTCCGCACCTCATGACACAAGGAGCCGGACATGTTCGGCGGTCCCGAACAGGTGTTGAAATATCTGGCCCGCTATACCCATCGCGTGGCGATCAACGCCGATTTCCGCGGAGGGGAAAACTGACTGA
>JBKQHM010000430.1:0-8327 GCA_052148775.1 Isosphaeraceae bacterium | reverse complement strand
GTATCAAGCTTGGCCAAGAATCATCAACCATGCCCAAAGGACGTGGTATGAGGAAGGCCCCCCCGAGGGGGCCGTCTACGTGAGGTAGCCCCCGTTGGGGGCGTGGATTTCATGCTGTCCGGGGCCTTCCCCGTCGCTCGGCAGAGGCGACTCCCGATCGCTCGGCGGTGGCCGCTCCTGTTTCACTCTCATCAGGTCCAGCCAGGGGCCGGTTTCCCGGAGGAGAAGGCACGCCGGATCGCTCGAAGCTCTTCGGGTCTCACGGCCAGAGGCCGTGGGTTTAGAACGTACTAAGAATGTCCCCGTTTCGGCGCCCCGTTTCGGCGCCGACTTACCTGAAGCTCAATAACTTGACGACGTTCCAACCGGCAGATCTCCGATTTCTTTCGTCTCCGTCCATGCCTTATTTCATAGGGTGTGGGCCACTGTCAGCCCTATATCAATCCCCGGAACATGCTTGTTTCAGGACGAGTCTTCGCTGGCGTTTGCGGAAGTTGGTTGCGATTCTCTTGTGGTTCTGCTACCCTTGGCCCCGTTGCTCTTGACTCATGGCGGGTCGAGGGATACGGGCTCACGAAAGGCCACGGTGATTCGAAGCATTCGAATCACCGTGGCCTTTGCTTTGGTGGCGACGTTTTCGTCAGGCATTAGGTTATCGCAGACTTGGGCCTTGGACCCCTACTCGGTTTAACGGGTATTTACCCCGTTGGGTTTTTACCAGAATCCTTGCCGACATCCTGCTACGGCGATACATGGGGTGTCCCTTGTCCACGGTGCTGATTCCGCGCCCGGGTCACGCCTGGGAGAACATGGGGCGTCCCACTCGCCTATGGCGTTGTTCGCCCGACCCCGAGAAGGGGACGTCGAAGGGAAGCTCGTGGGATCGCGGGGTTTTGAAGCGCGATTATAGCGGGTGGCGTTCGTTCGTTTTTCAACTTGCCAAAGGAGATTGCATCATGACCAAGAGATCGGTGAACGCAGTCGTCGCTCTGGGCATAAGCCTGGCACTCTTGATCGCCGGCAGTACCGTGGAGGCCCAGAAGACCAAGGGCAAGTCGCGGCCCTCGCCCACGAAGTACCTGATGGCGGGTATCTCGCAGCCGCACTGCAAGGCCCTCGGCGACCAGCTCAAGGGTGACGGACCATCCGACGACAAGGCTTGGGACACGGCCGCGTGCCACGCGGCGTGTCTTAACGAGTTGAGCTACGTGCTTATGGACGATGGACGGTGCCCGGACGGGGTCTGGGCGGGCGCAGTCAAGAACCTCCGCGAGGGGAGCGCCGCAGCCTTGCTGGCAGCGAAGGAGAAGGATCTCGACGGCGCCAAGGCGGCCTTCAAGAAGGTCACAGAGGGATGCGCCACCTGCCACAAGGCGCATAGGCCGAAGTAGGACGAGCCAAAGGGGGGACCCGATGGGAAGTTTTCTCCGAGTGCCCGCAAGTCGGGCAAGACGAGTACCTCGGCAGGGCTCCCCCCGGTCTCGTTATCACCTTTGCCCAAAACGCGGGGAGCAGGGCAAGTACCTCCCTCGGCCGATTGCTTGCCGTTTCCTCTCCGAGATCGAGTCCGACCCTCTGTACTGGCGACAGCGGATCGGCCGAGGAGCAGCCGAGGGCGAACCTGGGAACCGGTCGGAAGATTGATTGAGAAGACAGGAGAGATGAGCCGGTTCAGCGTTGAACTCGGTACGGAGTGTGTCTCCAAGACTGGCAAACCTGCCATTGATCAGCGACAATTAGCTAATCATCGCTCATAGCCCGGAGGATGTTCCGGGCACCCTCGCGGTGATCGGGCGTGTCGCCTCCGGCCCCTGGATCAGGGCCGCGGTATGCGCGGCTTCGAAGCCTTGGTTCTCGACCACCTTCAAGCCCTCGATGTCCTCGTGCACGATCAAGGCATCGATTCGATCCCGTAACAGACCCCTTTCCCAGAGTTCGGACCCCTCCGGCCCGAACCTGGAGGCGAGCAGCTTCGGGCCGTGCGAACGGGGACGCAGCTCGATTCGAAGTCTCTAAACCGCCAGCCCCTTCTTCCGCGACAACACCTCTGGCTCGATCAGACGCCCGTTTCTCCGATCGGCGATCAGGCAGTCGGTCAGCTCGTGTAACCGGAGAGCGAATGCCTCGCTCACATCGACCGATCCGAGGCCATGCCACGGCAGGATGATGTACCCACCCTTACGTTCGGCCTTGACATCCGGAAACTCGGCCAGCACGCAACGGACCATCGACTCGTCGAGCGGCCGGCTCGCCACGGCGGCACATCCCCGAAGAGCCTCCAGGTCGAGATGACCCAGCGTCAGATCATGAATCACATCAGCGCTCCCGACGGTTATCCCTGATCGCCCGAAGAATATGACGCGCACCTTCCAAGATCGGGAGCGCCGTGTCCGGGGCCATCACCTCGGCGAGGTCGTGGTCGCCGGTCAGACCCTCAGCGTCCTCATGGCCGATGATGGCGTCGAGCCTATCACGGAGCCTGGATCTTGCCCAGACCTGCCCTGCTTCGGGATGGTTGGCCATCAACTCAAGTGTCGATACAATCCGCGAAGCCGGTCTAGCGGATCTCGAGCTACTTCTTCACCGGGGCTCGATCGTAGCACACGCCCAGCTCCTCCTGGGGGCTGTTGATTCCCAGCACGCTCAGCGACCAGCTCGCACCATCGTCCCGGTCGCCGAGATAGAGGTCATACCCGCCCTGTCCGCCGGCGCGGGTGCTCGAAAAAACGACGAGGCGGTCGTCGATCGGATAAGGGTCCGAGCTGTCCGACCCGGGCTGATTGAAACGGAGCGGCCCGCGCGTCCGGCCATCCAGCGAACCGACCCAGACCTGATCGTGATGGTCGTCCCGGCTCGTCCAGCGGACGTAGAGGAAGCGCGAGGCGTCGAGCGGTATCGGGAAGTATTCCTGGATCTCCGGCTCGATCGCCAGGGGACGCCGCGTGCCGTCCGCGACATCGATGAGAAAGAGATCCATATCCTTGCGGGCCCCCTCGGCGTAGACGACGCGCTCCCCATCCGGAGCGAACATCGGCATCGACCGCTCGGCTTTCGCGCCCCCGAACGGGATGGACGAGATCCGCCGATTCGCGAGGTCCATGATCCGGATCTCGCCATCCTGCTTGAAGAGGATTCGCTTGCCGTCCGGCGCGAACCTCGGGTCCTCGTCGCGCGTGCCGAGCCCCTCGGTGAGGTTGATCGGTCTCGCCCGGCCGTCCACCCTCCAGAGGTAGACATCCCACGCGTCGCCGCGATGCTGGCCTCGAGGGACTCCCATGAAGACGATCTGCTTGCCGTCGGGGGAGAAACTGCCGTTGATGGCGTGGTCGATCTCCCAGCGGTCGCTGAGGCATCCAAGCCGCTTCGTCGCGAAGTTGTAGAGATAGAGGCGGCCGTCCCACGCATCGTAATTCGTATAGCGGTGGAAGATGATCCGGCCACGAAGCTTCGAAGCGGGGTTGGCCGTTTTCGCGGCCTTGTCGCGGGCGCCGCGCCTCGCGCCGATGGGTGCGGACTGGCCTCCGAGTGATACGGTAACCATACCCCGAAAGTTTGCCCCCGAAATCGCCGAGGCCGGTCGGCTCTCGCGAAGATCTTCCGCCTTGCGGGTGGCCTCTTGCGCGCCCGCGGACGCGGTCACGGTCATCAGGACAACGGCCTGGATCGCGGTGCCTCGGAGCTTGCTCGCGGCTTTCATGGAACGGTCCTTGAGGGACACGAGGGTCAGACGCGGGACTCGAGGGTCAGAGGCATCAGTATAAATCGCCCGTTCTCGTCATTCGCAAGGGTCTGCTGCGCGCAAATTCCAATTTTTCTCGGATTTTTTATCTGCTTTCGTGGTCGAGAGTTCGGGCGACAAACGGCACGAATCCGCGATAGGTGCATTCATGAAATTTCAAAATCGCGCCATTCTAACATTATACGGTGAGTGCACAATCGATTCCCGACGAGGTGGGGACCATGACAAGCTGTCCGTCTGACTATCAATCGGGCGAGTCGGGCCATCAACGGCCGCGAGCTAAGACGATAGGGGTCTTGCCGCCCGCGACCCGCCTCGTCCGGACCATTCGGGGACGCAACGCCAACTCCCGACCGTCCCTGGAGATCGGGAAGGGCGACCCGTCGGAATGTTGCACAGGAGTGCAAACCAGCGCAATGCCCGTGGTGCGATTTCCCCTCAAATTGCGGGCTCACGACCCTCGCACATCGGACAACGCACCCCGTTCCCCCGAGCGGCCCCGCCCCGGATTTCCGGGTGGCGATCGGCGCGAACTCGCGAATTTTCCGTCAACTCTGGCGAGACGCTCAACCTGGGCGATATTCTGATCGAGGAATCGCAGCTTCAGTAAGGTGCTCTGCGAGCACCATTCCGCCGATGGGACGGATAGCCCGGCGCTCGCAGAGCACGCGGACTCCACGGTCGAACCCCGCGGCGGCCCTTGCCCAGGAGGTGCTCCCAGCCATGTCGATCCACAAGCCGAGATCACTCGCCCTGACCGTGCTCCTCCTCGTCGCCGTCGCCACCGGCGCGGGGTATCCGACGATCGCCCTGGCCAGGGACGAGGCCGGCACGCCCCCGTCTCCGGCCCCGGGCCGGATGTTCGTGACCGGCCGCGTCCTCGACCCGCAAGGAAAGCCGGTGCCGGGCGCGACGGTCGCGGCGTATGCACGGAGCCTGGCGCTCGAGCGTCCGCCCTACCTCCTGCGGCAGGCCCCGATCGGCGACGCCCGCTCGGACGACTCGGGCCGGTTCCGGATCGATGCGCCGCGGACGTCATCGTTGCACCACGCGGACTTCGGCGCCGTCGCCCTGGCGCCCGGCCATGGTGTCGGCTGGGTCAAGCTCGACCCCGACGACGACCGGCCCACCGCCGACATCGCACTCCGGCCCGAGCAGGTGATCCACGGGCGACTGTTCGACCTGCAAGGCCGGCCCGTCCCCGGCGTCACCCTCTCCGTCGCCTCGATTCGCCGAGAGCTGCCGCAGGCCCCGGCCGGGGCTCGTAACCGCTTCGACACGATCTATTATGGGCCGAGGAACGCCAACGACTTTCCCGCGTGGCCCAGGCCGGTGACGTCCGATCCCGAGGGCCGCTTCACCGTGCGCGGCGTGGGCCGCGACCTGATCGCGTCCCTGGCCGTCAATCACCCGCGGTTCGCCCTCCAGTCGATCGAAGCCGATACCAAGGGCCCCTCGGAATCGAAGACCATGACCGCGGCGCTGACACCGTCGCAGATCATCAACGTGCGCGTGACCTATGCCGACACCGGCAAGCCGGTCCCTCATGCCCCGCTCAGGGTGATGGCCAGCCGAGGTCGGGTCCGCATTGTTGACGAATCCGAGACCGACGCCGAGGGGCGTGCCCGCGTCAATTCCTGGCAGGCGGACCGCATCTACAGCATGCTGGCCTATTCCCCGGACGGACAGCCGTACCTCACGGCCAGCGGGAGCCTCGAGTGGCCCAAGGGGTCGCTCGAGCAATCCCTCGACCTCGCCCTGCCGCGCGGCGTGTTGATCCGCGGCAAGGTCACCGAGGCGGGCTCCGGCAAGCCCGTCCCGGGGGCGACCGTCAGCTTCGTCGCTCGTGGGGACCGGCAAAATCTGGTAACCGGGAGCATCGTGGTCAATACCGCCCCCGACGGCTCGTTTCAACTCGGCGCCAAGCCCGGGCCAGGCTACCTCTTCGTCAAGGGCCCCAGCGACGATTACGTGCTCGAGGAGATCGGCTTCGGGATGATTCAGCAAGGCCAGCCGGGCGGCGCGCGGATCTACGCGCACGGCCACATCGGGCTCGACCTGAAGCCGGGTGTCGACACCGAGGAAATCCGCCTCGCCCTCCGCCGCGGCGAGACGGTGACCGGCCAGGTTCTCGGGCCGGATGGCCAGCCCGTCCGGGACGCCCAGATCCTCAGCCGGGTCGTCCTCGACCCGGGACAGAGTCTGTGGGCGAACTGGTACGGTCCCTTCCACGCCAAGGTGCGCGAGGGCCGCTTCACGTTGCACGGGCTCGACCCCGACGTCGAGACCCCCGCCTATTTCCTCGACCCCAAACGCAAGCTGGGCGCGACGGTGAATCTCTCGACCAAGTCCACGGCCCGCGCACCGATGACCGTCCGGCTCGCACCCTGCGGCGCCGCCAGGGCACGGTTGGTCGATCCCGACGGCAAGCCGGTCGCGGGGCGTCTACCCCGCGATCTCACCATCGCGATGGTCACCGCCCCCGGTCCGCCCTACAACAACGCGTCCGACAAGGCCGGCCTCCTGTTCGCCGGGGAACCCTACCTGAACGCGGTCGACTCGATCAACTACGCCAACGGGTTCACTTCCGATGCCGAGGGACGACTCACGCTCCCCGTCTTGATCCCGGGCGCAACCTATCGGTTCATCGATTACACCGTGGGCCGCGGGGCCATTCCCCAGGTCCGCAAGGAATTCACCGTCAAGCCCGGCGAGACCCTCGACCTGGGCGATATCCGGATCGAGAAACCGAAGGCGTGACGGATCACGTGATCCGGTCCGGGGGTTCGATCGTGTCCACTGGATCGTCGTCCAGCACGCGAGAGAACCTCGACGTCGATCTTATCCCCTGCGCGACATCACGACCGGACCGCGATCCATTTCGCGGCCTGACAAGCCGCCGCGACGGCCCTTACCCGCGAGGTGCTCAGATCCATGTTGCTCCACAAGCTGAAACTCACCATGCTAACCCTGATGTTCCTCGTCGCGGGATATCGGAATCACTCGCCGGCGAGCAACGACGAGCCAACGAAGGCGCCCG
Organism: Isosphaeraceae bacterium; assembly: GCA_052148775.1. Classification (GTDB taxonomy): domain Bacteria; phylum Planctomycetota; class Planctomycetia; order Isosphaerales; family Isosphaeraceae; genus CAVZRC01. The sequence goes on along the minus strand of JBKQHM010000430.1, from coordinate 1,548 downwards.
CAGTCGCGCAGCCCCGGGTCGTCGCAAAGCCGGATGATCCAGCCCCTCGCCCCGCGCCGGGCCGGATGATCGTCGTCGGCCGCGTGCTCGACCCGCAAGGCAAGCCGGTGCCCAACGCGACGACGATGGTCTATGCGACGCTCAAGCAGCCCGCGAGTGACAACCAGCTTGAGATGGGAAAGTCGTCGATCGGCGAGGCGCGGAGCGACGGCTCGGGCCGGTTCCGACTCGACGCGACACGCACCTCGTCATCGATCCACGAGGAGGCCGTCGCCGTCGCCATCGCGCCCGGTTATGGTGCGGGCTGGGTCGAGCTGGACCTCGACGCCGATCAACCCACCGCCGAGATCACGCTCCGACCCGAACAGGTGATCCAGGGACGCCTCTTCGATCTCCAGGGCCGGCCCGTTCCGGGCGTCTCGGTGTTGGTCGCAGCCATGGGCCGCCCCCTCCCGAATCCGGAAGGCGATCCCGATGACGAGGACGTCGAAGGTCCCAATTTCTCGTGGGGGAATCGCGCGAAGAGCCTGCCGGCCTGGCCCCGCCCGGCGCCCACCGACGTCGAGGGCCGTTTCACCGTGCGCGGCGCGGGCCAGGGTCTTCGGGTCTTCCTCGCGATCGATGACCCGCGGTTCAACCGGCAGCTTATCAAGGTCGATACCGACGATACCCCCAGCTCGAAGCCAGTGGTCGTGGCCGTGGAACCGGCCAGGATCATCGTCGGACGCGTCCGGGCGGCCGACACCGGAAAACCGATCGCGAACGCCATCGTTGCCGCCAACGGTGGCGACCACGTCGAGACCGACGCCGACGGCCGGTTCCGCGCCAGGGTCGAATCATCCGACCGCCAGATCGTCATGGTGAATGCTCCCCAGGGACAACCTTACCTGAGCGTCCGGACGAAAGAGTTCGAGTGGCCGAAAGGGGCCATCGAGCATCGGGTCGACCTGGTCTTGCCCAGGGGAATCCTGATCCACGGGAAGGTGACCGAAGAGGGCTCCGGAAAGCCCATCGCAGGGACGATGCTTGGTTATTTCTCCCGGTCCGCCCAAGGTGACCCATTCGTCTGGTCTGTCGGCCAAGCGTGGGCGGGGCCGGATGGGTCATTCCAGTTCGCGGTCTCGCCGCAATCCAACCGCCTGATCGTGCGGGGCCCGAGCGAGGACTACGTCCTTCAGGAGACTGGCGAGCGGATGATCCTGGAGGGTCAGCCCGGCGGCCGTCGCATGTACGCCCACGCATTTATCCCCCTGAAATCCGGCGGCGAGACCCGGGAACTCGCTGTCGTGCTCCACCGCGGCGCGACCGTGAAGGGCCAGGTCATTGGCCCGGACGGACAACCGGTCCCGGATGCCTGGATGGTGAGTCGGATGATCCTGATGCCGTCGGGGGCGTCCTGGCGTTCCTGGCAGGGAGGTTACCACGGTGATGTCCGCAACGGCCGGTTCGAGCTGCATGGCCTGGCAACCGATCCCGAGATCCCCGTCTTCTTTCTCGAGCCGAAACGAAGGCTGGGTGCCATGGTCAATCTCTCGGGCAAGTCGGGTT